>DASXAA010000247.1:0-4764 GCA_036407035.1 Thermoleophilaceae bacterium | reverse complement strand
AGCTTGGGCTTCTTCGGGGCGCGCACGATCTTCGTCGAGATGCCCCTGAAGAGATCGAGCGGGGCCGCCCGGTCCACCTTCATCGCGATCAGGCGCGCGTTCGAGATGCGGGCGGGCCACTTTCCGCCGCCGTATTGCAGGCAGCGCAGGCGGATCGTGTTCAGGTTGTTCGTGAAGGTCTGGACCAGCTCGGCCGCGACCGTGTCGACCGCGAACAGCGAGTTGGCGCCCGCGATCAGGTTGGCGCGTCCGATGTCGCTCGACGTGCCCGCCTGGATCGTGCACCCGAATTTGGTTGACGCCAGCCTGCGCTCGTTGTGCACCAGGTTGCAGTAGACGACGTCGGTGCCGGGAGCGCACGAGAACGGCGGCACGTTCAGCGAGCCCTCCGCCTTGGCGAAGATCGCGTAGGAGCCGCGCGGGACGCTCAGGCTCGCGATCGTCTTCACCTGTCCCGGGTCCGGCAGCCCCACCGGCCCGGACACGGACCGGCCGTAGGTGAGCGCCACGCCGGGTGGGCCGGCGGGCCCCGACGGGCCCGTGTGCCCGGTCAGCCCCGGTTTGCCCTGCTGGTTCCAGTCGAGCGCGGTCTCGCCGCCCCTGCAGATCCCGCCGCTGTCGGTGTCGATCACGCGCAGCGCGCCGTTCGAGTCGTCGTAGCAGCTGTGGATCACGCCCTGAGCGTCTGGGATCGCGCTGTACGCGACGCCACCCGCGGCGCCGAGCGCGACGCCGAGCGCCAGGTACGCGATCACGTTGCGGCGCGCGTGAAATACGAGCCTCTTCACCATTCCGGCCTCCTCTTGCGGTCCGGACGATGGTCCCGCGCCGCGGGCGCCGCGTCAGTATCGAGCCGGTCTCAACCTGGTCTCACGGGGCGCGCCGCGATCAGCCCCGCGACCCGTTCCGGGTCGACGAGCCACGGGCCGTGGCCGGCGGGCATCTCGTGGACCGTCGCGTCCGGGATGCGGGCGATCGACGGGCGTGCGTCGCTAGGCGAGAGGTAGGGGTCGTCGGATCCCAGGATGAAGGTCGTGGGCACGCGGATCGCGGCGAGCTCCTCGGCGGTCAGGACGCTCTCGGGTCGCGGGCGGCGGAAGCGGTCGATCGCGTGCATCAGCGAGGCGACGCTGCGGGCGTTCTCTCGCCGGCGCGCCGATAGACGCAGCGCCTCGATCAGCGGCTCCGGCGCCATGCTCACCTCGGCGCGACCAAGACCCTGCCTGAGCAGGTGGCGGAAGACGAAGCGCGGGCTCGGCG
Organism: Thermoleophilaceae bacterium; assembly: GCA_036407035.1. Classification (GTDB taxonomy): domain Bacteria; phylum Actinomycetota; class Thermoleophilia; order Solirubrobacterales; family Thermoleophilaceae; genus JACVRW01. The sequence continues at coordinate 3,504 of DASXAA010000247.1, read as the reverse complement.
AGGCCAGGATGGCAACGCCGAGGCCCCGCACCGTCAGGGGCGACAGCGGCATGCGCACCCGCACTCCAGGCAGCGCGACCGCCGGCACTCCGACCGCGGTCAGCTCCGAGATGCGCTCGGAACCGGCGGCCGCGTGCCAGAGGGCGAACATGCCGCCGAGCGAGTGCCCGACCACCGGGACGTCGTCCAGTCCGAGCGCGTCGACGAGGTCGTCGAGCAGCAGGTGCGTGTGCTCGCGAACGCGGCCGCGGCGATAGCGGACGGGATCCGAGAACCCGTGTCCCGGGAGATCGACCGCGAGCAACCTGAAGCCCTGGAGCTCCGCGAACAGCGGCGCCCACGCCGCGGCCGTCAGCGAGACGCCGTGGAGCAGCAGCAGCGGCGGGCCGCTGCCGTAGGACAGCACCCGCACCCGCAGATTCGTCCGCTCGAGCTCGAGAAAGCGTTCCTCGACCTCGGCCTCGAGCGCGCCGAACAGGTCGCTCTCGGCAGCCCGGATGCGACGCTCGAGAGTCACGCCGCCAACCCCGCAAGCCAGGCGCGCACCGTCGCCTCCTCGTGCTTGCCGAGACCCGCGAACGCAGCGCGCTCGACCGCGCGCACGCGCCTGGTCGCCGACCGCAGGGCGGCGCCCCCCCGCTTCGTCGGGCGCAGGAGGACGACCCTTTGATTTTCGGCCCTGCGTTCCAGCAACCCGGCGAACTCGAGCCTGCGGATCGCCTGATGCATCGTCTGCCTCGTCACCTGCGCGACGCGCGCGAGCTCCGAGGTCGACAGCTCGGCCCTCGTCTCGAACACGCTCAGGATCCCGTACTCCTGCGCGGACAGCCCAAGGTCCTCGAGCTCGTCCTCGAGCATCGCCCGGAAGCGCTGGTGCGCGAGCCGGAACAGGTACCCGAGGTTCGCCTCCGGACCCGCCAACGACCTCGGTGTGGTTGTCAGAGCGACTGACATGTGGACATCCTAGCACGGATGTCAGTTCGACTGACACGTCGATGAATCAACCCAGAGGCGGAGACGCGCTCGGACCCCAGTCGGAGACAAGATCGGTCCGGCGGACGACGACGCGGGCTCGCGGGCGGCAGATCATGGCCGCTCCCTATGCAAGGAGTGACCATGACCCGCTTGAACAGCCTTGCCGCGGCCGCCGCGATCGCCCTCCTGGTGGGCGCCGGCGACGCCGCGGCCTCCACCGTGACCGACTACAAGGTCGAGCTGGACGCCCACTACCGCTGGTTCCACGAGGCGCGCCCGCCCAGCGAGTTCGTGCAGACGAGCTCGGATTTCCGGGTCAGCGCCACGCTGCCGCGGGTCAGTTTCCGGCAACGAGCTCGTGAGCGCCCAGACGGGAACGTCGAGGGTGACGGAGGTGGACACCGGTCTCTACGGGGAGCGCCATACCCCGGACGGCACGATCAGCGGGAGCTGCTTCGGGACGCGGGCGGACGTGCTGGGCGCGGCCGCCGCCGAGGAGGGTCTGCTCGCGCCGGTGAGCGGCGGCACGCAGGTCGTCTTCAGCCCGTTCGACATCATCACCCTGCCGCTCACCTGCCAGGCCGGCACACCCTTCGCCACCGCGCTGTCGCTCGCCGACCTGCCGGCCACGGGGCTCGGTTACGGCCCCTTCGACCTCGTGTTCGACCTGCCCGCGGAGGCCACCTCGCAGGGCAAGGTCATCCAGCTCGTCCGGCGTGACGTGCCGAAGGAGCAGTGTCCGCTCAACAGCCAGTACTCGGACGCCTGCACTCTCCAAATCGAGGGCACCGTCACGTTCACGCGCACCGGCACCCACAGCGGGCAACCGGCGCCGCCAACGCCGCCGGGCGACGGCGGGGACGACGACGACCCGCCGACACCGCCCGTCGAGGACGAGGGCGAGCTGCTCACCCCGCTCGTGCCCGGCAAGACGGCGCGCCTGCGCGGCACCCGCGCTGCCCGGTTCACGCTCCGCTGCCCCGCGGGGTGCACGGTCACCGCCCGCGTGTACGCCGCCGGCCACAGCCCCACCGCGGCGAGGCGCCGCCCGCTCGCGACCCGGCGGCTGACGCTCGCGGCCGGCCGCGCGAAGCGGGTCGAGATCAGGTTCGGCAAGTCCGCACGCCGCGCGATCAAGCGCTCCGGCGGGATCCGGGTCGAGCTCGCCGCACGGCCGCGTGGTGGTGGCCCTGAGGAGCGGAGCGCCTTCCAGCTCCGCCTGCGGCGAGAGCTGTGAGTCGCTGCCATGGAGGTGCGCTCACCCTCTACCGTCTGGCCGACGATGTTCACCTCGAAGGTGCCCACAGGCCGGTTGGGGGAGCTGGTGGAGTCGATCTGGCTTCACGAGGGCGCGCTGCCGGCGCACGGATCGGATCTGCGGCTGCCGACGGGGCGTGTGGAGCTCATGGTCAACCTGGGCGAGGACCGCTGCTCGTTGTATGGCGAGAACGGAGCGCGCCGGGAATTTCCGGGGATGGTCGTGGCGGGCCCGTTCGGGCGCGCATACAGGCTGGACACCGCCCAGCAGTCGCAGGTGATGGGCGTGGTCTTCAGGGCCGGTCGGGTGAGGCCGCTGCTGGGCGTGCCGCTGTGCGAGCTCCGTGAGCGTCACGTCGCGCTCGAGGACCTCTGGGGCTCCGACGCCGCCGGACTCCGCGAGCGGGTGCTCGCCGCGCCCGACGGGCAGGGCAGGATCGTCGAGCTCGAGGATGCCCTGCGCGGCCGCTTGGAGCGCTCCATCGACGTCGCCCATCCACTCGCGGCCCGAGCCGCCGCGCACGTCTCGCGAGCGCCGGAGCGCGACGGCGTCGGGCGGCTCGCAGAGCGGCTCGGGTGGACCGCGCGTCGTCTGGAGCAGGTGTTCCGCGCCGAGGTCGGTCTGACGCCGAAGGCCTATCAGCGTCTGCAGCGGTTTCGCTCAACGCTGGTCGGGATCGACACCGCCGCCCTCGTCGGCTGGTCGGCGTTCGCGCTCGAGCGCGGTTACTGCGACCAGGCTCACCTGATCCGCGAGTTTCGCGCACACGCGGGGGTCTCGCCCACGACGTACCTGAGGCGGCGGGGCGAGCAGCTCAATCACGTCCCCGCTGCTGACGTCATTTCGTGATCGTCCAAGACGTGCGGCGCGCGGCCCTGCACACTGGACGCATGAACTCATCGGTGACCAGGATCGTCCCGTACGCCGAGGGAGCCGACATCCCCGCCTCGCGGGACTTCTACGTGGAAGTGCTCGGACTCGAGGTCTCGATGGAGGACCCAGTGCTGGGGCTCGCATCGCCGGCCAACCGGTCCGCGCAGGTGCTGATTCCGCCGCCCGGGATGGAGGATCCCCAGCCGCGGTTCGGCATCGACGTCGGTGACCCGGCCGCGGTGGACGCCGCGCACGCCGCCGTGGCCGAGCGCGGCCTGCGCGTCGTCTACGCGATCAGAGACGAGCCGTGGGGCGTGCGACGCTTCTTCGTCGAAGACCCCGGCGGCACGATCGTCAACGTGCTCGCCCACCTCCCGTAGAGCGAGCCGAGGCAGCCG
>DASXAA010000246.1:0-66319 GCA_036407035.1 Thermoleophilaceae bacterium | reverse complement strand
CCGGTCTGCAGCAGCTGCTCCGCCTGCGACTCGAGCGCGCGCGCGTCGGTCAGGTAGGAGACGACCTCCGACCGGATGCCGTCGCTGTCCTTCTCGCGCAGCGACGCCTCCACGGCGGTGTCCCACAGCGCGGCCAGTCGCTCGGCCATGGCGCGCTCCTGGGGGCCGATCGTCCGCGCCAGCTCGGCGACCGGCTCGTCGCCCGCGCGCTGCGCGATGCGCTCCAGCAGCTCGTACGCGGCCAGCTCCATGTGCTCGTACGAGTAGGCGTGGGCGGTGAGCTTGCCGGGCGTGTCCGGGTTGAGGCGCGCGAACGCGATCATCGCCCACCCCCCGGCCCGGCCGGCCAGGTCCTTCAGGGTCGAGGTGTCGGCGCCGCGGGAGTCGAGCGCCTCGCGCACGAGCCGCTCCTGCTCGCGGGTCTCGTCGAGGTGCTTGCGGAACGGCTCGGCGATGCGCTCGTCGCCGGCGACGTCCGGCGCGCGCTCGAGCTGCGCGAGCGCCTGCACCTCGATCGAGTGGACGTCGGTCAGGTACCTGGTCAGCTGTTCGGCGTGGGTCCTGTCCACTGGTCTCCTCCGAAGTCGGTCTCCCTCACCGGTTGTCCGGGGAACGGGGGTGTAATCGGCCGCGGTTTCACGTCCACTGCCCCGGGCAGCCGAGCGTTAGGCATCCCTAATCGACCACTGGAGGTTTGGCAGTGATCCTGAGGCTCGACAAGTGGGGGGTGGAGCTCCCGCCCCCGTCCGACCCGGATCCCGACGGCGCGGCCGCGGTCCAGGAGCTCATGGGCGGTCGCTTCGGCGAGATGTCGACGTTCATGAACTACACGTTCCAGTCGTTCAACTTCCGCAACAAGCAGGGAGCGCGGCCGTTCTACGACCTCGTCGCGAACATCGCGGCCGAGGAGTTCGGCCACATCGAGCTGGTCGCGGCGACGATCAACACGATGCTGACCGGCGCGTCGCCGACCACGAACGGCGACGGCTCGATCGAGGGCGCGCTCGCCGGCGTGAAGGACGCTCGCAACACGCAGCAGTTCATCGCCGGCGGCCACGCGGCGCTGCCGCAGGACTCGAACGGGCGGCCGTGGACGGGCGACAACGTGTTCGCGTCCGGCGACCTGATCGAGGACCTGACGCACAACTTCTTCCTCGAGACCGTCGCGCGACAGAACAAGCTGCGCGTGTACGAGATGGTCGACCACCCGGCCGCGAAGGCGCTCACCGGCTACCTGCTCGTCAGGGGCGGCGTGCACCAGGTCGCGTACGCGCGCGCGCTCGAGAACCTGACCGGCGCACAGATGATGAAGCTGTTCCCGACCCCGCGGATCGCCACCGACAAGATCCCGGAGTGCCGGCCGCACATCGAGCGCGGCGACCACAAGCGGATCTACCGCTTCGCGGTGGACGACTTCAAGGAGATCGGCGCGGTCTTCAACGGGACCCACCCGGAGACCGGGGACGAGCTCGAGGTGGTGGACGGCCCGCCCGAGGGCGCGCTGCCGAACGACCTGCCGCCACAGCCGAAGGCGTTCGTGCCGGACTTCCACCCCGAGGAGATCTCGGAGATCGCGCAGAAGCTGCGCACGGCCGCTGGGCTGCCCAAGGAGCCGACCGGCGAGGTGAACACGCCCGCCGGCTGAGGCGCCGCGGGCCGAATGGGCTCAGCCGAGTGTGGGCGCACTTAGGGATCAAATACGACCACAAGTGCACCCACACTCCGGGGCCGGCCCTCGGAGGCGCCATGCCTAGCCCGGGAACGAGCGCGCCGTGCAGCCTCCGTCCACCAGCAGCACCGAGCCGTTGCAGTAGCTCGCCTCGTCCGACGCCAGGAACAGCACCGCGTTCGCGATCTCCTCCGGCTGGGCCGGACGCCCCATCGGGGTCAGCGCGGCCGCGGTCGCATCGTCGTCGAAGACGTTGATGACCGGCGCGATCATCGGCGTGTCGACGAAGCCCGGGCAGATCGTGTTCGTGCGGACGCCGTTCTTCGCGTACGCGATCGCCATCGACTTCGAGAGGTTCACGATCGCGCCCTTCGCGGCGGTGTAGGCGTGCGCGTCGTACAGGCCGGTCACGCCCGCCATGCTCGCCACGTTCACGATCGACCCGCTGCCCTGCTCGATCATCTTCGGCAGCGTCGCGCGGATCATCAGGAAGTAGCCCTCGAGGTCCACGCCGCCGATGATGTCGCGCCAGTTGTCGAGCGACGCCTCATGGATCCCGGCCATCGTCCCGGGGTGGTCGATCCCGTACTGCCAGCCCACGCCGGCGTTGCTGACGAGGATGTCCACGCGGCCGAACGCGTCGGTCGCGGCCTGGACGACCTTCTCGGCCGTCCCCTCGTCCTCGAGGTCGGCCGGCACGACGATGCCCTCGCCGCCGGCGCTCTCCACGTTTCCGAGCGCCTCGCGCAGCTGCTCCTCGCGCCGGGCGGTGCCCACGACCTTCGCGCCCTCGCGGCCGAAGAGCTCCATGGTTGCCCGGCCGATCCCGCTGCTGGCGCCGGAGATCACCGCGACCTTCCCGGCGAGGCGACCGAGGCCGCTCGCGGCCGACCGCTCGTCGGTGGCGACGTTGTCCTGACTCATGACTCTCCTTCCCGGGGAAGAGGACGCGCCCGATCCTATGACCGCCGTCCCGCCTCCCGGCAGGAAGCGGCGGCGCGACTTGTGGAATGCGACAGAAGCCGTTGGAGGGATCACAGCCGCCCCCCGGCCCGGGGGCCCGCGGCCGTGCACCGGTCGGCTATCACTTGGGCGCAGTCAGGTGCTCAGTCTCGTTGAACGACATCAGTGCCCAACGCCGGTCCGGCATCCGCACCAGCCGGGTGATCGAGCCGTTCGCGCTGAGAAGGAAAGCGAACGGCCGGCTTCCGGTCACCTGGCGGCAGATCTCGGCGATCACGGCCGCGTGGGTGACCGCCACCGCGACGGCGCCGCCGCCCGCGGCGTCCGCAACGATCTCGATGCCCTCGCGAACGCGCTCGGAGAAGGCGTCGGCGGGCTCGGCCCCCGGGATCAGGTCCCAGCGCTGGTCGCGCATCACGCGCAGGAACTCCGGGTCGGCGCGGCGGCCGCGGTCGTGGATGCCGTGACCCTCCCACTCGCCGAGGAAGATCTCGCCGAGCTGCGGCAGCACGACGGGCTCCACGTCGTGCCGCTCGAGGACGTGGTCGGCGGTCTCGGCGGTGCGGCGCAGCGGCGTCGTGAAGAGCGCGCCCACGCGCTCGCGCGCGAGGCGCCCCGCCAGCGCGGCCACCTCCTCGCGGCCGCGCGCGTTGAGCGGCGGGTCGCTGCGGCCGCCGATCAGCCCGCCGGGCGCGGGCGCGTCGCAGGCGCCGTGGCGGGCGAGCAGCACCTCGCTCGCGCCCTCCGGCACGGCGAACGGCCGCTGGAAGTCGACCTTCACGGGCGTATGATCGCTCGCGCTGTGGCCCCCGCCGGGAAGCGGAGACTCGACGCATGGAGATGAGTCCAGAGACGATCAGGGCGCTGCTTGACGCCTTCGACCGCAGCGACTGGCGCGAGATGAGCGTGACCGTCGGCAGCGACCGGCTGCACGTCTCGCGCGACCCGGCGAGCAACGGCGCCGCGCCGCCCGCGCCGCCGCCGGACGTCGAGCGGGCCGCGCCGGCGGGCGCGCCCGCGGGCGCCGCTCCGGGAGGGGGCGAGGCGCCCGCCGCCGAGCCGGCCGCATCCGCCCCGTCCGCCGCACCCGCCGAGCCGGAGCTCGACGGCACTGTCATCCGCGCCCCCTCGGTCGGCCTCTTCTGGCGCGCGCCGGCGCCCGGTGAGGCGCCGTTCGTGGAGGTCGGCTCGCGCGTGTCGGCCGGCGACACCGTCGCGATCGTCGAGGTGATGAAGCTGATGAACCACGTCGGTTCCCCGGTCGACGGCGTCGTGACCGAGATCCTCGTGGAGAACGGCGGCGCGGTCGAGTTCGGACAGGCGATCGTCGTGGTCGATCCCGAGGCCTGACCGAGCCCGGATGCCCCGGCTGCGGCGAGTGCTGATCGCCAACCGCGGCGAGATCGCGGTCCGGATCATCCGCGCGTGCTTCGACGAGGGCATCGAGGCCGTGCTCGCCGTATCCGAGGCCGACCGCGGCAGCCTCGGCGCCCAGCTGGCCGACCGCGTGCTGTGCATCGGCCCGGCCAGCGCGGCGGAGAGCTATCTCGACGTGGACAGGCTGGTGGCCGCCGCGAGCGTCGCCGGCTGCGACGCGCTCCATCCCGGCTACGGCTTCGTGTCCGAGCGGCCCGAGCTGTCGGCGGCCTGCGCGGACGCCGGAATCGCGTTCGTCGGGCCGCCGGAGGACGCGATGCGCCGCAGCGGCGACAAGGCGACCGCGCGGGCGCTCGCGCGCGAGCTCGGCATCCCCGTGAACGAGGGCACCGACGTGGTCTCCACCGAGGAGGAGGCACGGGGCGCGGCCGCCGGCGTCGGCTACCCGGTGCTGCTCAAGGCGGCCGGCGGCGGGGGCGGGCGCGGGATGCGCCTGGTGGAGCGCGACGAGGAGCTGGGCCGGCTGTGGGAGGCGGCGTCGCTCGAGGCGCGCCAGGCGTTCGGCGACCCGCGGCTGTTCGTGGAGCGGTACGTCCGTCGCGCGCGGCACGTGGAGGTGCAGGTGCTGGCCGACTCGGCCGGCAACGTCGTGCACCTCGGCCACCGCGACTGCACGCTCCAGCGCCGCTACCAGAAGCTGATCGAGGAGGCTCCCGCGCACGGCCTCCCGGAGGAGCTGCTCGCCGAGATCGCGGACGGGGCCACGCGCCTGATCGCCGCGCTCGGGTACACGAGCGCCGCGACGTGTGAGTTCCTCGTCGACGCCGAGCGCGGCACCGCCGGGTTCCTCGAGATCAACGCGCGACTACAGGTTGAGCACCCCGTGACCGAGATGGTCACGGGGATCGACATCGTGCGCGAGCAGCTCCGCATCGCCGGCGGCGAGGCACTCTCGTTCTCGCAGGACGACGTGAGCGTGACCGGCCACGCGATCGAGGTGCGCATCAACGCCGAGCGCCCGGAGCACGACTTCGCGGCATCGCCGGGGCGGCTCGAGCAGTGGGTCGCCCCGATAGGGAGCGACGTGCGCGTGGACACGGCGTGCTTCCCGGGCTGGACGATCGTGCCCCACTACGACTCGCTGCTCGCAAAGGTGATCGCGCGCGGCGACGACCGCGAGCACGCGCTCGAGCGCATCCGACACGCGCTGCGCCACCTGCGCGTGGAGGGCGTGCACACCACCGCGGGCTTCGCCCTCGACGTGCTCGAGCACCCCGACGTCGTGTCGGGCAACGTGCACACCCGCTGGGTCGAGGACGAGTTCATGCCGGCCTGGACGGCCGGCGCGGAGGCCGCCTGATGGCCCGCATCGAGTTCATCGACCAGACGCTGCGCGACGGGCAGCAGAGCCTCTGGGGCATGCGCATGCGCCCGGGCCACATCCTGCCCGTGGCCGACGCGATCGACGGCGCCGGCTATCGCGTGGTCGACCTCACCGGCAGCTCGATGTTCGAGGTGCTCGTGCGGTTCCGGCAGGAGGACCCCTGGGTCGGGCTCGACACCGTCCGCCGCGCGCTGCCCGCCTCCGTGCTGCGCGCCGGCACGCGGACCAACGGCATCGTGGGGATGAACGTCACGCCCGACTCGATCGTCGAGCTGTGGATCCGCACCCTCGCGAAGCACGGCATCCAGAGCCTGTGGATCTTCGACTGCCTGCACGACGTGGACCAGATGCTGCACGTGGCCGGGCTCGCCAAGGACGCCGGGCTGAGGCCCTCGCCGCAGCTCAACTTCTCGGAGTCACCGGTGCACACCGACGAGTACTACGCCGGGCTGATCGACCGCATGGCGGGCGGCGGCGTGGCCCACACGATCGTGCTCGGCGACGAGGCGGGCGTGCTCGGCCCGGAGCGCGCGCGCCGCTGGATCCGGCTGATGCGCGAGCACGCGGGCGAGATCCCGCTGGAGATGCACTTCCACAACCGCACGGCGATGGCGAACCTGAACCACATCGTCGGCGTGGAGGAGGGCCTCACGATCGTGCACACCGCCGTGTCGACGATGGCCAACGGGGTGTCGATGCCGTCGACCGAGGTGACCGTGGACAACATGCGCCGCCTCGGCCACGAGCCGGCGATCGACGACAGCCGCCTGGCCGAGGTCGCGGAGCACTTCGGCGGCCTCGCCGACGACGAGGGCTTCGCGCGCGGCGCGCCCGTCGAGTACTCGGTGGCCGCGATCCAGCAGCAGTTCCCCGGCGGGATGATGGGCACGCTGCGCGAGCAGCTGAAGCAGGTGGACATGCAGGAACGGCTGCCGGAGGTGCTCGAGGAGTCCGTCCGCGTCCGCGCGGAGATGGGCTGGCCGATCATGGCCACGCCGTTCTCGCAGCTGGTCGGGATCCAGGCGCTGCTGAACGTCGTGCAGGGCGAGCGCTACGCGACGATCCCGGACGAGAACCTGATGTACATCGCGGGCTGGTACGGCACGCCCCCCGGCGAGGTGGACCCGGAGCTGGTGGACCGCGCGTCGCACACGGAGCGCGGACGGGCGATCATGGACGCGGGCGGGGCGCCCCAGCCGTCGCTCGCCGAGATCCGGCGCCAGTACGGCGAGCACCTCTCGGACGAGGAGCTGCTGCTGCGATACCTGATCCCCGGCCCCGACGTGGACGCCATGTACGCGGCCACGCGGCCGCCCGAGCCGATCCACCCGATCGGCGGCCCGTACGGCATGACCTGGCTGAAGGACCTGATGGCAACGCGGGCGGGCCGCTCGGTGAGCGCCACCCGCGGCGGGGTGACCGTGTCGCTGCGGCGCTGATGCGCCGGTCAGCGCATCGTCTGCCCGCCGCTCACGTTCAGCGCCTCGCCGGTCACGTACGCGGCGCCTTCGGAGGCGAGGAAGGCGACCGCCTCGGCCACGTCCTCGGGGGTCTCGAGGCGGCGCAGCGGGATCGACCGCACCAGCTTGCGCTCGTACTGCTCCCGCGTGATGCCGGCCATCGCCGGATAGGTGTCGAAGATGCCGCCCGGCACGTCCAGCAGCGGCGTCATCACGGTCCCCGGGCAGACCGCGTTCACGGTGATGCCGTGCGGTCCCAGCTCGTGCGCCAGCGACTGGGTGAAGCCGATCGCCGCGAACTTGGCCGCGCAGTACGCGGCCAGCCATGGCGCGCCCACGAGCCCGGCCTGCGAGGCGACGGTCACGATCCGGCCGCCGTCGCCCTGCTCGATCATGAGCCGCGCCGCGGCGCGCGAGCAGCGGAACACGCCGCCGGCCATCACGTCGAGGTTCACCTGCCAGTCCTCGTCGCTCAGCTCGGTCACAGGCGCGAGGCCGATGGCCACGCCGGCGTTGTTCACCAGCACGTCGACCCGCCCGAAGCGCTCCACGGTTGCGGCGAGCAACGCGTCCACCTGCCCCGTATCGCGGACGTCGCAGTGCACGCCGGCCGTCTCGCCGTCGCGGCCCAGCTCCGCGACCGCGTCGTCGAGCTCGGTCGGCTCGGCCCCTGCGTAGTCGGGGTGGCTCTCCATCGGCCGGCCGAGGTCGGAGACCATCACCCGCAGGCCGTCGCGCAGGAGGCGCGCGGCCACGGCGCGGCCAATCCCGCCACGGCGCGCGGCGCCCGTGACCACGGCAACCCTTGAGCTCATGAGGAGGACCTCCGGATGCGGTCGTTGACGATGGAGCAGCTGAGCGTCGGCGACGCCGCCGAGTTCACGAAGACGGTCACCGAGACCGACGTCGCGTTCTTCGCCGCCATCAGCGGCGACTTCAACCCGGTGCACGTCGACGCGGAATGGGCGAAGCGGTCGCTGTTCGGCGCGCGCGTGGCGCACGGCCCGCTCACGCTGGCGCTGGCGGCCGGCCTGCTCGGCATGGACCTACCCGGCGTGGGGACGATCGCCGAGACGAACCACATCGACTACCGGCGGCCCGTGTACATCGGCGACACGATCAGGACGCGCGGGGAGGTCGCCGAGCGCGACGTGGAGCGCAACCGCGTTCGGATCGCGCTCACGTGGACGAACCAGGACGGCGCGCTCGTGGCGGAGGGGTACGCGGTGGTCATGCCGCCGAAGAGCGCTCAGCTCTAGCGGCCAGGAACTGCTCGCGCAGCTTGAACTTCTGGACCTTGCCTGAGGGCGTTGTCGGCCACTCGTCGACCACGGTGAGGTAGCGCGGGATCTTGAAGCGGGCGATCCGGTCCGCCAGCTCGGCGCGCATCAGGTCCAGCGTGAGCGTTCCGCCCTCGCGCAGCCGGACGAACGCGGCCACCTGCTCGCCGTAGCGCTCGTCCGGCACGCCGACGACGCTCGCGTCGAGCACGTCGGGCAGCCGGCGGATCGCGTCCTCGATCTCGGCCGGGTAGATGTTCTCGCCGCCGCGAATGATCATTTCCTTGGCGCGGCCGGTGATCGAGACGTACCCGTCCGCGTCCATGCGGGCGAGGTCGCCCGAGCGGAGCCAGCCACCCTTCTCGATGGTGTCCGCGGTGGCGGCCGGCTCGTCCCAGTAGCCCTTCATGACGAGGAAGCCGCGTGTGCGCAGCTCGCCCTGCTCGCCGATCGCAACCGGCTCGCGCGCGGTCACGTCGACCACGTCCACCTCCACGTGCGGGAGCGCCCTCCCGCAGGTCGCGATCTGGAGCTCCTCGGGATCGTCCGGGTCGCTCTGGGTGATCACTGGCGACGCCTCGGTGAGGCCGTACGTGATCGTGAACCGCACGCCGAAGCGCTCGATCCAGCGGCGCTCCACGTCCACCGGCACGGGAGAGCCGCCGGTGACCACGACGTCGAGCGACTGGAGCGAGCCGCCGCTCTTGTCCACCTCCTCCTCGAGGCCGATCAGCATCGTCGGCACGGCGCCGGCCGAGGTGGCGCGCTCGGCGTCGATCGTGCGGACCATGCGCGCGGCGTCGAACGTCAGCGTCGGCAGCTGGGCTGAGCCGGTGGCAACGCAGCCGAGCGTGGCCATGACGCAGCCGCCGCAGTGGAAGAACGGCATCGGATTGCAGTGGCGCCCGCCGAGGTGGAAGCGCGCCCGGTCGGCGAACAGGACCGCGTTGCCTGTCAGGCCGCCGTGGCGCAGCTCGGCGCCCTTGGGGAACCCGGTCGTGCCCGAGGTGAACTGGATCTGCGAGGTGTCGTCGGGCCTGATGGCCGCGCGGCGCCGCTCGACGGCGTCGGCCGCGCCGTCGCTCGCGCCGCCGACCCATTCCTCGAGCGAGAGCCCGGCTCCGTCCGGCGCTGCGCCGAACGCCACCCGCAGCTCGAGCTCCGGCAGTTCGCCCGCAACCTCGTCGACGATTTCCCACAGGCTCACGCCGCGGTTCTCCGGCTCCACGAAGCAGGCCGTCGCGCCGGTCTTGCCGAGCACGAAGCGCACCTCGTCGGCGCGGTAGAGCGGGTTGAGCGGCACGATCACGACGCCCGCGTACGCCGCGCCGAACTGCACCTCCACCCACTCGGGCCGGTTCGTGGCCCAGATCGCGACACGCTCGCCGGGCTCGATGCCCGAGGCGACGAACGCGCGCGCCACGGCGAGGGCGCGCTCGCGCAGCTCTCCGAACGTCCAGCGCGCGGAGATGCCGAGGTCGTCGTAGGCGGAGTACACGAGCGCCTCGCGGTCCGGCCAGGCCTCGGCGGCCTCGTCGAGCAGCGTTCCGACCGTGACGTCGCGCAGCGGGGGCGCGTCGTCCTTCCCCGGCACCCAGTGGGAGCGGTTGTCTCCCGCCAGCGGCATCGTTGTGGGCCACGATAAACGTCGCGCGGGCATTGGCCGGCAGCGCGGCGCGCGGGACTTAGAGTCCTCTACATGCAGGCGGTGCGCTGGCACGGCAACCGCGACGTGCGCCTCGAGGACGTGGAGCTCGAGCTGCCGCTGGGGCCGGGGATGATCGAGGTGGAGGTCGCCTTCTGCGGCGTCTGCGGCTCGGACCTCGCCGAGTACGCGCACGGGCCGTTCGCGATCCGCGAGCGGCCCCACGCGCTGAGCGGCCAGGCCCCGCCGGTCACGCTCGGGCACGAGTTCTCCGGGCGCGTCACGGCCGTCGGCGAGGGCGTGACGGGCGTGTCCGTGGGCGACCGCGTGGCCGCGGACGCCTGCTGGCGCTGCGAGCGCTGCCGCGCCTGCCGGACCGGGCGCTACAACCTGTGCGCGTTGAGCGGATCGATCGGGCTGTGCTCCGACGGCGCGTTCGCGCCGCGCGTGCGCTTCCCGGCGTACTGCGCCGTGCCGCTGCCCGGCGGGGTGTCGGACCGGGCGGGGGCGATGCTCGAGCCGCTGGCGGTGGGCGTGCACGCGCTCGACCGCGTGGACGCGCGGCCGGGCGAGGTCTGCGTGGTGCTCGGCTTCGGCGCGATCGGCGCCTGCAGTTCGCTGGTCGCGAGGGCGATGGGGCTCGACGTGCTCGTCAGCGAGCCGGGAGGGGAGCGCCGGGAGCGGGCCGAGGAGCTCGGGTTTCGGGTGCACGCCCCCGGCGGCGAGCCGCGCGACGTGGCGCGCTCGGTGCGCGAGGTCACCGACGGCGGCGCCGACGTGGTGATAGACGCGAGCGGCGCCCCGGCGGCGCTCAGCGCCGCGCCCGACATGACCGTGCGCGGCGGACGGGTGGCGCTCGTCGGCCTGCCGAAGGAGCCGCCGCGGCTCGACCCCGCGCGCCAGCTCGTGCTCTACGAGCGCTCGCTGGTCGGCTCGCTCGGCTACGCGCACGACCTGCCGCGGGCCGCCGCGATGATCGCCGCCGGGACGCTCGACCCGGAGCCGCTCGTGTCGAAGGAGATCCCGCTGGGGCGGCTGCCGGACGAGCTCGAGCAGATGGCGCGCGAGCCGGTCGACGTGAAGGTGATGGTCGACCTGGCGGCATGAGCGACACGGTCCCGATCCCGATGCCGCACCTGGGCGTCTCGGTGACCGAGGGCACCGTCCTCGAATGGCACAAGGCCGAGGGCGACGCCGTGCGCGCGGACGAGCTCGTCTGCGAGGTGTCCACCGACAAGGTCGACACCGAGGTGCTCGCCCCGGCCGACGGCGTGCTGGCGCGGATCATCGCCGCGCCCGGCGAGACCGTGGCGGTCGGGGAGCCGCTGGCGGAGCTGCGCGTGGGGGTCGAGGCGCCCGCCGCCGCGGCGGCGTCGCCGCCGTACCGCCCGGCGCGGCGCGAGCCGGCCGCCGTCGGCCCGCGACGCTTCGACCCTGTGGCGGCGGCCGAAGCGGTCGTCCCGCGCCGGACGGACGGCGCGGCCTGCTCGCCCGTGGCCCGCCGGATCGCGGCCGAGCACGGGGTCGACCTGCACGCCGTGCGCGGCTCGGGGATCCGTGGGCGCATCCGCAAGGCCGACGTGCTCGCCGCGATCGAGGGGGGCGCCGCCGCGCCGGCAGCGCCCGCCCCGGCGCCCGCCGCCGCGGGCCTGCCGCGCGGCTACGACGACGTCCCGCACGAGGTCGTGGAGCTCTCGCGGCAGCGCAGCCTGATGGCCGAGCACATGATCCGCTCGCGGCAGACGGCGGCGCACATGACCACCGAGGCCGAGGTCGACATGAGCGCGGTCGACCGGGCCCGCGAGGAGCTGAGCGCTCCGCGCGTGGCGGACGGCGGCCGCCGCCTCACCGCCCTGCCGTTCATCACGCGTGCCACCTGCGCGGCGCTGCTCGAGTTCCCGGACCTCAACGCGACCTTCGACGGGTCGCGGCTGATCCGCTGGCGCGAGGTCAACATGGGCATCGCCGTGGACACCGAGCAGGGCCTGATCGTGCCCGTGATCCGCGGCTGCGACGGGCTGCCCGCGCCCGCCATCGGCGACGCGATCGCGGAGCTCGCCGCGCTCGCCCGCTCGCGCAGGCTCACGCCCGACCACGTCCGGGCGGGCACCTTCACGATCTCGAACCCCGGCTCGGTGGGCGGCATCTCCGCCATGGCGATCATCAACCAGCCGCAGGTGGGCATCCTCGGCACCCCGGCGGTCGTCCGCAGGCCGCTGGTCGTGCCCGACGGGGCCGGCGGCGAGGCGATCGCGATCCGGTCCGTCATGACGCTCGCGCTGACCTTCGACCACCGCGTGATCGACGGCGCCTACGCCACCCGCTGCGTGGTGCGGATCAAGGAGCTGCTCGAGACCTGGCCGGCCTCGTCGTACGCCTGAGCGCGCGACTGTGGAAGGCCACAAGTGCGCGGTCGCCGGAGGGGTGACCGCGCCCCGGTCCGTGCGACCATCCGGCGGCGTGAGCTACTACCTCGGCGTGGACATCGGCGGGACGTTCACGGACTGCGTGGCGGTGGACGACGAGGGACGCGTCTTCCACGCGAAGACCCCCTCCACCCACAGCACCACGCCCGTGGACGGCGTGATGGAGGGCCTCGACCTGCTCTCGGAGGAGGCCGGGGTCGCGACATCCGACATGCTGGCCAACGCGGAGCGCCTCTCCCACGGAACGACGATCGGGACCAACCTCGTGGTCGAGCGCAAGGGCGCGAACGTCGGGCTGCTCGCCTCGAAGGGCCATCACGACGCGCTCCTGATGATGCGCGGCGCCGGGCGCACGGCGGGGGTCGCGATCGACCAGGTGTACAGCGTCCACCGCACCGACAAGCCGGAGCCGCTGGTGCCGCGCGGGCGCACCGCGCAGATCTCCGAGCGGGTGACGGTCGACGGCGAGATCCTCGCGCCGATGGACGAGGTCGCGGCGCGCGACGCGGTCCGGGCGCTGCTGGCGCGCGGCGACGTCGAGGCGATCGCGATCGCGCTCATGTGGTCGTTCCGCAACCCGCTCCACGAGCAGCGGCTGCGCGACATCGTCGAGGAGGAGGCGCCGGGCATGTACGTCTCCGTCTCGCACGAGACCTCCCCGCGCCAGGGCGAGTACGAGCGGACCGTCGCGACCGTGATCAACTCGTATGTGGGCCCCGCCTCGAGCGCCTACCTCGAGCAGCTCGCGGAGGCGCTCGGCGCCCGCGGCATGGCCCGCCGGCCGTTCATCATGCAGGGCAACGGGGGCGTCGTGCCGGTGGACGTCGCGCGCGCCCGGCCGCTCACCACGATCGGCTCCGGCCCCGCCGGCGGGCTGGCCGGCACCGCCTTCATCGCCGCCGCCAGCGGCCACTCGCACGTGATCGCCACGGACATGGGCGGGACCTCGTTCGAGGTGGGCCTCGTGATCGACGGCGCCCCGCTCCTGTCGGGCGAGGAGGTGCTCGAGCAGTACACCTTCCAGATGCCGCACCTCGACCTCCGCTCGATCGCCTGCGGCGGCGGCTCGATCGCGCGCGTGGACCCGCACTCCGGCGGCCTGCGCGTCGGTCCCGAGTCGGCGGGCTCGGACCCGGGGCCCGCCTGCTACGGCAAGGGGACTGAGCCCACCGTGACCGACGCCGACGTCGTGCTCGGCCTGATCGACCCGGACATGTTCCTCGGGGGGCGCATGCGGCTCGACCGCGACGCGGCGACCCGCGCGGTGCGGTCGGTGGCCGAGCCGCTGGGGCTCTCCGTGGAGCAGGCGGCGGCCGGCATCGTGCAGGTCAACTCGTTCGCCGCCAGCACCCTGATCCGCCAGCACACGATCGAGCAGGGGCTCGACCCGCGCGACTTCGTGCTCTACGCCTTCGGCGGCGCCGGCCCGGTGCACGCGTTCGCGTTCGCGCGCGAGCTCGGCGTGTCGGGGGTCGTGATCCCGCTCGGGAACGGGGCGTCGACGCTGTCCGCCTACGGCATCGCCGCCAGCGACGTGGTCAGGACGTTCGAGTCCGAGTGCCGCGTGCACGCGCCCTTCGACCCGGCCGCGCTGACGGAGGTGGTGGCCGAGGTCGAGGTGCGCGCCCTGGACGCCATGGAGGCCGCCGGGTTCGCGCGCGAGGGCGTCGAGCTCGGCCGCACCGCCCTCATGCGCTACGCCGAGCAGTTCCTCCAGGAGCTCCCGCTCGAGCTGCCGTCGGGCGAGATCGACACGGCCGTCTGCGAGGACCTTGCCGCGCGCTTCGACTCCGAGTACGCGCGGCTCTACGGCGAGGGCGCGCGGGCGGTCTTCCACGCCGTGGAGGTCTTCACGATCCGTGTGGCCGCGCGCGTGCCGCTCGGCTTCGCCGCCCGCCCCGAGGGGAACGGCGCCGGGCCGACCGGCACGGCCGCGGGGGAGCGGAGCCGCGACGTCTTCTGGCCCGACGAGCGCGAGTGGATCGACACGCAGGTCCACGACGGCGACGCGCTCGCCGACGGGGTGGAGGTGGCCGGCCCGGCCATCGTCGAGCTCCCGCACACCGCCGTGTCGGTCGCGCGCGGCCAGCGGCTGCGACGCGACGCGATCGGAAACCTCGTCCTGGAGGGCGACTGAGCGATGGCCACCACCGAAGTGGACGTGACGGCGGCGCTGCCCGAGGCGCGCGACCCCGACTTCTGGGACGGCCGCCAGCGCAGCTACATCCCGCGCGACCCGCTCCCGATCCCGGCCGGCCTGACGCTCCACGACGCGACCGCCTCGGAGGTCGACCCGATCACACACGAGGTGGTGCGCTACGCCCTGCTCGCCACGAACTTCGAGCACTCGGCCCTGCTCCAGCGGCTGTGCGTGTCCCCGATCACGATGCTCACGCGCGACTTCCAGACCTCGCTGCTGACCGAGCTCGGGGACCTCGTCTTCCTCGGCCCGAACCTCCAGTACTTCTCGAACAGCCACTCGCTGTCGATCAAGTACATCCTCGAGAAGCGCGTCGCGTCGCTCGGCATCGCCCCGGGGGACATGTTCCTCTCGAACGATCCCTACGTCGGCGCGCCGCACCAGCCCGACACGGCGCTGCTGACGCCGGTGTTCGTCGGCGACGAGCTGTTCGGCTGGGTGGCCAACACGCTCCACTACTCCGACGTCGGCGGCTCGACGGCGGGCTCCTTCTGCCTCGACGCGATCGACACCTTCCAGGAGCCGCTCAGCTGGCCGCCGCTCAAGCTCATCGAGGCCGGCCGGCTGCGCGAGGACGTGTTCGAGCTGTTCATCCGCCAGAGTCGGCTGCCCGGCGCCGTGGAGATGGACATGCGCGCGGCGATCGCGGGCAACGAGTCCACGCGCGCCAAGCTCCTGAAGCTGGTCGAGCGCTACGGCGCGGAGACCGTGAAGGCCGTGATGCGCAACACGATGGACGCTGCCGAGGCGCTGTTCGTCGAGCGGCTCGGGTCGATCCCCGACGGCACGTGGAGCCAGCGCGGCTACGCCGAGTCGGCGGTCCCGGGCGACGACGCGATCTACACGTACCAGATCAACATCACGAAGCAGGGCGACCGGCTGATCGTCGACAACCGCGGCACCGACCCGCAGGCCGGCTCGATCAACGTGACGTACGCGGCGTGGTCGGGCGCGTGCCTCGCCGCCGTCACGCAGTCGATGACGGCGGACCTCGCCGGCGCCTACGGCGGGGTCTACCGGCGCATCGAGTTCCGCCCCGAGCCCGGGCTACTGAACTGCGCCGAGTACCCGGCCGCGGTGAGCCCGTCGGGCGCCACGACCACCGAGGTCCAGCTCCACCTGGCGGTGTGCGTGGTGGCGAAGATGCTCGCGTGCGGCGACGACGCCGCGCGGGAGCTCACGCTCGGCCCCTGCATCCCGCACTGGTACTGCACCATCTGCGGCGGCGTCGACCACGACGGCACGCCGTGGATCTTCCCCAACACGAACGGGATGATGGGCGCGCTCGGGGGGATGCCGGGGCGCGACGGCGTGGACGCCGGCGGGCACTTCTGGATCCCGGAGGGCGTGGCGAACAACTGCGAGGACGTGGAGGCGCAGTTCCCGCTCCTGATCCTCTACCGGAAGCTGCTCGACGGCGGGGCGGACGGCGCGGGCCGCCACCGCGGCGGGCTCGGCTTCGTCGAGGGGACGATCTCGTGGAACGCGGGCCCCTCGCAGGTGGCGCTGGCGATCGGCGACTCGTTCGCGAAGGGCGCCGGGCCGTTCGGCTCGAACCCCGGGTCGGTGGCGCCCTTCATCGCCAAGCACGGCACCGAGGTGCTCGAGCGGCTGCGCGGCGGCGACGTGCCGGCCCGCATCCACGAGCTGTCGGGAGCGCAGCGCGCCGTGGAGGCCAAGGTCGCCCCGTTCGCGGTCGAGGACGGTGACGTCTGGGAGTTCCTCTACCCGAGCGCGGGCGGCTTCGGGGACCCGCTGCGCCGCGACCCGGAGCGGGTGCTCGGCGACATCGAGGACGGCCTGCTCGACCCCGGGACCGCCGAGCGCGTCTACGGCGTCGTGATCGTTGACGGCACGGTGGACGCGGAGGGCACCGAGCGCGCCCGCCGGGCCGCGCGCGAGGAGCGCCTCGGGCACGAGCCGGGCGATCCCGTCGAGCCGCCGGAGGGCGCGCGCCGGGTCGGCGAGCTGCTCCACGTGGTCGAGGGTCGCTGGTGGTGCAACGGCGCCGACCTGGGCGCGGTGGGCGACAACTTCAAGGACGCTGCCGTCGTGCGCGAGGTGCGCTCGCGCGAGGTCGCACCGGAGTTCGACGTGCCCGAGTACGCGCACGAGATGGCCGACCGCATGGTGTTCCGCGAGTTCCTGTGCCCGGTCACCGGCTACCGGATCGACACCGAGATAGCGCGCGCCGACCAGGGGTCGCTGCACGACATCGTGCTGCGGTAGCGGCTACCGCGTCGGGTCGCGGTGGCCCGCGTCGCGGAATCCGCGCGCGACTGCTCGGCGCGCCCGGCCCCCGCGGCGGGAACGCCCGCTCGCCGAGTGTGGCGCGGTTTCGTCAACCACTGGTTGACCCAGACCCGCCACACTCGGGCGACAAGCGCTCCCGTAACGCTCCCCGAACGCTCTCGTGCAGGCACGTCACCCTCCTGTCACGCCGGCGGCCTCGCCCGTAACACAAGCCGGCGTCGAGTGCCGGGAGCGCGATCGGGCTGGGGAAGGGGGTCGATCCCGGTCCTGGGACGGAGAGTTCGGGAACGGTGGTGCATGTTGGGGCTCCTGGCCCCACAAAGCGCCATCGTGCCGGGATTCCACCGCAGCACGCTCCTGGTCGCCGCCGTAGCGCCGGAGCCGAGGCCACCGCCCGAGCCGCGACGCCGCGGGAGCCGCCGCGGCCGAGACCGCGCGGCGCGGCCGGGCCCCCTACTTGATCGTCCACCCCCCGTCCGCCACGACACAAGCGCCGTGCATGAACGGCACCTCGCCCGAGGCGATCAGCGCGGCGAGCTTCGCGATCTCCTGCGGCTGCGCCCAGGTGCCGCTCGGGATCTCCGGGATGAACTCGTAGACCTTCGAGTCCGGGTCGTCGAAGAGCGGTTGGGTCATGCCGGTCTGGACGACGCCCGGGCAGATCGCGTTGACCCGGATGCCCCTCGCCGCGTTCTCGTAGGCGATCTGGCGCATCAGGCCGATCACGCCGTGCTTCGACGCCGTGTACGCCACCCCGCCGCCCCCGGCGACCATGCCCGCCACCGAGGCGGTGACGATGATGCAGCCCGAGCCGCGCTCGAGCATGCCCGGCAGGGCGGCGCGGGAGACGAGCCAGGTGGCCTTCATGTTCACGTCGACGACGCGGTCCCATAGCTCCTCGTCCGCGTCGAGCGCCGACGCGTAGCCGTCCAACACACCCGCGTTCGAGCAGAGGACGTCGATCCGCCCGAGCTCCCGCTCGGCCTCGGCCACGGCGGCCGATACCTCAGCGGCCCGCGCTACGTCCACCGCCAGAGCGAGCGCCCGTGGCGAACCGGCCGCCGCAGCCACCGCCCGCGTCCCCTCCGCCCCCTCGCCGTCGATGTCGCAGGCGGCCACCATGGCGCCCCGCGCGGCGAACTCCTCGGCCATCGCGCGCCCGATCCCGGAGGCGGCGCCCGTGATGAACGCCACGCGATCGTCGAGCCGGCCGCTCTCGACACCCAAGGCCGTCAACTCAGATCCTCACCAGCTCGCGGGCGGCCGCCGCGATGTCGTCCACGCTCGGGATGCAGAGCTGCTCGAGCTCCGGGTCCTGCGGCAGCGGCGTGTCGATCGCGCCCAGCCGCCAGACCGGGGCGTCCAGGTGGAAGAAGGCGCGCTCGCCGATCTGCGCCGCGATCTCGGCGCCCGCCCCGGCCGTGCGCACCGCCTCGTGGACAACCAAAGCGCGCGAGGTCTTCTCGACCGACTCCAGGATCGTCTCGATGTCGAGCGGGACGAGCGTGCGCGGGTCGATCACCTCGGCCTCGATCCCCTCGGCGGCGAGCGCGTCGGCCGCCTCGAGCGCCCTACCGACCATCAGGCCGGTGGCGACGACCGTCAGCGTGCCGCCGCTGCGCCGCACCAGGGCCTCGCCGAACGGCACCAGATGATCGTCCCCGACCGGCACCGGCCCCTTCACGCGGTAGAGGCCCTTGTGCTCGAAGAACAGCACCGGGCTCGGGTCGCGGATGGCGGTCTTGAGCAACCCCTTCGCGTCGGCCGGGGTGGCCGGCAGGACGACCTTCAGACCCGGCGTGTGCATCGCCATCGCCTCCAGGCTGGCCGAGTGCTCCGCGCCGGCGCCGCCGATCACGCCGGTCGGCAGCCGCACGACCACGGGCAGCGTGAGCCGCCCACCGTGGACGTAGCGCCACTTGGCGAGCTTGTTGAAGATCTCGTCCCCGGCGATCAGGAGGAAGTCGGCGAACTGGAGCTCGACCACCGGGATCGTGCCGGTCATCGCCGCGCCGGCGGCGCCGCCGACGATGAACGTCTCGTTGATCGTCGTGTCGCGCACCCGGGCCGGGCCGAACTCGTCGAGCAGGCCGCGCGTGACCCCGAAGACGCCGCCCATCCGGCCCACGTCCTGGCCCATGATCCAGACCCGCTCGTCGCGGCGCATCTCCTCGGCGAGCGCGTGGTTGATCGCCCACCCGTAGCCGATGACCTGCGTCTCGGTCTCGGACTCGACGCTCACGCCCATACGTCGTCGAACACGATGTCGGGGTCCGGGCGCGCGGCGGCGAGCGCGGCCTCGTAGGCCTCCTCGACCTCGCGGCGGGCCCGCTCGTCGAGCTCGTCGGCCACCTCGGCGGGGACCACGCGCCGCAGCAGGTCGATCGGGTCGCGGGGGATCTCCACGCCGTCCGTGAGGTCCGTGCGGTACTGCTGGCGATCGCCCTCGTAGTGACCGCGGATCCGGAGGGTCTTCGCCTCGATCAGCGTGGGGCCCTCGCCGGCACGGGCGCGGTCGATAGCCTCGCGAGCGGCGGCGTGCACCGCGAGCGCGTCCTGGCCGTCCACCACCACGCCCGGCACGCCGTACGCGGCCGCGCGGTCGGCGATGTCCTCGGTCGGGCTCTGCTCGGCGATCGGGACCGACAGCGCCCAGCCGTTGTTCTCGCAGACCCACACCACCGGCAGCTTCCAGACCGACGCCTGGAGCGCCGCCTCGTGGAAGGTCCCGCGCGCGGCGGCGCCGTCGCCGAAGAAGATCGCCACCACGCGATCGGTGCCGAGCATCCGCGCCGACACCGCCGCCCCGGCGCCGAGCGTGAAGCTCGAGCCGAGCGTGCCGCCCTGGCCCAGGATCCCGATCGACGGGTCCACGAAGTGCGCCGTGCCGCCGCCCTTGCCGCCCGTGCTGCCGCTCACGCGGCCGAACAGGTCGCCCAGCAGCGGGCCCACGTCCATGCCCTTGCCCACCGCGTACCCGAGCCCGCGGTGGGCGTAGAAGAGGTAGTCGTCGCATCGCAGCGCCGCGGCCGCCCCGACCTGGACGGCCTCCTGGCCGATCCCCGGATGCCAGAAGCCACCGAAGCCCTCGCTCGTGATGTGCTGCTGCAGGCGCAGCTCGACCGCCCGCACGAGTGCGACCAGCCGGTAGAGCTCGGTGGCCAGCGCGGCGTCGGCCGCCGGTGCCTCCATGCGTGCATCATGCCCGCCGCGAGGCCCGCGCGGCCACGGCGGCGATGATGCCGCCGTGGGATCCACAGGCACACGAGGAGGTCCGGATGGAGCTGGTACACGAGTTCACGTTCACGGCCCGACTGGCCGAGGCCGTGCCGGTCGGCCAGGGCCCCTACGGGCGGCGCCGGATCCGCGAGGTGCTCGGAGGCGAGGTGAGCGGCGAGCGCATCCACGGGCGAGTGGGCACCGGTGGCGCCGACTGGGTGCTCGTCGGTCCCGAAGGCTGGGGCCGGCTCGACGTCCGGCTGACGATCCACACCGACGACGGCGCGCATCTCTACGTCCAGTACTTCGGGGTGATCGAGTACAACGACGCCGCGCACGCGGCGAACGCCGGCGAGCGCTCGAGCGACTACGGCGACCACTACTTCCGCACAGCGCCGCGGCTCGAGACCGGCGACGAGCGTTACGAGTGGGTCAACCGCACGCTGTTCGTCGCCGACGGCCGCCTGCACCCCGGGCCGGTCGTGGAATACCGGGTCCACCGCGTCACCTGACGGGCGCGGATTGGTGATTCTCCAACCGAGCGCCGCTCAGGCCCTCCGCCGCGCCAGAGGGCGACCGTACGCTTGCCGCGGAATTCGGGCTGCTACCTGAGGAGGAGTCTCCATGACGGATCCCGCTGGCCGCTCCGCGGCACGCTCGAAGTGGCCTTACCTGCTGATGGTCGCGCTTCTCGCCTGCGCCGTGGCGCTGGCGGCCTGCGGCGGCGACGACGACGACAACGCCTCGAGCGGCGACGATTCGGCGTCCCAGTCGACCGCGCCGAAGCCGACAGGCGAGCCGATCGTGACGTACACGTTCGCCGACGTGAACACGCAGGGTCCGCAGTACAAGAACATCGCGGAGACCGCGCGCGTCTACGGCGAGTGGGTTAACGCGAACGGCGGCATCAACGGTCGCCCGCTCGAGGTCAAGTTCTGCGACCTGAAGGGCACGCCGACGGATGCGGCGGCCTGCGCGCGCAAGGCCGTGGCCGACAAGGCGGTGGCGGTGGTCGGCTCGTTCAGCTTCACGGGCGACGCGATCGTCCCGATCTTGGACAAGGCCAACATCTCCTACTTCGGGAACTGCTGCGCGATCTCGGCGGCGGAGCTGACGACCGACAGCGTCTTCCCGATGGGAAACCAGCCGCTGTACGGGGTGGGACTCGTCAAGCGGGCAGTCGACGACGGCTGCAAGCACATCAACGGCGTGATCATCGAGGGTGCCGAGGCGTTCAAGCCGCTGCTCGACAACGCGGCGAAGAACCTCAACACGAAGATCCAGAAGTATGTGACCCTGCCGGCCACGGCCAAGGACTACAGCGCCGAGGTGGCCGAGGCCACGGGCGGTGGCGCGGACTGCCTCGTGATGATCGTGTCGGAGACGCCCTACATCGCCTGGATGCCGGCGTTCGCCCAGTCGGGCTCCGACGCCCGCATGTACGGCCCCCAGGGCAACCTGAACGAGAAGGTCGCCAAGGGCTTCGAGGACGTGACCGACGGCGACATCATCGCCGGCATGTACCCGGACATCTCCCTTAAGCAGTGGGACGACTACCGGAGCGCGCTCGACGACTACAACGCTGATCCGGACCAGGACTACAACAGCCTCGGCGGCATGGGGACCTGGGCCGCGTACGCGGGCTTCCAGCAGATCGTGGAGGGCATGTCGGGCGACATCACGGGCCCGGCGTTCCTCGAC
This sequence comes from Thermoleophilaceae bacterium, assembly GCA_036407035.1. Classification (GTDB taxonomy): domain Bacteria; phylum Actinomycetota; class Thermoleophilia; order Solirubrobacterales; family Thermoleophilaceae; genus JACVRW01. The sequence continues at coordinate 44,742 of DASXAA010000246.1, read as the reverse complement.
GCGGCGGGCAAGGCCAAGATCGACCTGCCGGGGATGGTCCCGCCGCTCGATCTGAGCAAGCCGTGGAAGGACGACGGCGGGCCCAAGGGGTTCGACCGGCTGTTCAACCGCTGCGTCGTCTACAGCACGCTGAAGGACGGCAAGCTCGAGCCGCTGACCACGGACTTCGAGGACGTGTCCGAGCTCGCCGGGGGCAAGAACCCGATGAACTGCGGCTGACGTAACGGGTCGCCGGTCCCGGCTCGAGCCGGGGCCGGCGCGACCCGGCCGGTCTCGAACGGAGGGAGACGGTCTTGGAGGAGGTCATCAGGTTCGCGCTACTGGGCTTCGGCGTCGGTGCCCTGTACGCGCTGGCCTCTCAGGGCCTGATCATCATCTACCGCGGCTCCGGAGTCCTGAACTTCGCGCTCGGCGCGATCGGGATGGCCGGGGCGTACGTCTGGTGGGAGCTGACCGAGAACCAGGACTGGCGCTTCCTCCCGGCGCTGGTCGTCGGCGTCCTCTTCTGCGCCGCGATCGGGGCGCTGACGCACCTGTTCCTCATGCGCCCGCTGCGCCAGGCCGCGCCGGTCGTGCGCGTGATCGCCACGCTCGGCGTGCTGATCACGCTCCAGTCGATCGCGGTGCTGCGTTACGAGTCGACGCCGAAGTTCGTGCAGAGCGACCTGCCGACGAAGGTCCTGCACATCTCCGGCGACATCGTCATCTCCGCGGACCGCCTGATCCTCCTCGGCGTCGCCGCGGTCCTGACGCTGGCGCTGTGGGCCATGTACCGCTACACGCGCTTCGGACTCGCGACCTCGGCCGTGGCCGAGAACGAGCGCGCAGCGAGCTCGCTCGGCTGGTCGCCCGACCGGATCGCGATCATCAACTGGACGCTCGGCTGCGGCCTGGCCGGCCTGGCCGCGATCCTCATCGTCCCGATCGTGACGCTACAGCCCGCGGTGCTCACGAACCTCGTGCTGGCCGCGACGGCCGCGGCGCTCGTGGCGGGCTTCCGCTCGTTCCCGATCGCGTTCGCCGCCGGGCTCGCGATCGGCATCGCGCAGACGGAGGTGAGCCGCTACGTCGAGCAGCCGGGCGTGGACACCGCGGTGCCGTTCCTGCTGATCGTGCTCTGGCTCGTGGTGCGCGGACAGGCGCTGCCGCTCCGCGACTACCTCCTGCAGCGGCTCCCCCTGATCGGCACCGGGCGCGTGCACTGGCCCGGTCTGCTGTTCGCCGTCGTGGTGTGCGCGTTCCTGATGGCCACGACGCCGCCGATCTGGATCGACGCGTTCACCGTCACGGTCTGCGTGGCGGTCGTCCTGCTGTCGGTCGTGGTGCTGACCGGCTACACCGGCCAGCTGTCCCTGGCCCAGTTCGCCTTCGCGGGGTTCGGCGCCTGGGTGGCGGGGCGGCTGTGCGCCTCGAAGGACCTCCCGTTCCTGCTCGGTGCGCTCATCGGCGTCGTGGCGACCCTCCCGCTCGGCGTGCTGTTCGGACTGCCGGCGGTGCGCACGCGCGGCATCAACCTGGCGATCGTGACCCTCGGTCTCGGCACGTGCATCGAGCTCATCCTGTTCAACAACACGGACTACACGGGCGGCTTCGGCGGCACGATCGTCGACGACCCGTCGTTCTTCGGGCTCGACATCGCTGCGCCGTCGCACCCGACCCGCTACGGGCTGTTCGCGCTCGGCTGCCTCGTGATCGCGACGCTGGCCGTCTCGAACATCCGCCGCGGGCGGTCCGGGCGCCGGCTGATCGCCGTGCGGACGAACGAGCGGGCGGCGGCGGCGCTCGGCATCAGCGTGCCGGGGGCGAAGCTGTACGCCTTTGCGCTCTCGGCGGCGATCGCCGGCCTCGGCGGTGTGCTGCTGGCCTTCCGCAGCACCTCGATCACCTACCCGTCGTTCGACTCCTTCACCTCGATCACGATGGTCGCGTACGCGATGATCGGCGGCATCGGCTTCCTCTTCGGGCCCGTGCTCGGCGCGACGCTGGCCCCCGGCGCGATCAGCCAGCAGATCCTCGAGCAGCTCGGATCCGGCGTCGGCAAGTACATCCCGCTGATCGGCGGCGTGTCGCTCATGGTGCTGCTGCTCCTCAACCAGAACGGCATCGCGAAGGAGTCGATCGCGCAGATCGCCTGGGTGCGCACCAAGCTCGCGGGCGCCCTGCCGTTCCTGCGGCCGCGCGAGCGGCCGCCGCGCGTCCTGCCTCCCGAGAGCGGCGTGTCGCGTGTGCCCGAGAAGACGCTCGAGGTCCGCAACCTCACGGTCGAGTACGGCGGGACGGTCGCCGTCGACGGCGTGGACGTGACCGTCCGGCCCGGGCAGGTGCTCGGTCTGATCGGCCCGAACGGCGCCGGCAAGACCTCGCTGATCGATGCGGTCACCGGCTTCACCCGCATGTCGCCGGGCGCGTCGCTGCTGCTGGACGGCGAGGACATCCGCAAGTGGTCCGTCGTGAAGCGCGCGCGGGCCGGCCTCGGGCGCTCGTTCCAGTCGCTCGAGCTGTTCGAGGACTCGACGGTGTTCGACAACCTGCGTGCCGCGAGCGACCCGCGGGACTTCGTCTCCTACTTCCGCGACACGGTCTGGCCGCTGTCCCCGCCGCTGCCGGAAGCGGTGGTGAGCACGATCCGCGAGTTCAACCTCGAGGCGGACCTCGAGCGCAACGTGGAGGACCTGCCGTACGGCAGGCGCCGGCTGCTGGCGCTCGCGCGCGCGGTGGCCACGCGGCCCAGCGTGCTCCTGATCGACGAGCCCGCCGCGGGCCTCGGCGACGCGGAGACCGCCGAGCTCGCCAAGGTCGTGGAGCGCCTCGCGAAGGACTGGGGCATCGCGGTGCTGCTCGTGGAGCACGACATGAACTTCGTCATGTCCGTGTGCGACGAGCTCGTGGTGCTCGACTTCGGGCGCAAGATCTCCCAGGGCGCCCCGGCGGAGGTGCGCAGCGACCCGGCCGTGATCGCCGCGTACCTGGGCGAGGAGGAGGACGAGCTCGTGTCGGCCGGGGGTGACATGCGATGAGCGGCGCGGTGCTCGAGGTCCGCGCCATGTCGACCGGCTACGCCGGCCAGCCGGTCGTGCACGAGCTGAGCTTCGAGGTCCAGCCGGGCCAGGTGGTGTGCCTGCTCGGCCCCAACGGCGCCGGCAAGACCACGACGATGCTCGCCCTGAGCGGCGAGCTGCCGCTCCTCGGCGGCGAGGTGCTGTTCGAGGGCGTCGGCCAGAAGGCGCCGCTCTACCGCCGCGCCCGGGCGGGCCTGTCATACGTCACGGAGGAGCGCTCGGTGTTCAAGGGGATGTCGCTGCGTGACAACCTGCGCGTCAGCGGCGTCGATCCGGACGAGGCGATCGCGCTGTTCCCCGAGCTCGGCAAGCGGATCGGCGTCCGCGGCGGGCTGCTCTCGGGCGGCGAGCAGCAGATGCTCACGCTCGCCCGCGCCCTCGCCCGCAAGCCGCGCCTGCTGCTGGCCGACGAGCTGTCGCTCGGCCTCGCCCCGCTGGTGGTCGACCGGCTGCTGCGCGCCGTGCGCGCCGCCGCCGACGAGCGCGGCACCGGCGTGCTGATGGTCGAGCAGCACGCCCACAAGGCGCTTGGGTTCGCGGACCGCGCGATCGTCATGCGCCGCGGGCGCATGGAGCTCGACCTGTCCGGCGAGGAGGCGCGGCGGCGCATCGGCGACGTGGAGCAGGCCTACCTCACCAGCACCGGCGGTTCGGCGAGCGTCGAGGAGCAGCCGTCGTCAGTCGGCGGTGAGGATGTGAACGGCGACCGCGGCTGAGTCGCCCTCGAGCCAGCCGCCGCCGTTCTCCGTCAGAGCCACGCGCGCGCCATCGACCTGGCGCGGGCCCGCCTCGCCGCGCAGCTGCCAGGTGGCTTCGCACACCTGGGCGATGCCCGTGGCGCCGATCGGGTGCCCCTTGCTGAGCAGGCCGCCGCTCGTGTTCACGGGCAGCTCGCCGTCGAGCCGCGTGCGGCCGGAGGCGATCAGATCGGGCGCCCCGCCCGCCTCGGCGATGCCGAGCTGCTCGTAGAGGATCAGCTCGGCCGGCGCGCTCGCGTCGTGCACCTCGGCGACGTCGAGGTCGTCCGGGCCGAGCCCGGCCTGCTCGAACGCCGCCCGCCCGGTGCGGGACACGGACTCGCCGGCGGAGTCGCCCGAGCGGACCACGGACGCGCGGATGCGGGGACCGGCGCCCTCGCTCCTCAGCACCACGGCGGCGGCGCCGTCGGAGATCGGCGAGCACATCAGCAGGGTCAGCGGGTCCACGATCGCGCGGCTCTCGAGCACATCCTCGACCGTCAGCTCGCCGCCGTACTGGGCGCGCGGGTTGAGCGCGCCGTTGTGCTGGTTCTTCACCACCACCTGCGCGAAGTGCTCGGGCGTCGCGCCCGACGCGCGCATGTAGCGGCGCGCCATGTCCGCGTACAGGTCCATGAAGAACGAGCGCTGCGCGCCCCCGTCGTCGCTCGTCCCCACTGCCTCCACGAGCTCCACGCGCCGCTCCATGTCGATCGCCGTGCCGATCGCGTTCATGCCGACGGACTTGTCGTCGTGCGTGAGCTTCTCGGCGCCGAGGCAGAGCACGACCCTCTGCATCCCGGTCTCGACCGCCTGCCAGCCGAGGTGGAGCGCGCTCGCGGCCGAGGCGCAGGCGTTCTCGACGTTGAAGATCGGGATGCCCTCGATGCCGAGCGGCCGCAGCATCACCTGGCCGCGGATCATCTCCTGGCCCGTCACGAGCCCGGCGGCGGCGTTGCCGACGTACGCGGCCTCCACGTCGCCGACCTCGACGTTCGCGTCGGCGAGGGCGTCGCGCACCGCTTCGCCGGCGAGCTCCCGCAGGGTGCGGGAGCTCTTCTCGAAGCGGGTCATGCCCGCCCCGGCGACGACGACGGGCCTGCTCACGCCACGGGGACCACCGCGCTGCTCTCCGTGTCCAGCGCGCTCCAGTCGTCGTGGCGGCCGTAGTGGAACGGCAGGAAGACGTCCGCCGGCGTGGTCGCGACCGCCTCACAGGAGGCGATCAGGTCGCACTCGTTGTACACCGCGCCGAGCACCTTCCGCACGGGCAGCTCGTCGAGCGGGTCGTGCACGCTGCCGCGCAGCACGACGCTGCCGGCGCCCTCGAGCGAGGTCGTCGCGCGGACCTCGAACGTCGCGCGGGTGAGGATGGCGTCCTCCTCGAGCCCGACCCCGTCGGCCGCCGGGCGCGCCTTGAAGTTGAAGTTCACGCCCTCGGCCTCGAACGGCCCGGCCGAGCCCGTCATCTGCGCGTTCAGCTCGATCAGCCGCACGCCGCCGCGGTCGAGCCAGCCGCGGAACGTGTCGCCCTTGCGGCGCAGGCCGGTGGTGGCGATCTTCTTCGGCTCGCCGAAGAGGTCGCGGCCGTAGATCGTTGCGGCGTCCGTGTCCATGTACATCGCGAGCACGTAGTCGCCGTCCACGCCGTCGTGGCGCGCCGCCACGTAGATGGCGCCGCCCGCGAAGTCGGCCACGCAGTTGGACTGCCAGCGGCCGACCATCGCCGTCACCCGCGGCTCGTCCGCCGGCTCGAGCGGCGGCGGCAGCACGGCCTCGACGATCGTGGGGTCGGTGAGGAAGTTCACCGACAGCATCTCGCCGCCCACGAAGCGCGGATGACTCAGCGCATGCTGGATGCGGGCGATCTCCTCGGGGCGCTTGACGAAGCCCATTCTGCCTCCTTGTCGGGGTGGCCACCCGCGACCGTAGAGGGCTCGTGCGCCGAGGTGTCGCCGAGGTCCAGGACCTCTTGGTGGAAGTCCAAGCCGCGCTTTTCCCAGGCCGTGCGCCAGTCGTTGATGTGCCGTCGCGTGACGGCCGCTGCGGTGTCCGGGTCGCCCGCCTCGATCTCGCTGACGATGCGCTTGTGGTAGCGCGTGGCGTGCTCGGCCATCTCCCGCGAGTCCATGAAGCGGTAGAGGGTGGGAAGGAGGAGCTGGCTGATCGGCTCGCGCGCGATGATCAGCGCCGGGTTCGCGCTCATCTCGGCGATCGCGAGGTGGAACTCCACGTCCAGGCGGCTCCACTCCCGCAGGTGGTCGAGGTGCTGCTCCTGGGCGGCGATCGAGTCGTGGAGCACGCGCACGTCGGAGGAGTCCGCCCGCATCGCGGCGAAGCGCGACAGCTCCGGCTCCAGCGTCATCAGCGCCTCGTGCAGGTGGTGGAAGGTCACGTTGCGGCGGCGCAGCAGGCGCCGCAGCTCGCGGAAGGCGGGGTCGTCGTCGCGCCGCGCGACGACCATGATGCGCGGGCTCGGCCGCTCCACCAGGCCGGCCTCCTCGAGCATCCGGAGCGCCTCGCGCACGGTCGACCGGCTGACGCCGGCCTGCTCGGCGAGCGCCGCCTCGGACGGCAGCCTGTCGCCCTCGCGCAGGTCGCCCGAGGTGATCCGCTCGCGCAGGAGCGCGGCGAGCTGCTCATAGGCTCGCGCGACCTTGATGGGCGTGACGACGCGCGCGTCGCTCACGAAGTGGGCCCCACGGACATCTCCACTCAACATTAGCCCTCCTTTTCGAGGGCTTGCGCAGCTGACGCGATCGCGTTCGTGCTCGGCAACAAAGTGCTCTCCAGCTCCGGGTTGAACGGGAACGGCACCGGAGGTGCGCCCAGGCGGCGGACCGGCGTGCGCAGCTCGTCGAACAGCTCGTCGGCCACGCGCGCGGCGATCTCGGCGCCCGCCCCGAAGTCCTGAACGGCCTCGTGGACGACGAGCAGCCGGCCGGTGCGGCGCGCCGACTCGATCACGGTCTCCATGTCGAGCGGGACGAGCGAGCGCAGGTCGATCACCTCGAGCGAGACCTCGCACTCGTCCGCGGCCGCGAGGCACGCGCGCAGCATCTGGCCCCAGGTCACGACTGTCACGTCGTCGCCGGCGCGGGCGACGCGCGCCTTGCCGAGCGGAAGCGGGTCCTCGCCCAGCTCGCCGCGCATCGAGTAGAGGCGGCGGTTCTCCACGAACACGACCGGGTTCGGGTCGCGCACCGAGGCCAGCAGCAGGTCGCGCGCGTCGGTCACGGTCGCCGGCATCACGACCTTGAGACCGGGCACGTGGGCGAACCAGGCCTCGAGGCTCTGCGAGTGCTGCGCGCCCGCGCTGCGGCCGGCGCCGGTCTGCATGCGGAACACGACCGGGATCTCGAGCGCGCCCGCCGACATGTACCGGAGCTTCGCCGCCTGGTTGAGGATCGGGTCCAGGCAGACCCCGACGAAGTCCATGAACATGATCTCGACGATCGGCCGCAGGCCCGTCATCGCGGCGCCGACGGCCGCGCCGACGAAGCCCATCTCGCTGATCGGCGTGTCGAGCACGCGGTCGGGCCCGAAGCGCTCGAGGAGGCCCTTGGTGACGCGGAAGATGCCGCCGCCGGCGCCGACGTCGATGCCGATCAGCACCACCCGCTCGTCCTCCTCGAGCGCCGTCGCCATGCCCTCGCCGAGGGCGTCGATGTAGCGCGGCGGCTTGACCTCAGTCGCCGAAGACATCCGCGAACGCCTCGTCCCTGTCCGGCGCGGGCAGGGTCCGCGCGCGCTCCACCGCCGCGTCCACGCGCTCGGCGGCCTGCGCGGTGATCGCGTCGAGCTCCTCCTGCGACGCCTCGCCGCGCTCGACCAGCCGCTGCGCGGTCACGGAGAGCGGGTCCCGATCGCGCCAGGCGGCCGCCTCGTCGTCGGGCTTGTAGGCCTGCGGGTCGCCCTCGTAGTGGCCGTGGTGCCGGTAGGTGGCCGCCTCGATCAGGAACGGGCCGCGCCCCTCGCGGCAGAGCGCCGCGGCCCGCCGCGCGAGCGCGTACACGGCCTCGGCGTCGTTGCCGTCGACCTCCTCCGCGTCGATCCCGTAGGCGGCGGTGCGCTCGACGACGCTCGGCACGCGCGTCATGCGGCGGCTGTCGCTGAACTCGGCGTAGACGTTGTTCTCGCAGACGAACAGCACCGGCAGGTCCCAGATCGCCGCGAGGTTGACCGCCTCGTGGAAGGCGCCCTGGTTGACGGCGCCCTCGCCGAAGAACGCGGCCGACACGCGCGCCTGGCGCAGGAGCTTGCTCGACAGGCCGGCGCCGACGCCCAGGGGGAGGCTGGCGCCGACGATCGCGTTGGCGCCGAGGACGCCCTTGGACGGATCGGCGATGTGCATCGAGCCGCCCTTGCCGTGGCAGACGCCGCCCTCGCGCGCGAACAGCTCTGCCGTCATCGCGTCGAGGTCCACGCCTCTCGCGAGGCAGTGCCCGTGGCCGCGGTGGGTGGTGGCCACGTAGTCGCCGGGCGCGAGCGCCGCCCCGACGCCCGCGGCGACGGCCTCCTGTCCGAGCGACGTGTGCACGAACCCGGGGATCTCTCCGGCCTTGTAGAGCTCGGCGACGCGCGTCTCGAAGGCGCGGATGACGGCCATCGTGGCGAACAGAGCCGCGGCGGGGAATGTGCTCATCGTCGCAAGACTCTGGCAGATTGTCCGACACAAATCCACGCTCTCCGCGCCGTTGACACCCGCTCGGGTGCCTCAGTAGGGTTCTTCGTCAGACCATCAGACCGAGGCGTCTCTGGAGGAGAGGGAAGGTCGCTGACGTGGTCGTTGACGTCGTTCTGCCCCAGGCCGGACTGGAGGTGTCCGAAGGCACCGTCATCGCCCTGCACGTGGGCGTGGGTGACCGTGTGGCCAAGGGCGACCCGCTCGTCGAGGTCGAGACGGACAAGGCCGTGAGCGACGTGGAGGCGCCACAGGACGGCGTGGTCGTCGGGCTCGAGGTGGAGGTCGGCGACACCGTGCCGGTCGGCGCGACGCTGATCCGGCTGGGCGAGGCCGCGGAGGACGGCGGCCGGGCGCGCGCCGGGGCCGAGCCGGAGTCCGCCGCTGCCGACCCCGCGCCTGGCGCCGCCGAGCCCGCGTCCACCGCGCCCACCGCCGTCGCCGATCCGCCGCGGCTGCGCGCCGCCCCGATCGCCCGCCGCGCCGCCCTCCACCACGGCATCGCCCTCGAGGAGATCTCGGGGACCGGGCCGCGCGGGCGCATCACGCTGCGGGACGTCGAGCGCGTCGTGCTCGAGCGCGGCGAGGCGCCCGGCGACGCCGACGCCGACGTCGCCGCCCCCGAGCCGGAGCGCATCGAGCCGCTCAGCCCGACCCGCCTCTCGATCGCCCGCCGCATGACCGAGAGCCAGGCGATCCCCCAGTTCACCCTCACCCGGGACGTGGACGTCGGCCGGCTGCTCGCCGAGAAGGAGCGGCTGTCGGCCGAGGGGCCCGTGAAGCTCGGCGTGCTCGACCTGCTCGTGCAGGCGCTGGCCGAGACCGTCGTCCGCCACCCGGACCTCGGCGCTTCGTTCGTCGCCGCGACCGACGACCGCCCGGCCGCGTTGCGCCGCCGCGACGGCGTGGACGTGGGCCTCGCGGTCGCCACCGACCGCGGCCTCCTCGTCCCGGTCATCCGCCGCGCTCACGAGCGCTCGCTGGCCGACCTCGCCCGCGAACGCGCCCGGCTCGTCGAGACCGCCCGCGCCGGCCGGCTCCAGCTGGCCGAGATGACGGGCGCGACCGTCACGCTGTCCAGCCTCGGCACGTTCGGGGTCGATCGCTTCACGGCGATGCTGAACCCGGGCGAGAGCGCGATCCTCGCCGCGGGCAGGACCGTGGAGCGGGTGGTTCCTCGCGACCGCGGTCTCGCCGTCGTGCCGACTATGGCCCTGACGTTCACGTTCGACCACCGAGCCGTGGACGGCGCCGCCGGCGCACGGGCGCTCGCCGAGCTGGCCGGGCTGGTCGAGGGAGGCATGGAATGGCGGACGTGACCGGCGCCGCCCTCGTCGTCGGCGGCGCGTCCGGCATCGGGCGGGCCTGCGCCGACGCGCTGCTCGCCGCCGGCTGGCCCACGGTGGTGGCCGACCTCAAGCCGCCGCCGGACGACCCCGACGCGATCGCCCTCGACGTGCGCGACCGCGACGCCGTGGACGCGGCCGCCGAGCGCGTGGCCGAGGCGCACGGCGGGATCGGCGCCGCCGTCTTCGCCGCCGGGACCGCCCGCGTGACCCCCGTCCTCGAGATCGCCCCGCGCGAATGGGACCTCGTGCTCGGCGTGAACCTGACCGGCGCGTTCAACGTCCTCCAGGCCTGCGCGCCGCACATCCCCGAGGGCGGCTCGTACACGGTCATCTCGTCGGTCGACTCGGAGGCGCCGGTCGCCGGGCTCGCGCACTACTCCGCCGCCAAGGCGGGCCTCGAGGCGCTGGTGCGCTCGGCCGCGCTCGAGCTCGGATCGCGCGGCGTGCGCTGCAACGCGGTGCTCCCGGGCGTCGTGCGCACGCCGCTGATGGAGCCGCTGCTCGCCCGCCCCGCGATCGCCGACGCCTTCGTGGAGCGCACGCCGCTCGGGCGCATCGCCGACGGCGCCGACGTGGCCGACGTCGTCGCCTTCCTCGCGTCGCCAGCCGCGCGCTGGGTCACCGGTGTCTCGCTGAAGGTCGACGGCGGCATGAGCCTGCGCGAGCACCCACAGCTTCTCGAGGAGTCCACCGTTCAGAACTAGCCGAAAGGACGCGTCGCACATGTCAACCGACCAGGAGACCCGAAGCCCGTCGATCACCGCGGAGCAGTGCGAGCAGCTGCTGCGCGAGATCGTGGGCATCCGCAGCGTCGTGGGGGAGGACACCACCGCTCACCTGTGGCTCTCCCGCCGGCTGGAGGACGTCGGGATGACGGTCGAGCACTACGCCGTCGAGGGCCGCCGGGTTCCGCTCGTGCTCGGCGTGCTCGAGGGCGACGAGGACGGCCCGGGGGTGCTGTTCGACGCCCACTTCGACACCGTCCACGCGACGCCGTCCGACTGGTCCCGGGACCCCTGGGGCGCCCAGGTCGAGGACGGAGTGCTCTACGGTCGCGGCGCCGTGGACAGCAAGGGGCCGCTGGTCGCGATGCTGGCGGCCGTGGGGTCGATCGCCGGCTCCGGCCGCAGGCGCAGCGGCCCGATCTTCTTCATGTCCGACTCCGACGGCGAGGACGGCTTCCGCGGGGCGACGCTGATGGAGGACCTCGGCGTGGTCGAGCGGGTGGGGACGGTCTGGTCCGCGGAGGCGACCAGCAACCGCCGTATCGAGATCGCCTACCCCGGCATCTCGACGTGGAAGATCACCGCGATCGGCCGCACCGCACACCCGACCGAGCCAGAGCAGGGGATCAACGCGATCACCAAGATGGCGAAGCTCGTGGAGGCCGTGGACCAGGGCCGGCTGGCCCTGCCCGCCGGCGACTCGCGCTGGTTCGAGCCGCGCGTGACCACCAACGCGATCCGCACGCTGCCCGGCGGCGGCTGGGCGATCCCGGCCCGCTGCGACGCCGTACTCTCCGTCCTCACGCCGCCCGGCGCGTCGCTCAGCGAGGTGCGCGACTCGATCGACGCCTTCCTGCGCGAGCTCGAGCGCGAGGACGGCGAGGTGCGCTTCGAGCGGAAGGTGCTGCCGATGGGCGCCGGGCGCCTCTGGCTGCGCCCGGGCCAGGTGGACCCGGACCACGCCGGGGTGCGGGCGCTCGAGGGCGCGGTGCGTGAGCTGACCGGCGAGGAGCCGGTCGTACAGCAGTTCAACGGCGGCTGGGTCGACGCGGCGGAGCTGATGAGGACCGACAAGCGGGGCTTCGGGTCGCCGGCGGCGATCACGTTCGGACCGGGTGACTTCCACCTCGCCCACCAGGTCGACGAGCACATCGACATCGCCGAGGTGACGCAGGCCGCCGAGATCTACGCGACGGCAACGATGGAGCTACTGAGCTGACGGAGGGGAGGGAGCAGAGATGACCGACACCAGCATGCGGCGAGCGCTCGAGGCCTTCTCCGAGGTCGCCACCGCGGCCGGCGGCGCCGCGAGCATCGACGAACTGCTGCACGTGGTGGCGCGCAAGGCCAGCGGCCTGGTCGGCGTCGAGCGGTGCAGCATCCACATGCGCGACGAGCGCGAGGGGGTGTTCAAGGGCTGCGTGGGCCGCTGCGTCGACACGGTCCTCGACCAGGACATCAAGCGCGCCGTGGCCGGCGTGCCCGCCGACGGCATGACGCTCGAGCTGCTCGAGACCAGGCGGCCCGTGATCATCGCGAACGCCCGCCACGACCCGCGCATGGTGAAGGCGACCGTGCGCTTCTGGAGCATCCGGTCGATCATGGCCGTGCCGATGATCGCCGGGTCCGAGGTGGTCGGTGTGATCTTCCTCGACGACGAGGACCGCCAGCACGATTTCAGCGGCGAGGACGCCGACGTGGCGATGGCGTTCGCCGGCCTCGCGGCGGTGGCCGTGAACCAGGCGAGGGCCCAGGTGGAGCTACGCTCGCAGCTCGAGGTGGCCGGCCGCCAGCTGCACGCGCTGCGCCGCGCCACCGCGGTCGACGAGCAGCTCAGCGACCTCGTGCTCCAGGGCCGCTCGCTCCACGACCTCATGCAGACGCTCGCCGACCTGCTCGGCAAGCCGTGCGCGGTGTTCACCGCGGCGGGCGAGCGGCGCGCCACCGCGGTGCCCGGCGGCGACAACGACGGCATCGTGCCGCGCCTGCTCGAGCCGCGCTTCGCCAGCCACCCCGACGTGCAGGACGCGCTCGCCGAGCACGAGAGCAGCCGCGCCTTCGTCGCCGGGCCGCTGCCGCGGGCGGGCGTGTTGCACCGCCACGTCGTGGCTCCGGTGCTGCTGGGCGACGAGGTGTGGGGGCGGCTCGTGGTCATGGAGCACAAGTCGCGCTTCACCGGCGGGGACATCGTGGCGCTGCGGCGGGCCGCGACGCTGATCGCGCTCCAGGTGAGCGCCGAGCGCAACGCGGTCGAGGCGGACTGGAATGCCGGCTCGTCGCTCGCGGCAGAGCTGCTGGCCGGCTGCTCGGACACGGCGATCGTCGGCCGCCGGGCCGACCGCCTCGGCGTGCGGCTGGACGTGCCGCGGGTGGTCATGCTGATCGGCTCGCGCTCCGGCGGCGAGGACGACGTGCCCGACTTCCGGGCGGTCGCGGCGGCGTTCCGGCGCGTGGCGCCCGAGCTGACCGTGCACGTGACCGCCGTGGCCGGGGCCGTGGCCGCGCTCGTCGAGGTCCCGGCGGACGCGGACCCGGCGGCGTTGGCGACCGACAGGCACGAGATGTTCGAGGAGGTGCGCGCCCAGCTCCACCCCGTCGACCAGCTCGTCGCGGGGATCTCCGCGGTGCACGACGACCGCCAGGGCTACCGCACCGCGTACCACGAGGCGCGCCAGGTGGTGGAGTGCATCCGCCGCTTCTCGCCGCCGGGCGGCCCGGCGCTGTTCGCTGCCGACGACCTCGGCGTGGGGCGGCTGCTGCTGTCGAGCTCCGACGGCGAGCTCGTCGCCAGCTTCGCGGAAGACACGGTCGGCGGCCTGGTCGACGACGCGTCGAAGGCCGACCTCCTAACGACGCTCTGCTCGTTCTTCGAGAACATGGGCAGCATCCGGCGCAGCGCCGAGTGCCTCGACGTGCACGAGAACACGATCCGCTACCGGCTCTCGCGGATCGAGGAGCTGACCGGCCTCGCCGTCACGCACGACCCCGACGCGCAGCTGCGCGCCCGGCTGTCGCTGCTCGTGCTCCTGCTGCAGGGGCGGCTCCCGATCGGCGCCGAGTCGCGCGCGCTGGGCCCGCGGCCGGCGCTGAAGGTGGTGGGCGCGGCGGCGAGCTGAGCGGCGTTGGGGAATCGCACAACACTCCGCGGCGCCCACGCCCTCGCGGGCTCCGCCGTCCCTATCGTCGTGCTGTGCGCGGGGTGCATCTGCTCGGAGTCGGGACCACTTCCTTCTCGCGCACGGGGCGCACCACCCGCGAGCTCGCACAACAGGCCGCGGCCGCGGCGCTCGCCGACGCCGGGCTGAGCGCGGGCGACGTCTCGGCCGTGACGGTGGCGACCGGCGGCGAGCCCGACAGCGGGGCGGCGTTCGAGCTGCTCGGGGACCGTGCCGGCCGGCCGCTGCCGCCCCCGTGCGAGCTGGGCCTGGCGGCGCTGTACGCGGCCTGGCGCGCGGTCGCCTCCGGGGAGAGCGACGTGGTGCTCTGTCTCGGCCACGACCCGTCGCCGGCCACGGGCGACCCGCCCGCGCTCGACGAGCTCGCCGAGGCGGCCGAGGCGTACATGGGCAGGTCGGGCGCCACCGAGGGGCACTTCGCGCGCGTGGCCGCGAAGAACCGCGCCCAGGGCGCCGACAACCCGCGCGCGCCGCGAAACGGGCCCCCGGCCGACGCCGGCGCGGTGCTCGCGAGCGACGTGCTGGTCTGGCCGCTGCGGCGGCTGATGGTGGCGGCGCCGTCCCAGGGGGCGGCCGCGGTGGTGCTGGCCGCGCGCGACCTCGGGCGCCGCGGCGGCGCGAGCGCGCCGCGCCTGCGCGCGTGCGTGCTGCTGGACGCCGGCGCCGGCGGTCGCGCGGTGACCGCCCGCGCGGCGCGCCTCGCCTACAACGCCGCCCGCCTCGGACCCGAGGACGTGGATTGCGCCGAGATCGACCATCCCACCGCCGCCGGCGAGATCGCCGCGTACGAGGCCCTCGAGCTCGCCCCGGACGGCCACGGCCCCGAGCTCGTGGAGAGCGGCTTCACGGCGCTTGGCGGGGTCGTGCCCGTGAACACAAGCGGGGGCGCGCTCGCCCAGGGCCTGACCGCGGGCGCGGCCGGCATCGTCCAGCTGTGCGAGCTCGGCTGGCAGCTGCGCGGCGAGGCGGGCCGCCGCCAGGTCGCGGGCGCGCGCGTCGGGCTCTCGCTCGCGGGCGGTCACGCCGGCCGTGACGGGGTCGTCGCGCTCACGATCCTCAGCCTCGACTGATGCGCCGCCGTCGAGAAGCACACGCCTGCGCGGCGCGCAAAGCGCGGCCCCGGCGCGACTGTGACGAGCACAACGGGGCCCGCCCGCGAGCGGGACGCCACTGCGCGCGGCTGCGAAGGTTCCGGTGCAGATGAGCGCGGTGCTCTCGACCGACGTGCGGACGTTGCCCGAGCTGCTGCGCGTGCGCGCCGCTGAGCTCGGCGACACCCCCTTCGTCCGCGACGCCGACCAGCAGTGGTCCTACGAGGAGTTCGCCGCCCGCGTCAGGGAGGTGGCGGGCGGCCTCAGGGCCCTCGGGGTGGGGAAGGGCGACGTGGTCGGCGTGGTCCTCCCGAACAGCCCCCACTACCTCGAGGTGTGGTGGGCGATCCTCTGGCTCGGCGCCACCTTCAACCCGGTGAACCCGGCCCTGACAGCGCGCGAGGCCGCCGGCATCCTGGCCGATTCCGGCGCGGGCTGCGTGGTCTGCACGCCCGAGGCGGCGGCCGGGCTCGAGGAGCGCCGCGACGAGCTGCCCGGGCTGCGCCAGCTCGTGGTCGCGGACGGCGCCGACCTCGCCGCCCCGCTGCGCGGCCACGGTGCCGTGGACGAGCCCGCGGCGGTCGATCCGGGCGACATAGCGTCGTTCGTCTACACCTCGGGCACGACCGGCCGGCCCAAGGGCGCGATGCTCGCGCACTCGAACTTCCTGGCGAACGCCTGGCAGCTCGGGGAGCCGCTGCCGGTGTCGCGCGGCGACGTCATGGGGATGGTCCTGCCGCTGTTCCACGTGAACGCGCAGCTCGTGACGACCGTCCTCCCGCTGTTCCTCGGCGCGCGGGTGGCGATGTGGAAGCGCTTCTCGGCGTCGGAGTTCTGGAGCGAGGTGGCCCGCTTCGAGCCGGTGACGTTCTCGGCCGTGCCGACGATGCTCGCCGCGCTGCTGCACGCGCCCGGCGCCGACGAGGCCGAGACGAACACGCTCCGCTTCGTGATCTGCGGGGCGGCGCCGCTCTCGCCGGCGTTGTTCCGCCGCTTCGAGGAGAAGTTCGGCCTGCGCATCATGGAGGGCTACGGGCTCACCGAGGGCACCTGCTGCTCGACGATCAACCCGTTCCACGGTCCGCGCAAGATCGGCTCGATCGGGCTGCCCACGCGCGGGCAGGAGGTGCTGGTGCTCGACGAGCGCGGAGACCCGGTTCCCGACGGCACTCCGGGCGAGGTGTGCGTGCGCGGCCCGAACGTGATGCGGGGCTACTACAAGCGGCCGGACGCGAACGCCGAGACGCTGCGGGCCGGATGGCTCCACACCGGCGACATCGGCCACCGCGACGAGGACGGGTTCTTCTTCCTCGTCGACCGCAAGAAGGACATGATCATCCGCGGCGGGGAGAACATCTACCCGCGCGAGATCGAGGACGTGCTGCTCGAGCACTCGAGCGTCAAGGAGGCGGCGGTGATCGGCCGGCCCGACGAGGTGCGCGGCGAGGAGGTGCACGCGGTCGTGGCGCTCGTGTCCGGCAGCGACACGTCCGAGCTCGAGGAGCACTGCCGCGCGCGCCTGGCCCCGTTCAAGGTCCCCTCGAGCTGGGAGGTCGTCGCCGAGCTCCCGAAGACCTCCACCGGCAAGATCGACAAGAAGCCGCTGCGCGCTCACATGGAGAGCGCCGCGCCGGCCTGAGCAAGGAGCGTGCACGTGGGTCTTCTAGAGGGGAAGTCAGTGCTGATCACCGGGGCCGCGAGCGGCATCGGCCGCGCGACGGCACTCGAGGCCCAGGCCGAGGGAGCGCAGCTCGTGCTGTCGGACGTGCGCGACGAGCAGGGCGAGGCGCTCGCGGAGGAGATCGGCGACGCGGCGGAGTACGTGAGCTGCGACGTGACCGACGAGGGCGCCGTGGAGGCGCTTGTCGCGCGGGCGGTGGAGTCGCGCGGCCGGCTCGACGGCGCGTTCAACTGCGCAGGCATCCTGGGCTCACTGGGGCCGGTGGGGGAGACCGCATACGACGACTGGCGCCGGATCCTGGACGTGGACCTGAACGGCGTCTTCCTGTGCACGAAGCACGAGATCGGCGTGATGGCGGGCCAGGGTTCCGGGTCGATCGTGAACATGGCCTCCGCGGCGGGGCTGATCGGCTGGCCGGCGGCGGCCGGCTACGTGGCGGCGAAGCACGGCGTGGTCGGGCTGACGAAGTCGGCGGCCCTCGAGTACGCCGAGCAGGGCGTGCGCGTGAACGCGATGTGCCCCTCGTACGTGGTCACGCCGATGGTGGAGAAGGACCTGTTCGAGGACGCGCTCGGGAACGACACGGAACTGATCGAGGCGGCGCGCCAGAACCACCCGATCGGCCGCTTCGGAGAACCTGAGGAGATCGCGGCCGCGTGCGTGTGGCTGCTCTCCGACAAGGCGTCGTTCGTGACGGGAACGGCGATGAGCGTCGACGGCGGATACACCGCGCCGTAGACAGCGGCGGGCCGGGGTGGCGACCTCCCTCCCGACACCCCGGCCCGCGAACAATTCATGTACAGAGCGAAGGAGGAGACGCGATGAAGGCAGCGGTGTTCAAGGGGATCAAGGACATCCAGGTCGAGGAGGTGCCGGACCCCGAGGCCGGCCCCGACGACGTGGTCGTGGAGGTGAGCGTCTGCGGCATCTGCGGCTCGGACCTCCACACGTTCCTGCACGGCTCCTTCGTCGAGCCGGGCCAGGTGATGGGCCACGAGTTCTCCGGGCGCGTGGTGGAGGCCGGACCGGAGGTGAAGGACCTGTCCGTGGGCGACCGCGTGACCGCCGTCCCGATCGTCCCGTGCGGCGAGTGCGCGCGCTGCGCCGAGGGCCGCTACAACCTCTGCGGCGTGGCATGGACGACCGGCATCGCGTACGGCAAGCCCGGCGCCTTCGCCGAGCGCGTGCGCATCCCGCACTCCGTGCGCGGCGAGAACGTGTTCGCGCTGAGCGACGACGTGGACGACGAGGCGGGAGCGACCGTCGAGCCGCTCGCGGTCGCCGTGCACGCGGTGAACCTGATCGACGGCGTGCAGGGCGCGACCGCGCTGGTGCTGGGCCTCGGCACGATCGGCCAGCAGGTGGTGCAGGTGCTGCGGGCGAAGGGCGCGGAGCGCGTGATCGGCGTGGACATCTCGCAGCTGCGCATCGACGCCGCCCGCGAGCTCGGCGCCGAGGCGCTGGACGGCTCGCCTGGCATCGCCGAGGCGCTCGGCGGCGTGCTCGGCGAGGGCCAGGAGGTCGACGTCGTGTTCGAGTGCTCCGGCGTCCCCGCGTTGGCCGAGGCGGCCCTCGACACCGTGCGCGGCGGCGGCACCATCGTCGTGCTCGCGCTCTACGACGACCCGGTCACGTTCAACCCGACCTCGCTCGTCCAGAAGGAGCTGCGGCTGCAGGGCAGCATCGCCTACACGAGCAAGGACTTCGCGGAGGCGATCGAGCTGCTGCGCTCGGGCGCCGCCCGGGCCGACGCGCTCATCACCCAGCGCGAGCGGCTCGACGACATCGGCGAGGCGTTCGACGTTCAGCTCGCGAAGGACCGCTCGCTCAAGGTGCTGGTGGCGCCGAACGGCGGCTGATGCCCCGGGACAGCTTCGAGCAGCACCCGTACGCCGTCCCGCCCGGCGCCACGGAGGTGGTGCTCGTGCGCCACGGCGCGTCGGCCGCCGCGGTGGAGGGCGTGCGGTTCCCGCTGATCGACGGGCGCGCGAACCCGCCGCTCTCGGAGGCCGGGCACGCCCAGGCGGCGGCCGTGGCCGCCCGCCTCGCCCCCGAGCCGGTGCGGGGGCTGTTCGTGTCGCCGCTCCAGCGCACGCAGCAGACTGCCGCGCCGCTGGCCGCCGCCACCGGCCTCGAGCCGGAGGTCGTGCCCGACCTCGCCGAGGTGTTCCTGGGCGAGTTCGAGGGCGGCGAGTACCGCATCCGCGCGGCCAGAGGCGACCCGATCATCCAGCGCGTGTTCGCCGAGCAGCGCTGGGACGCGATCCCGGGCGCCGAGTCGCTCGAGGACCTCGGCCGCCGGGCGCGCGCGGCGGTCGAGCACATCGTGGCCGAGACGGGCCCCGACGCGGTCGCCGTGGCGATCGCCCACGGCGCCGTGATCGGCGAGATGTGCCGCCAGGCCGCGGAGGGCCGGCCGTTCGCGTTCGTCCACTCGGACAACGGCTCGATCTCGCGGCTCGTGATCGAGCCCGACGGCCGCTGGCTCCTGCGCAGCTTCAACGACACGTCGCACCTGTCCGTCCCGACCGCAACGTCCCGCTGAGAGGAGAGCCCGATGCCCGCATTGCTGATCCACGGAAACCCCGACACGTCGGCCCTCTGGGACCGCGTCAAGGAGCGCCTAGAGCCCTATGGCGACGAGGTCGTCGCCGCGGACCTGCCGGGCTTCGCCGATCAGGAGCCGGAGGGGTTCCCGTGCACCAAGGAGGCGTACGTCGACTGGATCGTCGAGCGGCTCGAGGAGCTCGGCGGCAGCGTGGACCTCGTGGGCCACGACTGGGGCTCGCTGCTCGTACAGCGGGTGGCGTCGATCCGCCCCGACCTGCTCGCGAGCGTCACCTGCGGCGGCGCGACGGTGGACGCCGACTACCCATGGCACCCGCTGGCGCAGGTGTGGCAGACGCCCGGCGAGGGCGAGCGCTACATGGAGGAGGAGCTGACCGACGAGTTCGGGATCACGCACCTGGTGGAGAACGGCGTGCCGCCCGAGTACGCCGAGCGCAACGTGTGGACGCGGCCGCACGGCAAGGACACGATCCTCAAGCTCTACCGCTCGGCCGTCCACGTCGGCGCCGAGTGGCAGCCCGACCTCGAGCGGCTCACCGTCCCGGCGATGGTGATCTGGGGCCGCACCGACCCCTACGTGCCCCTCGAGTGGGGCGAGCGCCTGGCGGACCGGATGAAGGCCGAGCTCGTCGTGCTCGAGTGCGGCCACTGGTGGCCGTACGAGCGCCCGCAGGAGACCGCCGAGGCCCTGCTGCGGCACTGGTCGGCCGTGCGCGCGTGAGTTGTGGCAATCACAAGATCGCCGCTCCGGCCCTGGAAAGCGGTCGCATGATCCTCTTATGGTCCGGTACGTGGGCGATATCGACCTGCTGTCCCTGCACGCCCTCGCCGTGAGGAAGGCCGGCAGCCCGGCCGCGGTCGGGGCCGTGCTCGGCCGTGACGAGGACGAGGTCGCCCGCGCGCTCGAGGCCGCCGTGGCCAACGGCCGCGCCGCCGGCGCGAACGAGACGTTCATGGTCACGCCCGCCGGCCAGGCCTGGCTCGGCGAGCGCTACCCGGAGGCCTTCGCCGGCCTGCGCGCCGATCCGGAGGCGACCGCCGCGTACGAGCGCTTCGAGTCGATCAACCGCGAGCTGCTCGCCCTCTTCACCGACTGGCAGATGGTCCCGGGCCCCGGCGGCGAGCGGGCGCCGAACGACCACTCCGACGCCGGCTACGACGAGAAGATCGTGGACCGGCTCGGGGCGCTGCACGAGCGCGCCGAGAAGCCGCTGGGGCGCTTCGCGCAGCTCGACCCGCGACTCGGCACCTACTGGGAGCGGCTCGAGGGCGCGTACGACCGCGTGCTCGCCGGCGAGCACGACTACGTGACCGGCGCGCGCGTCGACAGCTACCACACGGTCTGGTTCGAGCTCCACGAGGACCTGCTGCGGATGCTCGGCCGCGAGCGCGAGACGGCCCCGTGACCGCCGTCGCCGACCGCGTGGTGGTGCTGGACGGCTCGACTTCCCCGAGCCGCGAGGTGGTCGGCAACAAGGGCCGCAGCATCGCGCGGATGCTGTCGCTCGGCCTGCCCGTGCCGCCCGCGTTCGCGCTGCCGATCGACGAGTGCAGGCGTTACCACGCCGCGGGCGGCGAGCTCGGCGACGAGACGTGGGAGGCGGTGCTGGCGGGACTGCGCGACCTCGAGGAGCGGAGCGGCAGGCGCCTTGGCGACCCCGCCCGGCCGTTGCTCGTCTCGGTCCGCTCGTCGGGGGCGGTCAGCATGCCGGGCATGATGGACACCGTGCTCAACCTCGGCATGACAGCCGAGGTCGAGGCGGCGCTCGCGCGGCTCTCCGGCGACCCGGAGTTCGCCGGCTCGACGCACGAGCGCTTCGTCGAGGAGTTCGCCCACACCGTCCTCGGCGCCGACCCGGACGAGCCGACGCCGGATGTGCCGTCCGATCCGCTCGACCAGCTCCGCGCGGTCGTGCAGACCGTCTTTGGCTCGTGGTCCTCGCGGCGCGCCAAGGCGTACCGGCGCCACTGGGGGATCCCGGAGGACGGCGGCACCGCCGTGATCGTGCAGGCGATGGTTTTCGGCAACCTCGGCGAGGACTCCGGGACGGGCGTGCTGTTCACGCGTGACCCGCTCACCGGCGCCGCCGAGCCCTACGGCGACTGGCTGCCGGGCGGCCAGGGCGAGGACGTGGTGAGCGGCACGCACGACCCCCTGCCTCTCGGCGCGCTGCGCGAGCAGCTCCCGGACGCGCACGACCGCCTGATCGAGGCCGGCCGGCTGCTGGAGCGCGAGCACGGCGACGTGCAGGACGTGGAGTTCACCGTCGAGCGCGGCTCCCTCTACCTGCTCCAGACGCGCGTCGCGAAGCGCTCGCCGCACGCGGCCGTGCGCACCGCCGTCGACTTCGCCGAGGAGGGCGCGATCGACCGCCGCGAGGCGGTCCGGCGCGTGAGCGCCGAGCAGCTCGCGCGCGTGCTCGCGCCGCGGCTCCCGGAGGACGCGGCGGAGTCGGCCGAGGTGGTTGCGCGCGGCACCCCCGCGTGCCCCGGCGTGGCGTCGGGCCTGGCGGTCGGCGACTCGGACGCGGCCGAGGCGGAGCCCGGCGACGTCGTGCTCGTCCGCCCGACCACGAGCCCCGAGGACGTGAGCGGGATGATCGCCGCCCGCGGCGTGGTCACCGAGCACGGCGGCAGCACGTCGCACGCGGCGGTGGTCACCCGCGCGCTCGGCCGGCCGAGCGTGGTGGGCGTCGGCGACGGCCTCGCGGCGGAGCTTGCCGGCCGCGAGCTGACCGTGGACGGCACGGCCGGCGTCGTGTACGCGGGCCGGCTGCCCACCGAGGAGGTGGAGCCCGGGGCGGTTCCGGGGCTGACCGAGCTGTTGGCGTGGGCCGAGGAGCTGTGCCCGGTGACCGTCGCGGACTCGGCCCCCGAGCTCGTGGACCTCGACGCCGAGGGCCTCGGCGTGGAGGGCGACGAGACGCCCGACAGGGCCGCGCTGACGGAGCGCCTGCGCGGTGCGACCGCGGCGCGCGGGTCCGTGCTGGCGACGGCCGAGGGGGCGAGGGCGGTGCTCGCCGCCGGCGTGCCGGCCGTGGTCAGGCTGCCCGGGCAGCCTGCCGCCGCGCTCTTGCTGCGACTGGTTCAGGAGATGTCCGACGTGGAGGAGGGAAGAAACCAGTGACCGAGACTGCCCAGGCCGCGAGGCCGTACCCCGACAGGTGGGCGCGCGAGTCAGCGACGCCGACGGTGGAGAACTACCACTCCGCGATCCGCGCGCTGGTGGCCGAGCGCCTGGCGGCCAGCGGCAAGCCGTGGGAGGAGGCGGTGCAGGACGAGTCGCTCGAGCTGACGCGCGATGACTTCGAGAAGATCGAGGCCGACCTGCTCGCCACGGGCTACCGCTTCGACATGTCCGCCACCGTGTCCGTCAAGGAGGAGCCCGACAAGTACAAGCCCATCGAGGGCCTCCAGGACTCGGGCAAGCAGGAGTCGGACGAGCAGGGCAGGCCGATCGTCGGCACGGGCGACAACGTGTTCCAGGCCCCCGAGGACGTGACCGGCACCGCCCGCTTCGTGTCCGACGTCGAGAAGGTCCTCGAGATGCTCACGAACGGCGTGCCGGACGGGACGATCGCCGTCATCGACGACTCGGGCGGAACGCTGACGGCGCCGGTGCTGGGCAGCTTTACGGGGGTCCTGTGCCTCGGCGGCACGGTCCGCTCGCACCTCGGGATCCTCACCCGCGAGTACGGCATCCCGTGCCTTATGAACGTCCAGCTGGACGGCCTGTCGGACGGCGACCAGATCGTCGTCGAGTACTCGAAGCCCGCCGCCAACGCCTACGCCGACGAGGCGACGGCCACCGCCGGGCGCATCCGCGTCATCAAGGTCTCGTGAGGTAACAGATGCCCTCCAAGCACAGCTACATCGATCTGCTCGATGCAAACGCCTACCTGCAGAAGGCCGCCGACTCCTTCTTCTTCCAGTGCACGACGCGCACGGTGCAGGAGTCGAAGCTCTTCCCCGTCAACCCGTACATCTCGCTGTCGTACCTGAACGCCTGGTACCGCTGGCCGGAGCTGCTGCGCAAGGTCGATGCGGCGATGCCGGCCGAGGAGATCGGCGACCGCGCCCGGCAGGTCGGGTCGTACGTCAACACGATCTCGATGGGCCTGATCCCGCAGTTCTACTCCGGCGGGCGCCAGATCCTGATGGACATGGGGATGCTGAAGCCCACCGACGCGCTCGACGACGTGATGTTCGTGCTCGACTTCGGGCGGCGGCTGAACCTGTCGTACCACCGCGCGCACGGCCACACGATCCCGAGCGACGCGAACCAGCGCGACCAGGTGCACACGGCGCGCCAGACGGCGACGTTCGAGGACGCCGCGATCGGCGTCACGCCGGGCGACAAGCTGCACACGGCCTTCGGGCGCTTCATGGCGGCGATGTCCGCCTACGGCTTCCTGAGCCACTGCGAGTGCAGGCTCAGCTTCTGCAACCACGGGCCGTACAAGACGCGCGGCGGGCACGAGATGCTCGTCCGCGACGCCGTGGACCTGGCGGAGTGCGACTACCCGTGGATGGACGGCGTGGCCGCCGGCATCGAGAACAACAACCTGACCGTGCCGGTGATCATGAAGGACACCCACTTCAACATCGTCGACGACTGGGGCAGCTTCGAGGCGACGCCGGGATACGACGCGAAGAACATCGTCGCGGTCGGCCTCTACACCTCCGACTTCCTCTCGGAGGGCTACATCCCGGTGCACATGGACAACGCCTCCGACCTCGCCGACTACCTCGACTACACGCGCGAGGAGATGGAGTCCGCGACCGCGGCGATGTGGAAGCAGATGGCCGGCTGGACGCGCGACCAGATGATCGACGCGGGCCTGCTCGTGTACTACGGGACGCAGAAGGACCTCGCGCACTTCGCGGGCGTCTACGAGCAGGACGACTGGTTCACGGTCGAGGACCGCTGCCAGCGCTTCAAGCCGCTGATGAACGACGAGTACGGCGGCGCGCTGATCGCGGAGATCGTCGGGCTCGTGTCGATGACCTCGCAGAACCGCAGCGAGCACCACATGGCGAAGTTCTCGGGCGAGCCGGGCGACATGTGGACGCCGATCCCGTACTCCGTGCTGGTCGACGACGAGTGGACGTCGAGCGTGGGCCCGATCCGCGGCGGCAGCACCTCGCTGCCCGCGAAGACGGCGAAGTACACGACGACCCGCGGCAAGCTGACGCAGGACGAGTGCAACGAGCTCGCGCGCGAGTTCCGCTCGACGGCGTTCGAGCTGCGCCACTACGACGACGACACGTGGGTCAAGCACCACCCGGACGACCCGAAAGCCGCCGAGCTGGAGGCCGCCGCCCGCGGGTCCTCGGCATCGGTAGCGGCGGGCTAGAGCCAGGGCCGTCGTGAGCCGCGCGAACCTCGCGGGGCTGCTCGACGGGCCCTCCCGCTGGGGCGCCGACCGCGCGGCCGTGCTCGTGGGAGACCGGCCCCACCGGACGTGGGGCGGCCTCGCGTCCGCGGTCGCGCGGCGGGCCGGTGGCCTGCGCGACCGGCACGGGATTCGCCCCGGCGACGCGGTCGCGCTCTACGCGGCCAACCATCCCGCCTACCTGGAGGCGCTGTTCTCGATCTGGCACGCGGGCGCCGTGGCCGTGCCGGTGTCGAGCCGCCTCCACCCGCGCGAGGCGGCCGGCATCGTGGCCGCCGCGGGCGCCCGCCTCTGCTTCACGGGGGCGGACGAGGCCGTGTCCGAGGCGGCGGTGGCGCTCGGCGGGGACGACGACGAGGGGCTGCTGGAGTCGGAGCCGATCGCGCCGGTCGCGCGCGAGGCGACCGACGACGCGTGGATCTTCTTCACGTCCGGCACCACCGGCAGCCCCAAGGGCGCGCGGCTCAGCCACGCCAACCTGCTCGCGATGGCCGCCGCGTACACCGCCGACGTGGCCGAGGTCGCGCCGCGCGACGCGCTCGTGCACGTGGCGGCGCTGAGCCACGCCTCGGGCCTGTTCTCGCTCCCGTTCGTCGCCCGCGGCGCGGCACAGGTGCTGCCGCCGTCCGGCGGCTTCGCCGCCACCGAGCTGCTCGACCTCGTCGCCACCGGCGAGCGCTCGACCTTCTTCGTGCCGCCGACCCTGCTGCGCCGGCTCACCGCGCAGGCGCGTGCGGCGCCCGTGGCGCGCGAGCGGTTCGGCACGATCATCGTGGGCGCCGCGCCGGTCCCGCCGGCGGACCTGCGCGACGCCGTCGCCGCGTTCGGCCCGTGCGTGTGGAACGGCTACGGCCAGGGCGAGTCGCCGTGCACGATCACCGCGCACGGGAAGGCCGACATCGGCGCCGCTGTGGCGGCGGGCGACGAGCACGCGCTGCGCTCGGTGGGAGTCGCGCGCGCGGGGATGCGCGTGCGGGTATCCGACGCCGACGACCGCGAGCTGCCGCCGGGCGAGGTGGGGGAGGTGCTCGTGGACGGCCCGACCGTGATGAGCGGCTACCTCGACATGCCGGAGGCCACCGCCGCTGCGCTGCGCGGCGGCTGGCTCCACACCGGCGACCTCGGCTCGTTCGACGAGCGCGGCCGGCTCACGCTGGTGGACCGCGCCAAGGACGTGATCATCAGCGGCGGCGAGAACGTGTACCCGCGCGAGGTGGAGGACGTGCTGGAGCTCGACCCCGCCGTCGCGGAGGCGGCGGTGGTGGGCGTGCCCGACCCCGAGTGGGGCGAGCGGGTGGTCGCGTTCGTCGTCCTCGCGGGCGACGCGGTGCTCGACGAGCAGGCGCTCGACGGCCGCTGCCTCGACGCGATCGCGCGTCACAAGCGCCCGCGCGAGTACCACGCGGTGGCGGAGCTGCCGCGCAACTCCGCCGGCAAGGTCCTGAAGCCGAAGCTCAGGGAGCTCGTGCATGCCCCACGTTGAGCTGCTCGACGGCACGCTCCGCGACGGCCAGCAGAGCCTCTGGGGGATGCGCATGCAGGCCGGCATGGCGCTGCCGGTGGCGGACGTGCTCGACCGCACCGGCTTCAGGACGATCGACGCCACCGGCAGCTCGTTCATGGAGGTGCTCGTCAAGTACTGCCGCGAGGACCCGTGGGAGGGGCTCGACCTGCTGCGCGCCGCGATCCAACGCACCCCGATGCGCGGCGGTATGCGCGGCAACGCGTGCGTGTCGTTCGGCGTCTCGCCCGACTCGCTGATGGACCTCTGGATGCGGCGCCTCAACGAGCACGGCGTGCGCTCGTTCTGGATCTACGACGTGCTCTACGGCGTCGACAACTTCGCCCGGCTCGCGCGGATCGCGAAGGAGTACGGCTCGGAGGTCGTCGGCACGGTCTTCTACACGGTGTCGCCGGTGCACACCGACGAGTACCTGGCGGGCAGGGCGGCGGAGATCGCCGCGGTGCCGGAGATCGACGGCGTGCTGTTCTACGACACCGCCGGCGTGCTCGAGGTGGAGCGGCTGCGCACGCTCGTGCCGAAGATCGTCGCGGCGGCGGCGCCGAAGCCGGTCGAGATCCACTCGAACAACCTGATGGGCATGTCCGGCCTGACCTACGTCGAGGCGGTCAAGCACGGCATCCACGTGCTGCACACCGCGACGCGCTCGATGGCGAACGGCCCGTCGACGCCCTCGACCGAGAGCGTGGTGCGCAACCTCGAGCTGATGGACTGCACGCACTCGATCGAGGCGTCGCTCTTGCCGCCCGTGGAGGAGCACTTCCGGCGCGTGGGCAGGGCGGCCGGGTACCTCGTCGACGCGGTCAGCGAGTACGACCTCTTCAACGTCACGCACCAGGTGCCGGGCGGGATGGTCGGCACGCTGAGGGCGCAGCTGGACCAGCACGGCATGGCGCACCGCCTCGACGAGGTACTCGAGGAGACGGGCGTCGTGCGGCGCGAGCTGGGCTGGCCGGTGATGGCCACGCCGCTCAGCCAGCTGGTCGGCACGCAGGCGGTGCTGAACATCGTCAGCGGCGAGCGCTACAGCCTCGTCCCGGACCAGGTGGTGGCCTACGCCGCCGGCCACTACGGGGAGCCGCCGGCGCCGATCGAGCCGGACGTGCTCGACCGCATCATGGAGTCGGAGCCCGCCGAGCGCGTGGTCGCGAACCCACCGGAGCAGCCGACGCTCGAGGAGCTGCGCGCGCGGCACGGCACCGGGCCGGACGAGGACGATCTGCTGATCCTGAAGGCGCTGATCCCCGAGCCGGACATCGCCGCGATGCAGGCGGCGGGCCCGGTGCTGCGCGACTACCCGCTCGCCTCGCCCGAGGTGGAGGAGCTGCGCGCGCTGATCCGCGAGGTGCAGACGCCGTACCTGAACGTCGCGACCGAGCAGTGGGCGATGGAGTTGCGGCGATGACGCTCGGCGCCGAGGAGCTCCTGACCACCACCCGCGCCGTGCGCAAGCGGCTCGACTTCTCGCGCCCGGTGCCGCGCGAGCTGCTGCGGGAGTGCGTGGCGGTCGCGCTGCAGGCGCCGTCGGGCTCGAACCGCTGGCCGCTCCAGTTCGTGATCGTCACCGAGGAGGAGCGCCGCAGCGCGCTCGGCGACGCCTACCGCGACGCGTTCGCCCTCTACCGCGAGTCGAACGGCTACATCGGCAAGGTCGACAAGGGCGACGCAGACCTGAACGAGCAGCAGCAGCGCACCGCCGCCTCGGCCGAGCACCTGGCGGAGAACTTCCACCGCGCGCCGGCGATCGTGCTGGCGTGCACGCACGGCCGCGTGGACGGCAAGCCCACCTTCCGCGCGATCAACCTCGCCGCCAGCGTGCACCCGGGCATGTGGTCGTTCATGCTCGCCGCCCGCCTGCGCGGGCTCGGAACCTGCTGGACCTCCGTATCGCTCGCGGACGAGCGGAGGACGGCGGAGATCGTGGGCGTGCCGCACGAGCGCGTGACGATCTGCGCGATCACGCCGGTCGCCTTCACGATCGGCGCAACCTTCAAGCCGGCCCAGCGGCCGGATCCCGACGAGGTCATCCACTGGGAGGTCTGGTAGTGAACGCATCCAACGGGTCGCGTGACCCGCGCATCCTCGCCATCGACGCCGGCGGGACGATGACCGACACGATCGTCATCGACTCCCAGGGCGACTTCGTAGTCGGCAAGGCCCAGACGACGCCGCACGACGAGTCCGAGGGCTTCGTCGCCTCGCTTGAGGACGCCTGCGGCTATTGGGAGCTGGGCGTGCCCGACACGGTGCCCCAGCTCGTGTCCGGCATCTACTCCGGCACCGCGATGATCAACCGCCTGCTCGAGCGCAAGGGCCTGCGCGTGGGCTGCATCGTCACGGCGGGCATGGAGGACTACCTGCGCCTCGAGCGCGGCATCCAGACATATCTCGGCTACTCGTACTCGGACCGCGTGCACGTGGTCACGCACCGCCACAACGAGCCGCTCGTGCCGCGCAGGTGGATGAAGGGCGCCACCGAGCGCGTGGACGTGTTCGGCGACGTGGCGATCCCGCTGTACGAGGACGAGGCGCGCACCGCCGCGCGGGAGCTGCTCGAGGAGGGCGTGGAGGCGATCTGCATCAACTTCGTCTTCAGCTACCGCAACCCGTCGCACGAGGAGCGCGTCGAAGAGATCGTGCGCGAGGAGATGGCCGCCGCGGGCCGCGAGGTGCCGGTGTACCGCGCCTCGGACCGCTACCCGCTGCGACCCGACTTCCCGCGGCTCAACACGCTGCTGGTGGAGGCCTACGCGGCCGAGCCCTCGCGCGAGCACCTCCAGCGCGTGCGCCGCGCCTGCCGCGACCAGGGAGCGAAGTTCGACCTCCGGATCATGGCGAGCCACGGCGGCACGATCTCGGTCGACGCGCGCGAGCTCGCCAAGACGCTGATCTCGGGGCCGATCGGCGGCGTGATCGGCGCCGGCTATCTCGCGGAGCGGCTCGGCACCGACAACGTCGTGTGCACGGACATCGGCGGCACGAGCTTCGACCTCGCGCTGATCACCGAGGGGCAGCACCACATCCGCAACATCCCGGACGTCGGGCGCTTCCTCCTCAACATCCCGCTGGTGCAGATCGACTCGGTCGGCGCCGGCACCGGCAGCTTCGTGCGCATCAACCCGTCGTCGGGGCGGATCGAGATCGGCCCGGACTCGGCCGGCTCGCAGATCGGCGTCTCGTGGCCCGAGGCCGGGCTCGACACGCCGACGATCACCGACTGCGACCTGGTGCTCGGCTACATCAACCCGGAGTACTTCCTGGGCGGCGAGATCACGCTCGACGTGGACCTCGCGCGGAGCGTGATCGGCGAGCAGATCGCCTCGCCGCTCGGGCTGAGCGTGGAGGAGGCGGCAGCCGGCGTGGTCGAGCTGTTCGAGGACCACCTCCAGAACACGGTGCTCGGACAGGTGCTCGGCAAGGGCTACTCGCCGCTCAACTACACGCTCATGTCGTACGGCGGCGGCGGGCCGCTGCACGCGGCCGGCTACACGCGCGGGCTCAACTTCGAGGATGTGCTGGTGCCGGCGTGGGCGGCCGGGTTCTCCGCCTTCGGCTGCGCCTGCGCGGACTTCGAGTACCGCTACGACCGCACCGTGGACGTGCCGCTCTTGCCGGGCACGGGCGACGACGCGTGGCAGATGGTCGCCGGCGCCTTGAACGCCGCCTGGGACAGCCTCGACGACCAGGTGGCCGGCGAGTTCGCCCGCAACGACGTGGAGCGCGACCGGATCGCGTTCCGCCCGCTCGTGCGAATGCAGTACTTCGGGCAGCTGAACGACCTCGAACTGCCGTCGCCGGTCGAGCGGATCCGCTCGAAGGAGGACGTGGACGCGCTGATCGACGCCTTCGAGGAGCTGTACGCGAAGGTGTACGCGCGCTCCGCCCGCAGCCCGGAGCTGGGCTTCATGTTCACGAGCGCGATCTCGCTCGGCGCGGTGGACGTGGAGAAGCCGCGGCTGCCCGAGAGCGAGGAGCGCGACGAGATACCCGAGGGCGCGCAGAAGGGCACGCGCGCGATCTGGGCCGACGGGCAGTGGGTCGACGCGGCCATCTACGAGATGGAGCGCGTGGCCGCCGGGAACGTGATCGAGGGCCCGGCGGTGCTCGAGGACCCGGCCACGACCTTCGTGGTCCCGCCGGGCGCGAGCGCGCGGCTCGACGGAAACCGCATCTTCCACCTGCGCCAGCAGGTGGCGACCGAGACCTTCGACGAGCTCGCCGCCGGCGCGAGCGCCTGAACGGGAGGATCACCATGGCAATCGCCACCACTGGGACGCAGAAGCCGATCGGCTGGGACGGCCGCTCGGTCAGGGAGATGCTCGAGGAGTCGGAGCGGCTGTTCGAGGAGACCGGCCGCTACCACGGCATCGAGCGGCTGTCGATGCTCGCCGAGGACCCGATCCGCTACGAGAAGATCTTCTCGCGCCTGCGCGGCGGGATGGTGAACGCGCGCGAGACCGCGCTGAACATCTCGGCGTCGCCGATCGTGAAGGAGATCGGCGAGCTGTGCTTCGCGCTCTACACGCCCGAGGGCGACTCGATCACGCTCTCCACCGGGATCATGGTGCACGTCCACACGATGTCGGACGCCATCAAGTGGATGATCCGGCAGGGCTACGAGGAGAACCCCGGCCTCGCCCAGGGCGACATCTTCTGCAACAACGACGCCTTCGTCGGCGACGTGCACAACGCCGACGTGCAGAACATCCTCCCGATCTTCTGGGAGGACGAGCTGATCGGCTGGGCCGCGGGCGTGACCCACGTGCTCGACGTGGGCGCCGGCAAGCCGTCGGGCATGCCGATCGGGCCGGTCAACCGCTTCGAGGACGGCTGGATCCTCTCGTGCCAGAAGATCGGCGCCAACGACACGGTCTTCCGCGACTACGAGCTGCGCTCGGAGACCGCGGTGCGGATGCCGTGGTACTGGCGCCTCGACGAGAAGACGCGCATCACCGGCTGCCAGATGATCCGCGACGCGGTGCACCGCGTGATCGAGCAGGAGGGCGTGGACACCTACAAGCGCTTCATGCGCGAGGTGATCGAGGAGGGTAGGCGCTCGTTCGAGACGCGCGTGAAGGAGATGACCGTGCCGGGCGTGTACCGCTCGCCGCAGTTCACCGACGTGCCGTTCGAGGGTGAGACGCAGCTGCCGCCCGAGGCGGCGAAGGACATCCTCATGCACGCGCCGATGGAGGTCACGGTCGGGCTCGACGGCGAGTTCGAGGTGTCGTTCGAGGGCGCGTCGAAGTGGGGGATGCACTCGTTCAACGCGCCGCCGAGCGCGATGCAGGGCGCGCTATGGGTGCAGCTGACCCAGACGCTCGTGCCGAACGACAAGGTCAACGACGGCGCCTACTTCGCCACCAAGCTGCACCTGCCGTACGGGTCGTGGACGAACCCGGACAACCCGAGCGTGTCGACGACGATCTCGTGGGTGTTCCTGATCCCGTCGTTCGTCGGCCTCTTCCGCTGCCTGGGACAGGCGTACACGGCGCGCGGCTACCTGGAGGAGGTGATCGCCGGCTACCCCGGCACCTGGAACATGAGCCAGGGCGGCGGCACCGACCACTACGGCCGGCCGGGCGCCTGGACGAACTTCGAGCACTCGTGCGTCGGCACGAGCGCGGGGTTCGTCAAGGACGGCGAGGCGGCGTGCGCTGCGATGTGGAACCCCGAGGGCGACATGGGCGACGTGGAGGCGTGGGAGATCCTCGAGCCGCTGCTCTACCTGTCGCGCCGGATCCGGCCGAACACGGCGGGCGCCGGCAAGCACCGCGGCGGCGCAGGCTGGGAGGTGCTGCGGTTCGTCTGGAAGACCGACGACCAGGTCGTCTACAACCTCGGCGAGGGCCACGTCTTCCACGGCACGGGGCTGTTCGGCGGCTACCCGAGCTGCACCGGCTACCGGCTGAACGTGGAGGACAACAACCTCAAGCAGCTGATCGCCGAGGGCAAGCCGATCCCGCACGCCGACCGCGACCCGGAGGACTCCGAGCTCCTGAAGCTGGTGGACGGGCGCGTGGTGATGGACAACCGCTGCGTGCACCTGCCGACGCCGGTGGGCGAGTACGACATCTACGTCAGCCTTCTGCGCGGCGGGCACGGGTGCGGCGACGCGCTCGAGCGCGAGCCGTCGGCGGTGGCCGCGGACCTGAACGAGGGCCACCTGCTGCCGCGGTTCGCGGAGCGCGTGTACGGCGTGGTGACGAGCGAGGACGGCGACGGCGTGGTCGCCGACGCGGACGCCACGGCGCGCAGGCGCGACGAGCTGCGGAAGCAGCGGGCCGAGCGGGCGATCCCGGTCTCCGAGTGGATGGAGAAGACGCGCGAGCGGGTGCTCGCGAAGGACTTCATCTACCCGGTGACCGACATGTACACGGAGTCGATGGAGCTGTCCGAGAAGTGGGCCGGCGAGTTCCGGGAGTTCTGGGACCTGCCGGAGGACTTCAGCTTCGAAGGAGGCGAGCGATGAAGCAGCCGAGCTACCCGCGCGAGGTCGTAGAGCAGCTCGTGGACGGCGCGCTCCCGTGGCGCGACCTGAAGCGGATGATGAGCTCGTTCAAGGACCCGGACCGGTTCGACACGTACATCGCGATCCTGCAGGAGCGGGTCCCGTGGGACGACCGCATCCTGCTGCCGCTGTCCGACAACCTGTTCATCGTCGAGCGGGCCGACGGCGAGAGGGTGACCAAGTCGCTGGCGGGCTTCGACTTCGGCGACTACCGCCGCAACTGGAAGCTGAACGCGCTCATCTTCGAGCGCGACAGCGACGAGCTGATGGACGAGGTGTACCCGCGGATGATGGGCGCCGACCCGAGATGGATGACGCTGCGCGAGTACTACTGCCCGAAGAGCCTGACGCTGCTGGACGTGGAGGCGGTGCCGCCCGGCTACCCGATCGTGCACGCGTTCCAGCCCGACCTCGAGGGCTTCTACCGCGAGTGGCTGGGGCGGCCGCTGGACTGAGGATGCCGAGGGTACGGCTCGAGGACATCGCCACCGCCGCGGACCGCGCGGCGGTGATGGGGCTGCGCCGCGGCCCCGGCCAGGACCGCTACGTGAGCTCGATGGAGGAGAGTTTCGAGGAGGCGGACCGGGAGCCCCGGGCGATGCCCCGGCCGTGGGCGGTGCGCGACGCCGAGTCCGGCGCGCTCGTCGGCTTCGCGATGATCAGCGACAACATCCCGCAGCCGATGGACGACGACCTCGTCGGCCCCTACTTCCTCTGGAAGCTGCTGATCGACGAGCGCTACCAGCGCCGCGGGTACGGGGCGGCGACGATCGACGCGGTGGTGGACTACGTCCGCGGGCGCCCCGAAGCCGACGTGCTCTACACGAGCTGCTCGGACGGCCCCGGCTCGCCGCGCGGCTTCTACCTCCGGTATGGCTTCACGGACACGGGGCGTGTGGAGTCGGGGGAGAACGTGCTCGCGCTCGACCTGGCGGGGCGCGGCTAGGCACTTGGCGTTTCCCCAATGCGGCGCGGCGGGCGCGGTTGTGGCCGGCGCGCGCGCTCGCAACGCTTCCTGCACCGACCGCAGGAGGGCCAGGTGGACAACGCAGACCTGTCGACGTCGTTCTCGCTCCCAATCGGACCCGGCGTGGCGTACGGGCCGCCGCCGTACCTCTACCGGGGGGTGGAGGACATCTTCATCTCGTACGAGGCCGACCCCGCCGGCGTGGAGGCGCTGCTGCCGCCCGGCCTCGAGCCGGCCGACGAGGTGCCCACGTGCATCGCCTGGGGGCGCTGGATCCCGTTCTCGTCGTTCGGGCCGTACAACGAGGCGTACGTGATGATCAGGGCCAACCTCGACGGCCAGACCTACCTGTACCAGCCGTTCATCTTCACGGACAACGAGATCCCGCTGGTCGCCGGCAGGGAGATCTGGGGCTACGCGAAGAAGCTG
The DNA here is from genome assembly GCA_036407035.1 of Thermoleophilaceae bacterium. Classification (GTDB taxonomy): domain Bacteria; phylum Actinomycetota; class Thermoleophilia; order Solirubrobacterales; family Thermoleophilaceae; genus JACVRW01. The sequence goes on along the minus strand of DASXAA010000246.1, from coordinate 10,847 downwards.
GCCGTGATGGAGCGCCACTCGGGCGGGACGGGCGGCCTGCCGTTCGGCGAGCAGATGCTGTTCACGGTCGACCGCCCGCGCGGGCAGCGCATCATGACGATGTCGATCGTCTGCGAGCAGACGTTCGACCCGGCCGAGCTCGAGGACGTGCCCGTGCTGTCCACCCGCCTGATCCCGAGCGCCGAGGCGGGCCGGCCGCCCTCTGTGGCGGAGCTGGTCCGCCTCGACGTGGAGGCGCCGCTGCACAGGAGCGCGGACGGCACGCCGATGCTGTTCACGGGGCGCGCCTCGGTGTCGATGGACGCGCGCTCGGCCGTCGACCCGTGGCACCTGCTCGCGCCGACGAAGGTGCTGCAGGGCTGGTTCGGCGTCTTCGACTTCGACCTCACCCACGGCAAGGTCGTGAAGGACTACCTGGCCGAGGGCGTCGTGTGGAACGGAACGCTGGCCGGCGCCGCCACGACGTGAACGGAAACGCGCTCGTAACCGGCGGCTCGCGCGGGATCGGCCGCGCATGCGCGATCTCGCTGGCGTCGCGCGGCGCCGACGTGGCGCTCAGCTACATCGAGAACCGCGACGCCGCCGAGGAGACCGCCGGCGAGATCCGCGGCCTCGGGCGGCGGGCGGTGATCCTCCAGGGCGACGCGGGCTCGGCCGAGGACATGCAGCGGGTGGCCGACGAGGCGGTCGGCGAGCTGGGCACGCTGCGCTACCTCGTGTGCAACGCGGCGAACGGCACCTTCGGGACGCTCGACGACCTGACGGCCGAGACGTGGGACTACACGATGGCCGCGCACGGACGCGCGCTGCTGGTGCTCGCGCAGAGGGCGGCCGCGTCGATGCGCGAGAACGGGGGCGGCGCGATCGTGGCGATCTCGAGCCTCGGCGCGCGGCGCGTGTACGACGCCTACGCGGCGTTCGGCACGGCGAAGGCGGCGATCGAGTCGCTCGTGCGCTACCTCGCCGTGGAGCTCGGCCCCCAGGGGATCCGGACCAACTGCGTGGCGGGCGGGGTGGTGCTGACGGACCTGTTCCGCGCGATCCCCGACTGGGAGTCGATCGCGCAGGCGAGCGCGGATCGCTCGCCGCTGCGGACGGTGCTCGACCCCGAGGACGTGGCCGAGGCGGTGACCTTCCTGCTGTCGGACTCCGCCCGCAGGGTGACGGGCCAGACGCTGGTGGTGGACGCCGGGTTCACGCTGCCGGGCTGAGTAACGTTCATCCCCTGGTGCCCGCCCTGGCCCAGTGGATCCACGGTGACGCGTCGGGTGCGCGGCTGGTCGGCCGCGACCGGGAGCTCGCTCAGATCGCCGCCGCGCGCACGGCGGGCGACTGCGCGGGGGTGGTCCTCGTCGGGCAGGCCGGAGTGGGGAAGACCCGGGTCGCGCGCGCCGCGCTCGTGACGGCGGCCGAGGACGGCGCGGCGTTCGAGTGGGCTCAGGCGACCCGCTCGGCGGCGACGATCCCGCTCGCCGCGTTCGTGGGCCTGCTCCCTCAGGACAGTCTCGGGCACGACCCCCTGCAGCTCTTCAAGGCCAGCACTGCGGCGATGCTCTCTCGCGCGAACGGCCGGCCGGCCGTGCTCGGGCTGGACGACGCGCATCTGCTGGACGGCGCGTCCGCGGCGCTGGCGTTGCATCTCGCCAGCACGGGAGCGGCGTTCGTCGTGGCCACCGTCCGCGCCGGCGAGTCGTGCCCGGACGCGATCGTCGCGCTCTGGAAGGACGCCGGCGCGAGGCGCATGGAGCTCGCCGCCCTCTGCGAGGCGGACACGGTCGCGCTCGCGGAGGAGCTGCTCGGCGGGCAGCTCGAGGGGGTCGCCGCACACTGGGCCTTTGCGAGCAGCGCGGGCAACGCGCTCTACCTGCGCGAGCTCGTGGCGAGCGCGCTCGAGACCGGGGCGCTGTCCTGCGAGGACGGGCTCTGGCGCCTGCGCCGCAAGCCCGCTCCCGGGGCGGCGCTGGCGGAGTTGGTCGCGCAGCGGCTGGAGGGGCTCGACGAGCCCGAGCGGGAGCTCCTCGCCATGCTCAGCCTCGGCGAACCGCTGACCGTGGACGTGCTGTCGTCGCTCGCGAGCGCGGAGACGCTCGAGGACGTCGAGCGGCGCGGCCTGGTTGCGGTCGAGCGCACGCCCGGCGGCCCCAGTGCGCGGCTCGCGCACCCGCTCTTCGGCGAGGTGACGCGGGCTGTCCTTTCGGGCGCCCACGCCGACGATCTGCGCGTGCGGCTCGCGGACGCCGTCCGCGCCCGCGGACTGGGGCCGGGCGACGCGGTCCGCGTGGCCACCTGGCTGCTCGAAGCCCGGCAGCCGGTCGAGCCCGCGCTGCTCGCCACGGCCGCCGGCGAGGCATACCGCGCCGCCGACCCGCAGCTGACGGCCAGGCTGGCGGAGCTCGCCGAGGCGGCCGGCGTCGGGCCGGAGGCCACGCTGATGCTGGGCCACGCCCAGGCGATGCTCGGGCTGCACGAGGAATCCGAGCGCACCTTCGCGCGGCTCGAGGCCTCGCTGCGTGGCGCCGCCGAGGCCGGGCGCGCGCCCTCGCTCGAGCTACAGGAGCAGGCCGTCGCCTACCTGTTCGCACGGCTGCGCACGCTCACGCTCGCGCTCGGGCGCGGCGACGACGCGGAGCGCGTGGTCGCGCGAGCGGCCGAGTGGTGGCCGGACGAGGGATGGCGTCGGCGGGTCGAGGGCATGCGGCTCGCCGCGCTCGCGATGAACGGGCGGATGCGCGAGGCCGGCGAGCTCGCCGACGAGGTGGCCGCCGACCCGCAGCTGCCCGCCGCGATGGCACCGATCGTCGACGCGGCCGGTGCGGTCGGCTGGGCGTTCGCGGGAGAGACCGCGAAGGCGAAGCGGATCGCCGAGCGCGCGCTCCCGTCCCCTCCGGCGGACGAGCAGCTCACGGACAGCGAGATGGGCGCGCTGTTCGCGTGGTCGTCCGCGCGGCTGGTGTCCGGCCGCGACTGGCCGGAGCTCGAGTCACGGCTGGCGCGGATCGAGCAGGCGGCGGTCCACCGCGGCGACCGCGGCCTCGCCGGGGTCGCCGCGTGCACCCTCGGATGCCTCGCTCTCTTCCGCGGCACCCCCGCCGTCGCGGCGCGGGGGCTGCGCGAGGCCCTGGCCCACCTCGAGTTGCGCGATCCCCACGACCTGCTGTTCGCCGCCGCCCTCGAACTGGCCCAGGCGAACGCGATGCTCGGCCGTCTCGACGCAGCGCGCGGCGCGAACGCGCTGGCGCACGCGCACCTCGGCGGCCGGCCGCCGACGTCGCATGAGCAGCCCTGGATAGCGCGCGCGGAGGGATGGATCGCGGCCGCGGCCGGCGAGCAGTCCCGCGCCGTCGAGGTATTGCACGCGGCGGCCGAGGACACGGCGCGATGGCCTCCGATCCAGGCCGAGCTGGCACACGAGGCGCTGTCCGCCGGCGGCGCCGCGCGCGACCTGGCGCCGCTGCTCGCGGAGGCCGCGGGTCGCTGCGACGCGCCGCTCGCGGCGGCCTACGCCGAACACGCGGCGGCGCTGGCCGAGGGCGACGCAGCGAGGCTCGAACGGGTGGCGGGCGAGCTCTCGGCGATCGGAGCATGGCTCGCCGCCGCCGAGGCCGCGGCCCAGGCCGCCGCGCTGCACGCAGGCGAGGGCCGTGCCAGCTCGGCCCGGCGCGCGGCCGCGCTGAGCGCTCGGCTGCACGGCGAGTGCGAGGGCGCGGCGACTCCGGCGCTCCGCGCCACGGATCCGCGGGCCGCCGCGCTGACGCGCCGCGAGCGCGAAGTGGCCGAGCTGGCGGCCGCCGGACGCTCGAACGCCGAGATCGCAGATCAGCTGACGATCTCCGTTCGGACCGTCGAGTCGCACCTCTACCACGCGATGGTCAAACTCGGCGCCGGCCGCCGCGACGAGCTCCCGACTCACCTGCGCCACTTCGCCGGGTTCACGCTGCCGGGCTGAGGTCGGTCCGACCCCGCCCCGCTCCATACTGCCCCCGATGGGAGCGGACGACGAGCTGGCCGTGCGCGGCTTCGCGGACGCCATCAACGAGTACGACCTCGAGGCCGCGCTCGCGGTCTGCCACCCCGAGATCGAGTTCCTCTCGGTGCTGGCCGTGAGCGGCCTCCGGTACGTCGGCCACGACGGGATCCGGCAGTACTTCAAGGACGTCGCGTCCGCCTGGGCCGAGTGGAGGGTCGAGGTGCACCGCACGGTGCCGATCGACGACGGGCGCATGCTGATCGAGATGACGATGCACGCCCGCGGCAAGGAGAGCGGCGCCACCCTGACCGAGCCGACCTCGCACGTGTGGACGATCCGGGACGGCAAGCTGCTGCGCAACGAGCCGCACCGCGGCCCCGCGGCCGGCGTCAGACGCTGACGACGACCGCTCGCATCCAGCCCTCTGTTCGCCCACCGGGGAGCGGCCGGATCATCGCGTACGGCAGTACCCCAAGGCCCCGCACCCCCCGGGTCGTGGTACATTAGTCGATCGTATTAGTCGATCGACTAAATCGCACCCGTTCGACCCGACCCCCGAGCTGCTCGTTCGCCTCTACCGGGCCGCGTGGGCGCTCTGCGGCTCGCCCCACGACGCGGAGGACCTCGTCCAGGAGGCGTTCGCCCGCGTCCTGGCGCGGCCCCGCGGCCTGCGCGGCGATCCGGCGCCGTACCTCCTGCGCACGCTCCGCAACACCTTCCTCACGAGCCTGCGCACGGCGAGCCGCCGGCCGCGCACCGCCGAGCTCCCGATCGACGAAGGCCCGGCCATGCAGTCGTCGCTGGCGCCTCCCGACGTCGCATTCGAGCAGCGCGAGGCGCTCGCCGCCATCGCCGCGCTTCCGGAGGAGTTCCGCAGCGCGCTGGTGGCGGTCGACATCGTCGGCCTCTCGCACCAGGAGGCGGCGCGCATGCTCGGCACGCGCGAGGCCACGATCGCCACCCGGCTGTTCCGCGCCAGGCAGCGGGTCGCGCGCACGCTCAGGGCGGAGGCCCGATGAGCGTGCGCGCGCGCCGGATGGCTACTTCGCCGCGACCTTGCGGTAGCGGGCCACGGCGAGCGGCGCGAAGATCGCGATCAGCACGAAGCACCACACGAACGACATCCAGACGTCCGTGTGCGCCGGCGTGCCGAGCCACAGGGACCGCATCGCGTCCGAGATCGTGGTGAACGGGTTCGCCTCCGCGAACTGGCGCAGGCCGTCCGGCATCGAGCTCACCGGGACGAACACCGACGACGCGAACGTGAGCGGGAAGATCAGCGTGAACCCGATCGCGTTCGCGGTCTCCGGCGAGGACGAGAACAGGCCGACCAGGGCGAAGATCCACGAGAACGCGTAGCCCAGCAGCAGTAGCAGCACGATCCCGAGCACGATCTCGCCGGCGGTCGCGTCGATGAAGCCGAAGCCGGCGATGAAGCCGACCGTGAACAGCACGACGAGCGACAGGCAGTTCAGCACCACGTCCGAGAACGTGCGCCCGGTAAGCACCGCCCCGCGCGACATCGGCAGCGAGCGGAAGCGGTCGATCAGGCCCTTCTGCACGTCCTCCGACAGGCCGAGCGCCGTCACGAAGCCGCCGAACGCGATCGACTGGACGATGATGCCGGGCATCAGGAAGTCGACGTAGTCGAACGGCCCGGAGTCGATCGCGCCGCCGAAGACGTACACGAACAGCAGCACGAACATCACCGGCTGGATCGTGTAGGCGACCAACAGGTCGGGCTGGCGCGGGATGCGCATCAGGTTCCGCCGCGCCAGGACCAGCACGTCGGAGACGGTCATCGCCATCGAGCTCATGCGTGCACCTCCTCACGCTCTTCGCGGGTCTCGGCGCCGTCCTCTTCCTCCTCGGCGGCGTGGCCGGTGAGCGCGATGAAGACGTCGTCGAGCGTCGGGCGGGTCAGGCTGATGTCGTCGATGCCGACGCCGGCGTCGTCCAGCCGGCGCACGGCCTCGGCGATCATGCCCGAGTGCCGGGTGACGGCCGCGCTGACGGTGTGGTCCGTGATCGACGGCCGCTCCATGCACATGCCGGAGAGCGCCGAGACGGCCAGGTCCGCGTCGGCCGCGTCCTCGAGCCGCACGTCGAGCCGCTCGCCGCCGATCTGCGTCTTCAGCTCGTCCGCCGTGCCGCGCGCGATCACGCTGCCGTGGTCGATCACGACGATCTGGTCGGCCAGGCGGTCGGCCTCATCGAGGTACTGGGTAGTGAGGAGCACCGTGGCGCCGCCCGCGACGCGGCCCTCGATCGTCTCCCACAGCCCGAGCCGGCTGCGCGGGTCGAGGCCCGTCGTCGGCTCGTCGAGGAACAGCACGGGCGGGCGGAACACGAGCGCCGCCGCCAGGTCGAGCCTGCGGCGCATGCCGCCCGAGTAGGTCTTCACCGGCCGGCCGCCGGCGTCGGTCAGCTCGAACCGCTCGAGCAGCTCGTCCGCGCGGGCGCGCGCCTCCTTGCGCCGGAGGTGGTAGAGCTGGCCGACCATCTCGAGGTTCTCGAAGCCGGTCAGGTTCTCGTCCACGGCGGCGTACTGCCCCGCGAGGCCGATCTTCGCCCGCAGCGCCGCGGCGTCGCGCTCCACGTCGAGGCCCGCGACGCGCGCGGTGCCCCCGTCGGGCTCCAGCAGCGTGGCGAGGATTCGCACGGCGGTCGTCTTGCCCGCGCCGTTGGGGCCGAGCAGCCCCAGCACACTGCCGGGGGGCGCGGCGAAATCGACGCCGCAGAGCGCCCGCACGGACCCGTACGACTTCTGAAGTCCTTCTACGACTATTGCGTCTTCTCTCACACGCTCGAAGCTAGCTAGCGGGCGGCGGATACTCGGTACGGGTAGCCCCACTCTTTCTGGGTGAATCCGCGGGCGTTCATCCTTTACGCGCGTGCCCCTGCTCAGCGAGATCGCCGGCCGCCTGCTGCGCCTGCCCGTGCCGGCCGCGCGCGAGCTTGTGGTGGACCGCGACCTGCCCGTGGTCATGGACGACGGGGTGGTGCTGCTCGCCGACCGCTACGCGCCGCCCGGCCACGGCCCCGCGCCGACCGTGCTGGTGCGCTCGCCGTACGGGCGCAGCGGGGCGTTCGGGTTCCTCTTCGGGCGCCTGATCGCCGAGCGCGGGCTGCAGGTGGTGGTCCAGAGCGTGCGCGGGACGTTCGGCTCGGGCGGCAGCTTCGATCCGTTCGACGAGCGCCGGGACGGGCTGGCGACGCTTCGCTGGCTGCGGGAGCGGCCCTGGCATGCCGGGCCCGTCGGCGGTATCGGGCCGAGCTACATGGGGCTGGTGCAGTGGGCGATCGCCGACGAGCTCGATGCGCTGGCCCCGTCCGTGACCGCGTCGCAGTTCCGCGGCATGGCGCTGGGCGGCGGCAGCCTCTCGCTGGACGCGGCCCTGTCGTGGACGCTCGTGCTGCAGGTCCAGGAGCGGCGGCTGGCGCCGCTGCTGCTCGCGCACGGCCTGCGCCACACGCTGCCGCGGCTGTACGGCGAGGCCGGGCCGATCGCCGAGCTCGACGAGCGCGCGTTCGGCGCGCCGGTGCCGTACTTCCGCGAATGGATGGACGAGATGTCGCCGGACAGCCCCTACTGGGCGGCGCGCGACTTCTCGTCCTCGGTCGGCGGCGTCGAGGCGCCGGTGCAGCTCACCGGCGGCTGGTACGACATCTTCCTGCCCTGGATGGTCGAGGACTTCCAGGCGCTCCGCGCTGCCGGCCGACGGCCGCAGCTCATCATCGGGCCCTGGACGCACACCTCGCCGGCGATGACGGGCGTGAGCCTGCGCGAGGGCATCGCGTGGATGCGGGCGCACCTTCTCGGCGACGAGCGCATGGTGCGCGACGCACCCGTGCGCGTGTACGTCACCGGCGAACGCGGCTGGCGCGAGCTGTCCGACTGGCCGCCACCCGGCGCGGGCGAGCGGACGCTCTACCTGCATCCGGGCGGCGCGCTGTCCGAGGCGCCGCCGGGTCGCGAGGCGGAGCCGAGCCGCTACCGGTACGACCCCTCGGACCCGACGCCGGCGCTCGGCGGCGCCATGCTGCTCGAGCGCGAGCCCGTGCGCGACAACCGCCCGCTCGAGGCGCGCCCCGACGTGCTCACGTTCACGACGGCTCCTGTCGGAGCGGACCTCGACGCGCTCGGACCCGTTCGCGCCGAGATCCATCTGCGCTCGAGCCGCGGCCACACCGACCTGTTCGTGCGCATCTGCGACGTGGAGCCGGGCGGAGCCTCCCTGAACGTGTGCGACGGCCTGATCCGGCTGACCCCGGACGAGCCGCCGCGGGACGGCGATCGCGTCGCCGCCGTGCGCTTCGAGCTCTGGCCGACGGCGCACCGCTTCGCGGCGGGCCACCGCATCCGGGTCCAGGTCTCGAGCGGCGCGCACCCCCGCTACGCGCGCAACCCCGGCACCGGCGAGGACCCGGCCCGGGCGACCACGCTGGTCGCCGCCGACCAGGAGGTCTTCCACGACGCCGAGCGGCGCTCGTCGGTGACGATCACGGTCGCATTCCCCTGACCTCTCGCTGACGCGGACGCGCCCGGCGGCGCCGTACGTACTTCCCACTGAGCCATGTTGCGGTCCCGAGCGGACGCCGGCCGTTTGTCCGCTTCGTACGCTCGGCTGGGATGCTTGCGGCGCAGGAGACGGTGCTGGTCGGCTACGACGGCTCCGACGACGCGGCGATGGCGATCCGCCGCGCGGGCGCGCTGCTCGCGCCGCGGAGAGCCGTCGTTGCCTACGTCTGGGGCTCCCTCGCTTCGCTGCTCCTCCACACCGACGTCAGCCGCCTGGGGGGCACCGTCTTCGAAGCCGCCCACGAGCTGGACGCCGAGGACCGCGAGCGAGCGGAGGCCAGGGCGGCGGAGGGCGCCGGCCTTGCGCGCGAAGCGGGATTCGATGCCACCCCGGTGGGCGCCATGGGCAAGCCGAAGGCTTGGCCGACACTGCTCGAGCTGGCGCGCCGGCACGACGCTGCGGCGATCGTCGTCGGCTCCCGCGGGCTCGGCGGCGTCAGGTCTGCACTGCTCGGAAGCGTCTCCTCAGGCGTCCTTCACCACGCCCAGCTGCCGGTGCTCATCGTGCCGCCGCCGGAAGACGAGCACGCGCCCGGCCCGGTGGTGATCGGATACGACGGCTCCGACCACGCCCGCCGGGCGATCGCGGCGGCGGGCCGGCTGCTGGCGGTCCGCGAGGCGGTCGTGCAAAACGTCTGGGTCTCCTACGCCGCCCTGGCGCCGGCGGCCGCCGCCGGAATGCCCGCGCCCGCGGTTCCCGACGGGGTCGAGCAGGTCGACAGGGGCCTCGCGCAGGGCGCGGACCGCACCGCCCACGAGGGCGTCCGGCTCGCCGCAGCCGAGGGCCTCGAGGCACGGCCGCATGCCGCGCGGGCGGACGGCAACGTGTGGCGGTCGCTGCTCGACACGGCACACGACCGCCGCGCCGCGGCGGTCGTCGTCGGGTCGCGCGGCCGGTCCACGATGGGCGCTGCGCTGCTGGGCAGCGTCTCACGTGCGCTCGCCCACCACGCCGCGGTGCCGTTGCTCGTCGTGCCGCCGGCCGACTGAGGCCGGATGGACGCGAAGCCGAGTATGCCCGCCGTCGACCCGGAGGAGCGGGTCGACCTGCTGCTGCGCGACCTCCGCTCGTCGCGCTCGGGTCTCTCGTCGCGCGAGGCCGAGCGGCGGCTGGTTCAGTTCGGGCCGAACGTCCTGACCCGACGCGGCGGACGGCGCTGGCCGCGGGAGCTCATGCGCCAGTTCACCCATCCGCTGGCGCTGCTCCTGTGGGCCGCGGCGGCGCTCGCGTGGCTGGCGGGGATCGAGCCCGTGGCGGTGGCGATCGTCGTAGTGGTCTTCCTCAACGCGGCCATGGCCTTCGTACAGGAGCTACAGGCCGAGCGGGCCGTCGAGGCGCTGGCCGAATACCTGCCTGCGCAGGCGAAGGTCGTGCGGGACGGTCGGGAGCAGGTGGTGGAGGCGAGCGCGCTCGTACCCGGAGACCTGCTGGCGATCGAGGAGGGAGACCGGATCTCGGCCGATGCACGCCTCATCTCGGGCGGGGTCGAGATCGACATGTCCACCCTCACGGGAGAGTCGGTGCCCAGCTATCGGGCAGCCGACCTGCAGGACTCGGGTGTCGCGCTGCTGGAGGCGCGCGATCTCGTGTTCTCGGGAACCACCTGCACCGGGGGCGAGGCGCGCGCGCTCGTGTTCGCGACCGGGATGCACACCGAGCTCGGACGCATCGCGGCGCTGTCGGAGCGGGTGGGAAGCGAGGAGAGCCCGCTCGAGACGCAGGTCCGCAGGGTCGCCTGGCTGATCGCCGCCGTGGCGGTCGTCACCGGCGTCGCCTTCGTGCCCATCGCCATGTTCGGGGCGGGCCTCTCGCTGAGCGACTCGGTCGTCTTCGCCGTCGGGCTCCTGGTCGGCAACGTCCCAGAGGGGCTGCTGCCGGTCATCACACTCGCGCTCGCGGTCGGCGTACGCGACCTGGTGCGGCGCGGCGCCGTCGTCAAGCGCCTCAGTGCGGTCGAGACACTCGGCTCCACGAGCGTCATCTGCACGGACAAGACCGGCACCCTCACCGAGAACCGGATGCGTGCCAACGTCGTTTGGACGGCGTCCCGGACGCTCGAGCTCGAGGGCGACCACGACCCGGCAGCCACTGCGGATGACGGTGCGCTGGTGGCGCTTGCCCAGGTGGCCGCCCACTGCAACAACGCGCAACCGGACGGGACGATCGGCGACCCGACCGAGCAGGCGATGCTCGCGGCCGCCGGGAGGCTCGGCGGCGACCTGACCCTTCCCGAGCGCGAGGAGCATCGCCGCACGGAGTTCCACTTCGATCCGGTGCTGAAGCTGATGTCCACGGTC
>DASXAA010000245.1:0-3277 GCA_036407035.1 Thermoleophilaceae bacterium | reverse complement strand
ACGATCGCCTTGACGCCCTCCTCGGCGGCGTGCTCGCGCACGCGCGCGCGCACCGCCTCGTCGTTGGCGAAGAACAGGCCGCCCTCCACGCGCAGCACCTTCACCCCCTCGACCTCCACGTTCTCCGGATGGCGTTCCACGTCCGCGTACTGGCCCTCGCTGCCCGGCACCTTGCCGAGCACCGCCACCCGCGGCCGCGAGGCGCGGTAGAGCAGCAGGACCAGCGACACCGCGATGCCCATGAAGAGCCCGGGGAGCGTGTCGAGGATGAGCACGCCCAGCATCGCGGCGACGGCGGCGATGAAGTCGGGCCGGGCCGCCACGCCGTACGCCTCCCCCAGCCTGCGCGTGTAGACGCGGTAGAAGCCGGCGATCGTGGGGAGGTCGACCAGCTCGATCAGCGCGGCGATCACGACCGCGGCGAGCGTGGCCTCCGGCAGCGACTCGAACAGCCCGGTGAGGAACAGCAGCGTGACGACCGTCATCGCCGCCACGATCAGACTCGAGAGCTGGCTCCGCGCGCCCGCCGAGCCGTTGACGGCGGTCTTCGAGAGGCTGCCGTTCACGATCATCCCGCTCGACAGGCCGGCGGCGATGTTGGCGCCGCCGAGCCCGATCAGCTCGCGATTGGCGTCGACGTCGTAGTGGTTGCGGCTCGCGTACGTCTTTGCGGCGCCCAGGCTCTCCGCGAAGCCCACGAGCATCACGCCGATCGCGCCCGCAGCGAGCGCGCCGTAGTCGGACAGGCTCGCGTCCGGCAGCCCGAACGAGGGCAGGCCGCTCTCGATGTTGCCGACGATCTCGAGCCCGTGGTCGTCGAGGTCGAACAGCTCGACCAGCGCGATCCCGAGCGCCACCGCCACCAGCGACCCGGGCACCGCCGGGGCCACGCGCCGCAGGCCGAGCACCAGCGCCAGCGAGCCGGCGCCCACGGCGAGCGTCAGGGCGTGCGTGTCGCCGAGGTCGCCGAGGAAGTCCCAGAGCTTCTCGAAGAAGTCGCCGTCGCCGCCCTCCACGCCGAACAGCTTGGGCAGCTGGCCGACGATGATCGTGAGCGCGAGGCCGACGATGAAGCCCTTCAGCACCGGCTCGGAGATGAAGTGGGCGAGGAAGCCGAGCCGCGCGATGCCGGCGGCGAGCGCCGCGATGCCGACGCACAGTGCCAGCACGACCGTCAGCTGGACGAACTCGTCCGACTTCGGCGAGACGACGTCGGCGACCGTCGCCGCCGACAGCGCCGCGGTGGCGGCCATCGGCCCGGTCACGAGGTGCCGCGAGCTGCCGAGCGCGGCGTAGACGATCAGCGCCCCGGGCGCGGCGTAGAGGCCGACCACCGGCGACACGCCGGCGATCGTCGCGTAGGCGAGCGCCTCGGGCACCAGCACGGCCCACACGGTCAGGCCGGCGACGAGGTCGCCGCGCAGCCAGTCGCCGCGGTAGCGGGCGAGCGAGGGGAAGAGCCAACCCTTCATGGCTCAGTCGGCGAAGACCCTCTCCCAGTCGTCCTTCACGCTCACCACGGTCCAGCCCTCCGCGCGCGCACGCTCGAGCGCCTTCTCCGCGCCCGCCGTGTAGTCGAAGTCGCGCTCCGCGTCGTCGTGGAGCACGAGCAGCCGCAGCGCCGGCCGATCGGGGCCGCCGGCGAACCGCAGCATCGGCACGTCGCCGTTCGAGTTCCCGCCGGCGACGAGCGGCCGGCGGCCGATCCTGCTCCAGATGCGCACGGGCTTCAGCGGGCCGTCGTCGAAGAAGTCCGGCTCCGCCCTGTACGCGACCGAGGCGGTCTCGTCGTCGTATTCGAGCGCGTTCGAGCTGCCGACCACCCGCTCCGGCGGGATGCCGTACAGCTCGGCGGTGACCGGGCGCATGAAGTCGCGGTCGCCGCCCGATGCGATGTAGTTGGTGAAGCCGTTCGCCTCGAGGTAGCGCAGCAGCTCGACCATCGGCAGGTAGCTCGTCTCGCGCAGGAGCCGCCCCAGCGTCGGGTGCGGCGCCCGGCCGAGGAACTCCGTCGCCGCGGCCTCGTAGTCCGCGACGTCGTATCCGCCGAACGCGCGCACGATGCCGCCGATCAGCACCTTCACGTCGCTGTCGTCGCCCCGGTAGTGCTTCGTCACGACGTCGCCGAGCCAGGCGTGGTCGCGCTCGTGCGCGGCCTTCCACGGCTGGCGCTCGCGCAGCGATTCGTCCTCCTCGGCCATGCTCGCGAGCCGCTCGAGGATGAAGCCGAGCTCGATCGGCATCGGCTTCTCGCACCAGAGCGTGCCGTCGTTGTCGAACACGGCCACGCGCTCCTCGGCCGGCAGGTCGCCGAGCGACTCGACGAAGTCGACGATCGCCCCGCGGGTGGGCGTGTCCCTCCACGACGTCAGGTCCGTCATGCGCGGCTCCTTTCGGTCGCGGCATCCAGGGTCGGCTCGATCGCCACCCGCTTATCGAGCTCGCTCCGCCGCAGCAGCTCGAGCACCGGCCGGCGCACCGACGCCAGCCGCAGCTCCACGGACTGGTCCGCGAGCGCGCCCGCCAGCTCGCCGAGCATGTCGAGCGTCTCCACGTCGATGTCGAACTGGTCGAGCTCCAGTGCCACCGCCTCGGGCGGCTCCTGCGCGTCGCGCACGAGCGCGAGCAGCTGCTCCTTCACCAGCTGCGAGTTGGCGTAGAAGAGCGGTCCGTCCACGCCCGCGGCCAGGACGCCGGTCGGCGGCGTCCAGTCGGGGTGCCGGCTGGCGCGGCCCCAGACGCCGGTCGCGGGGTCGCGCACGAGCAGGCCCACCGGCGGCCGGCTGAAGCGGTAGATCACCAGCGCGAGCGACAGCGCCGCGGCCAGCAGGAGCCCGGGCAGCACGCCGAACACGAGCACGCCGGCGAGGGCGATCAGCGCGAACACGATCGCGGAGCGGCGAAGGACGGCGAAGCGGCGCAGCTCGTCGAAGCGGAAGAAGCCCGTGATCGCCACGAGCACGATCGCCGCGAGCGTGGCCTGCGGAAGGTCCTTGAACAGCGACGCGAGGAACGCCCCGGTCAGCAGGATCAGCACCGCGGCCAGCACCGACGCGAGCTGGCTCTTCCCGCCCGCGTTCTCCGCCGCCGCGGTCTGGCTCGCGCCGCCCGACTGGACGAACCCCGACGACAGTCCGGCGAGCGCGTTCGCGGCGCCGAGCGCGTACAGCTCGCGGTTCACGTTGATCGAGTAGCCGTCCTGCGTGGCGAGCGCGCGGGCGACTCCCATCGCCTCGGTCCCCACGACCATCACGCCGAAGGCGGCCGGGAGCAGGTC
>DASXAA010000244.1:0-9817 GCA_036407035.1 Thermoleophilaceae bacterium | reverse complement strand
GTCCACGGCCGGATCGAACCCGCGGCACCGCTGGCCGGCGAGGTCGCCGCCGTCGGGAAGGGGCTCGCGGAAGACGCCGATCACCTTCGCCCATGGGCCGGAGTCGAGGTACTGCGCCACGGAGATCGCCTTGTCCAGCTGGCCGGCCCGCGTGTTCTCGTACCAGACGCGCAGCTTGCCGCCGGCGGCCGTCACGTAGCCCCAGCGATTCATGTTCGGCGCCGTGTTGGCGCAGAGGTCGGCGCCCGGCTCGGCCGGCGCGGCGGCGGCGGCGCCCCGCGCAAGGGCGTGGGTGCCCGAGCCGGGCTCGTACCAGCTGCCGGGGTTGAAGGGCGGGATGAAGAACGGATCGAGTACCGCGCGGGTGGCGGGGGATAGCTCGTCCCAGCGCTGCGCCACCTCGTCGAGGGTGTCCGTATCGGTCACGTCGAGCGGGGAGCCGCGGAACTCCGCCGGCAGCCGGTCGTCGCCGAACTCCGCGAAAACGCGGTAGCGCAGGGCTGTCTCCTCGTCGATCCGGCCCTCCGCGAGCGCCTTCGCGATCAGCGCATGGCTCGTCGGCGGCGCCGGCGGGGTCGGTGGCGGCTGATGCGGCGGGGGCGAGGCCGGCGGCGCGGGGGCACCGTGTGCCGGCGGCGCCGGCGGCGCGGCCACGGGCGGCCTCGCCGGAGCGGCCCGGCACGCCCTGCGCCTCGATCGCTCGGCCCTCTTGACCGCCTTGCGCGCCCTGGCGACCGCCTTCTTCGAGGCCTTGCCGCGCTGCGCCTTCCTGAGCCGCGACTTGGCGGCGCGGAGGTTCTTCGCCGCCTTGGCGCAAACGCTCCTGCCGTGGGGCGACGACGCGGTCGCGGAGCCGGCCAGGCCGAGGAGGAGGACCGCCGCGAGCACGGCGGCGACGGCGCGGGCGATGTGGGAGAGCGGGATTCGGGCCATGGCGGCCACCGTACGGCGCCGCACGCCCCCTGCCATTGGGGAGTTCCCCTGACGTGTCCCCTAATTTCGGGGCGTGCGCCGGCTACTAGCGGGGGTGGTGGATCGCGAGGCCGCGCTGCGGCCGGCCGGAGAACGGCGGCAATCAAGGGGGCCCAGCCGGATTGTCGCCCACGGGCGAGCGACCGGGGCGCGAAGGCCGCCGCCCGCCGGGGGTGTTCAACGTTGCGGGAGCAATAGTCCCGCTTTGTCGAACACCCCCCGAAACGCCGACGCCCGCGCGGCGCCGCCCTACGCCTCTGCAGCCGCCACGGCCTCCGGCTCCGCCTCCTCCGCCACCACACGGTCGCGCGGCATCGTCACGTGGGCGACGAAGTACGCGACGACCATCACCCCGGCCATCACGTAGAAGACGGTGCGCGTCGCGACGGCGAAGTCGTGCTGCACGGCCTCGAAGACCCGCTGTGCCGCGCGCCCCGAGGCGTCGCCGAAGCCGCCCGACGGCCGGCCGCCGCCGGACTGGGAGAGGGCGTCCGCGATCTGATCGGCGCGCCCCTTCGGGAGTCCGAGGTCACCGAGCGAGCCCTCGATGTTCGACCTGTTCTGGAGGATCAGGATCGTGCCCAGCACCGCCAGGCCGAGGCTGCCGCCGAAGTTGCGCAGCGTCTGGGTGATGCCGGTGGCCTCGCCGTAGCTCGTGCGCGGCGCGCGGTTCACGGCGTCCGTGCTCGCCGGCCCGAGGATGAGCCCGGCGCCGACGCCCGCCATCACCATGTAGATCCAGTGGTCGCCGAGGTCGAAGTCCGTGAGGCTGCCGGCCCACAGGAAGAAGCCGACGGCGGCCAGCGCGCAGCCGGGCAGGACCGCGGCGCGGGCGCCCCTCGCGTCGAGCATGCGGCCGCCCCACTGTGCGCCGGCGGCGTAGCCGCCGAAGAAGACCAGCAGGTAGAGGCCAGCGCCGGAGGCGTCGTCGCCGAGCGAGATCTGGGCGTAGAGGCTCGCGAACAGGAACAGCGGCAGGAACACCAGCATCAGCAGGAACAGCACGGCGTTGTCGGCCGCGAAGCCGCGGTTCTCGAAGATCTGCACGCGCATGAGCGGGTGCTCGGCGCGCAGCTCGAAGCGCACGAACGCGAGCAGCAGCAGCAGGCCGGCGACGATGCAGGCCCACGTCACCGGGCTGTCCCAGCCCCACGCGCTCGACTGCTGTAGCCCGAGCACCGACAGCCCCATCCCGCCCGCGATCAGCGCCGCGCCGGGCCAGTCCATCGGCGCCGGATGGCGCTCGTCGGACGGCTTCGCCCGGGCCGTGAGGATCAGCGCGATGATCGCCACGGGCACGTTGATCCAGAAGATCGAGCGCCACGTCCACTCGGTGAGGTAGCCGCCGGCCATCGGGCCGACGGCCGTGAGGCCGCCGGTGATCGCGAAGAAGACCGCCATCGCCTTGCCCCGCTCCGCGATCGGATAGGCGGCGATCACGATCGCGAGCGCGGCCGGGAACATGATCGCCGCGCCGGCGCCCTGGACGACCCGGAAGAAGATCATCCACGGCTCTGCGAGCTCGCCCGTGGGCGTCGCCCCGCACAGCGCCGAGGCGCTCGCGAACACCACCACCCCGGTCACGACCATGCGGCGGTGCCCGGCGATGTCGGCCAGGCGGCCGCCGAAGGCGAACAGCGCCGACAGCGAGAGCAGATAGGCGTTGACGATCCACTGCGTGCCGGTCGCGGAGAGGCCGAGGTCCTTCTGGAGCTCCGGGACCGCGAGCGCCACGATCGTCTGGTCGATGAACGTCATCGACACGGCGAAGATCATCGCGGCGAGGAGCAGTCGCCGCTCCGGCGTCGCGCTCACGCTGATGCGGTGACTCTAGGTCGCGGAGGGCCCCGCGTGTCTCGTGCCCCCACCCCGGCCCAGCACCATGCCGGCGACCAGCAGGACGATCACCACGCCGATGATGGCGCCGATGATCCCGCCGAGGTCGAAGACGTCGGTGTCGCCGATGCCGATCAGGCGGAAGATGAAATAGCCGAGCGCGGCGCCGGCCAGGCCGACGATCAGCGAGACGAGCCACGACTTCGGGCCGCTCATGTGCTCGAACGGATCGCCCGGCATCACCATGCGACCGATAACGCCCGCCAGGAACCCAACGATTGCGGCACCAATCATCAACAGCCTCCTAAGCCGAGTTGTGCCACCGGTCCGGAACGTTACGCCTCCGTGGCGGACACGGGCGGCGCCGACAGCGCCCTTTCACGGCGAACGAGGACCGAGGCGGGCCTGCACCCTGCGCAGGCCGCGGCGGATCCGCCGGATGGCGAACGTGGCCACCGTGACCCCCGCCACCAGCAGCACCAGCGCGATCGCGAACGCGAGCCAGGGGTGATCGACGGCGAGCAGCAGCACGCCCACCACCGCCGTGTCCTCTCCGAGGCTCACCGCGACGTTCGAGACCGGCTCCGGCGATGCATTCACGGCCAGGCGCAGGCTCGCCTTCGTGCCGTGGCTGCCGACCGCGGTCACGCCGCCGAGCGCGGCCGCGACGGCCTCGTTCATCTCGCCGGTCTGATCGGCGATCAGCCCGCCGACGAGCGCGGCGAACGCCGGCCTGATCACCGTGTGGACCGCGTCCCACGCGCTGTCCACGAACGCGATCTTGTCGGCCACGAACTCGAACGCCGCCAGGATCGCGGCGACGACGAGCACGTCCGTGCGCTCGAACGCATGGGGGACGCTGTCGAGACCGCCGAACCTCCCGGCCAGGCCGGTCACGAGGACGGTCGCGTAGACGCTGATCCCGCTCGACCAGCCCGACGTGACGACGTAGGCGAGGGCATCCACTGGAACCGGCCGGGGGAAGCTTACGTCAGCGCCGGAGCACGACCGCGACGGTCTTCGTGCGCCTCTTCCCGCCCCATGGCCAGTAGGTGACCTTGACCCGCACCCGCGCCCGGCCGGTCCGGTGGAGGCGCCGCTTGGCCGCGCCCCTCGGGCGGACGACGAGCCGCGTCCGGCCGCGGAACTCGACCTGCTTGACGGCGGTCCTGACGACGCGCCCACGCAGGCGCAGCTCGCACGACCACGGGACGCTGATCGTGAGACGGGCGGTTCCCGTGCGCGCGTCGGCTCGCACCCGCATGATGCCGAACGGCTTGCGGAGCGCGGCCGGCTGCACGCAGGGAGGGTTGGGCGTGCCGGGCTCGCCGAACCTCTCCACCCGCCCGTTCGCGTCCTCGGCGACGTAGAGCGCGCCGCGACAGTCGAACGCGAGCAGCTCCGGGTTCGTCATCTCGCCCGGCCCGGCGCCGGCGGCGCCGCCCGTGCAGCGCGTCGTGCACTGCTCGAAGCCGGTGCCGGTGTTGCCGGGCACCACGTTCTTCCCGAACGCCCGCAGGAAGGACGGGCCGGGCGAGAACACCGACACGCGCCGGTTGACTGCCTCGGTCACGTACAGCGCCGCGTCGGGTCCGATCGCCACGCCGCCCGGCTGGTTCAGGACCCCGGGGCCGTTCACCACGGGCTGCGGGCCGTTGCCCGGGGCGAAGACCGCTCCGGTGGTGCCCGCCTTGCAGCCCGTGGCGGTCGTGCACACCTCGAAGCCGGTCTGCGCGTTGCCCGGCACGACATCCGAGCCGAACGCCCGCAGGAAGGCGAGATCCGGCGAGAACACCGACACGCGCCGGTTGAGCAGCTCGCTGACGTAGACGTTCCCGGCGGCGTCGAGGGCGACGGACAGCGGCCCCAGGAGGGCGCCCGCATCGCCGGTCGCCACGCCGGGGCCGCACCTGGAGCTGCAGCGGTCGGTGCGGCCGCCCAGCGCCCGGTTGACGCGCTTCCCGAACGCTCGCAGGAAGGTCCCCTCGCGGGTGTAAAGGGAGACTCGGGCATTCGCGGGATCGGGCACCCACAGGACGTCGTCGTCGATCGTCACCGACTGCGGATTCCGGAGCTCGCCCCCTGCCGTGCCCTCCTCGCCGAACGCCCGCACGAACGCCCCCTGCTGGTTGAAGACCGAGATGCGGGCGTTCGCCGCCTCGGCCACGTAGAGCAGGCCCTCCGAGTCGGTGGCGATCCCGGCCGCGCCGTCGAGGGCCCCGGAGTCACCGCCGGGCTCGCCGTCCTGGCAGACGGTCGTGCACTGCTCGAAGCGGGTGGAGGCGTTGCCGGGGACCACGTCCTTGCCGAAGGCCCGCAGAAACGCCCCTCGCGGCGAGAACACGGAGATGCGGTCGAGCTCCGACACGTACACGCGGCCGGCGGGATCGATCGCGACCCCGAGCGCAGGGCCCAGCAGGCCGGCCTGGTCGCCGGGGCCCTCCCCGAACTGACCGAGGGGCACGATCGCGCCGGCCGGGGAGGCCGCCGCCAGGAGGAGGACCGCGAGCGAAGCAAGGGCTGCACAGGCTGTGCGGGCGAGGTGTGACATCGGGCCTCCGGGGTCTGGGGCGAAGTTCGCGTTCGCCCGCAATGACCCCGTGGCGGCCCGATCCTTCCCGCGCTCCGTGCGCGGGCCGGTGCTACCTCCTCTTGTGCTTCCTGTGCTTCTTGTGCCGCGTCGAGTCGACCCGCTGGCCGCCGGTCACGGTGAACGACGCCTGGTTGTCCACGTCGATCGAGCTGTCGCCGACGAAGACGTTGATGCGCCCGTTCTCCACCCGGAAGCGGCCGCGGTTGTCGTAGAAGCCGACGTCGTCGCGGTCGAGCGTCCACGACACGGTCTTCGACTGGTGCGGCTGCAGCGTCACCCGCTCGAATCCGCGCAGGCGGCGGACCGGCTGCGACAGGCTCGCGACCGGGTCCTGGATGTACAGCTGCGCCACCTCGTCGCCGGCCCTCGAGCCGGTGTTCGTGACCTGCGCCCTGACTCTGACGCTGCCGTGGTCGGCGTCCATCGTCGTCCTGCTCAGCGTCAGGCCCGCGATGTCGAACGTCGTGTAGCTGAGCCCGTAGCCGAACTCGTAGAGCGGCGCACAGCTCGGGATGTCGCGGTGCCGCGAGTTGTACTTCGAGCCTGGGTCGCACGGGCGGCCCGTCGGCTGGTGGTTGTAGTAGATCGGGATCTGGCCCTCGTTGCGCGGGAAGCTGACCGGCAGCTTGCCGCCGGGGTTGACCGCGCCGTAGAGCACGTCCGCCACCGCGTTGCCCGCCTCCACGCCCGGGAACCAGGCCTCGAGGATCGCCGGCGAGTTCTCCTGCACGTCGCCGAGCACGAGCGGCCGGCCGTTGAACAGCACGACCGCGAGCGGCTTGCCCGCGGGCAGGCTCGCCTTGATCGCCTCGAGCAGTTCCTCCTGCTTGCCGGGCAGGTCGAGCATCGAGCGCGACTCCGCCTCGCCGCTCATCTCGCGCGTCTCGCCGAGCGCGAGCACCACCTGGTCGGCGGACTGCGCCGCGGCCAGGGCGGCCGGGAAGCCGCTCTCGTCGGCGCACTCGTTGTCGGGGTCGTAGAGGTCGTTGTGGCTGAGCGTGCAGCCGGGGGTGAACGTGGTGTTCGCGTTCTGGGCCTTCATGCCCGCGTACAGCGACACCGCGTCGTTGTCGTCGCCGCGGCCCCACCAGGGACCGAGCATGTCGTGCGCCGAGTCGCCGAGCGGCCCGATGATCGCTGTCGACTTGGCCGGGTCGAGCGGCAGCACGGGCCCGTCGTTCTTCAGCAGCACCATCGAGCGCCCGGCGGCGTTGCGCGCCGCGGCGCGATTGCGCGGCAGCAGCTGCTTGCCGGCGGCCGCGTCGACGTCCACGTACGGGTGCTCGAACAGGCCGGCGCGGAACTTCACGCGCAGGATGCGGCGGACCGCGTCGTCGATGCGCCGGATCGGCACGTCACCGCTCCTCACGAGCGACGCGCCGAAGTCGCGGAAGTTGGTCGAGACCATCTCCGAGTCGGTGCCGGCGTTCAGCGCCAGGCGGGCGGCGTCGCGCCCGTCCTCGGCGAAGCCGTGTCCACACGGCCCGCCGGCCGGGTTCACGCCCGGGCACTGGCGCAGCTCGGCGACCGCGGTGTAGTCGCTCTCGATGAAGCCGTCGAAGCCCCACTGCCGCTTGAGGATGCGCGTCTCCGTGTACTTGTTCGCGCACGCGGGCACGCCGTTGATCGCGTTGAACGCGCACATGAACGTGTCGGAGCCGGTGTCCACCGCCGCCTTGAACGGCGGCAGGTAGTAGTTCCACAGCCGGCTGAGCGACATGTCGGTCGTGTTGTAGTCGCGCCCCGCCTCGGGCTGGCCGTAGGCGGCGTAGTGCTTGGCGCTCGTGACGACCTTGTTTGGCGCGCTGTAGTCGTCGCCCTGCGCGCCCTTCACGCGCGCGGCCGCCATGACCGAGTTCAGGTACGGGTCCTCGCCGGCCGCCTCGGAGATGCGTCCCCAGCGCGGCTCGTGCGAGACGTCGACCATCGGGCTGTAGATCTGCTTCAGCCCGACCGCCGCCGACTCGAAGGCGCCGATGCGGTGATCCGCGCGGGCGACGTTCGGGTCGAAGCTGCTGCCGGTGGCCAGCGGTATCGGGAAGATCGTCCGGAAGCCGTGGATCGTGTCGAAGGCGAACAGGATCGGGATGTGGAGCCGTGAGTTCTCGACGGCGTCGTGCTGGTACTTGTTGATCAGCGCCGGGTCGGTCTCGCTGAAGACGCCGCCCACCGGCTTGCTCGCCTCCTCGGGGTGCTCCTTCATCTGACCGTCGGAGAGCAGCGTCAGCTGGTTGAGCTTGTCCTCGAGCGTCATCCGGCGCATCAGCGCGGTGATGCGGCGCTCGATGTTGCGGTCGAGGCCCTGCTTGACGGCCCGCAGCGCGGCGCGGTCGCGCGTGCGCTCCTTCGCCGCCAGCGCGGGCAACGCCGCGACAAGACAGAGCGCGAGCAGCGCGGCTACGAGCGCGTAGAGAGAGACCCTTCGACCCATGACCTCCACCTTCCCCTGGGAGACGCTTCCGGCGACGGGCCTATCCCCGGAGCCGGCGGAGGGCAAACGCGAGTCAGCGCACGAGCTTGATCTTCAGGGTCTTCCTGGCGGTCGCGCCGGACGACGCCTTCGCCGTCAGCTTGATCCTGGCCGTGAGCTTCTTGTGGGCGAGCGCCCGCCGCACGGCCGCGGCGTTGCGGCTCGACAGCTTCAGCGCGATCCTGGTCCGCTTCCCGCTCCGGAGCTTCGCCTTGCGCGAGGCGAACCGCACCGGCCTGCCCGGCATGCCGACCGTGCCGCTCACCTTGACCTTCGCGCTCTGGCTCGCGACGACGGAGAACGTCAGCCGGCCCTTGGAGCTGAGCTTCGCCCTCTTCGTCGAGGAGCCGAGCGAGAGGCGCCTCGAGACCGGCGCCGGGTCGGGCTGGCCGAAGAACGGCTCGGCGCCGCCCGGCACGAGCAGCCGCCCGGAGGTGGAGCCGCAGCTGTCGAGGTTCGACGTGTTGGCCACGTGGATGCCGTCCTTCTCGACCCAGGCGAGCTTCGTGCCGTCCGGTGAGAAGGTGGGGCTGACGTAGAGGAACCGCTCGGCGTTCGCGGGCGAGACGGTGATCCTGCACTTCTCCACCGGCTGGTGCACGTCGTTCCCCTGCGTCGCGTAGAGGCGAATGTCCGCGGCGACGATGTTGCCGCTGATGTCGAAGTCGTCCTCGTAGACGGCCACGCGGCTGCCGTTGCGGGCCGCGGCGGCCTTGCGCTCGGTGAGATAGGGGTCGTCGGTCGGGCCGTGCGAGCTGCCGGGGTTCGACACGTCGTAGACCGCGTACGAGGCGTTGCCGAAGGTCGGCCCGCTGTGGGTGATCAGGACGTCGTTGTCGTCAAGCCAGCCGTTGCTGCTGTAGTCGGACGAGATGCGATTGAAGTGGGCGTCCGACAGCGTCTCCCAGAACGAGTCGCTGTTGTCGCAGAAGAACAGGTCGTAGGAGACGCGCTGGCCGTTAGGCGACACGCGCAGGCTGGTGGGGGCGTAGGTCGGGCAGGCGGGCGTGGAGCGGCTGCCGGGCGTCTCGACGAAGGGGCCGACCTGCTTGCCGGACTGGGTCATCCGGTAGATCTCAGTGCTGCCGTCGGAGTCGGAGCCGTCGGAGTTCACCCGCTGGGGGCCGCCGGCGGCGACGACGGTGCCGTCGTCGGCGGTGGAGGGCCACGCCCAGTTGTTCGCCTTCGTGGTCACCTGGTGCGCGCCCGACCCGTCGCTGCGGGCGATCCAGACGTCGCCGCCCTTGATGTACACGAGCGAGTCGGCCTGCGCCGCGGCCGGCAGCCCGGCCGCCAGCAGCGAGCCCAGCAGCAGGGCAAGCCCCGTGCGCTTCGGTGTCACCAGGTCAATCATCTGCACCTCCCACGACGTCGAAATCCCGGCTGCGCGCGTCCTCCACGGCGGCGATCAGCTGCATCCAGCCCTCGAACTGGCGCGGCTCGAACCCCTCCGCCAGCACGGCCCCGGAGATGGGGGCGCTGTCGGGTAGGAGCTCGAGCACGATTCGCTGCACGCGCATCGGGCCGAGCATCGGGCGGGCCGGGGCGGCCCGCGTCGGGGCGGCACCCCGACATCGACCCTGACATCTCCCTCAGTCGTCGGCGAGCGCCGCCGCGAGCGCCTCGCGCCCGGCGATGTCCAGCTTGCGGTAGGTGCGGCCGAGGTGCGTCTCCACGGTCTTCTGGGTCACGAACAGCGCCTGCGCGATCTGCGCGTTCGTCATCCCCTCCACGGCGAGCTCCGCCACGCGCCGCTCGCTCGGCGTCAGCGCCGCCACACCGCCGACGAGCATGCGACGCGGCTTCGCGCCGCTGGCGGTCAGCTCATCGTGCGCGCGGCGGGCGAGCGCGAGGCCGCCGCACCGGCGCGCCTGGTCGAGCCCCTCCCGCAGCGGCGCCCGCGCGTCCACGCGCCGGCCGGCGCGCCGCAGGCTCGCGCCCAGGTC
>DASXAA010000243.1:0-47246 GCA_036407035.1 Thermoleophilaceae bacterium | reverse complement strand
GCGCAGCGTGATCGGCCCCGACGGCCAAAAGGTCTCGGCGCTCGACCGCCTCTACCTCGCCGACCAGCTCCCCTTCCTGCTGATCTGGGGCGACGAAGATCCGGTGATCCCGGTCGAGCACGGCCGCCGCGCCCACGAGCTGGTCGCCCACAGCCGCTACATCGAGATCAAGGGCTCGGGCCACTGGCCGATGCTCGACGCGCCCGAGCAGATCGTGCGCGAGCTGACCAGCTTCATCGAAGACACCGAACCGTTCCAATGGTCGCTCGAGCGCGTGCGCGACCGACTGCGCCGCGGCCCAGACGGTCCGGCGGACCAACAAGACGTCGAATGACCGACCAACCAGAAAGGCAAGGTGGCACGATGCCGGCAGCAGACGTAGGGCTCTCCGAGCAGGTCCTCGAGGAGATCAAGGAAGGCCAGGAGGCCGCGATCAGGGCCGTTCGCAAGTTCACGGAGAGCGTCGACAAGACGCTCGCCCAGGGCAACAGCCCGACGCAGGCCCAGCAGATCGTCGATTCCGCCTTGAAGATGGCGGACACGCTGGTCGAGACCCAGTACACCTTCCTCAAGAAGGTCGTTCACAGCGCCGGTGAGTCGCGGGGCGCCTCTGCCTCGGGCGAGGCAGAGTAGCGGCCACCAGCGCAACCCGAAGCGGCTACCGGCTCGCCGAGCTGGGCGCATCCTCATGGTGCGAATGGCGAGCTGGGAGCCGCCGTCGCGGACGATCGTGACTCGCGCGGGGAAACGCGATAGCTCCGGCCGGTCGAATCAGCGGACGGCCGACGTCTGGTGGACGCCGGCGATCGATGCGGCCGGCTGTCGCGGACACGCCGGAGAGCCACGATGACGGTTGCCGAGCACAACCGATCGGCTCTCCTCCGAGGGACCAGCTCAGCGCCCCTGGAGTTGCGCAACAGGCGGAAGCGCAAGCGGACGGCGCCGCCGAGTGCCCGACACGCCTGCGTCGAGATGCTTGGAAAACGACGATTCCGGCCCGCTCAGCTCCTACGCGGTCGCTGGCGCTGAGTGCGGAAGGCGACTCTGGCTGCACAGATGAGCAGCATCACACCCACCAGCGCCCAAAAGGTCCAGTCCGCCCAGTCGTACTGCTCGTGCAGCTCCCAGGTTTCCTTGGCCGCTATCAGGGACGCACCCGCCGCCACGAAGCCCCAGGCGTTGGCGACGTCGCGGAGGTGGGCGAACGCCTCGAGCTCCTCTGGCCTCATCACCACCGCAATGCGTTGGTGGTAGACGCGGTCGCGTCGTCGGCGCAGGACGAAGTAGGCGGGTGGGGCAAGCCACCACCAAGCGGAGACCGGCGGGGGCTTTTCGACCTGCTGTTCGGCACGGGCAAACGAGTCGCGTTCGAACTCCTCTTCCTCCAGCTCGCGCACGGCCTGGCCGAGCGGCCCGATCACCAGTAGCCAGGCTCCGAGGAAACCGCAGACGGCGATCAGGTCGGGCATGGACGCTTCTTACCGGATCGCCCTGGCAATCGCCGCCGGCGGCGCGGAGGTCCTCGGCGACGACCCCGCTGCCGCGGGCGCGACCGCCGAACGCATCTGGGACTGCGCGCGGGGCACGGAGCCCGCGGTCCGGATGGCCAACCAGCCGGGCACGGTGTTCGCCGAGCTCGACTGCAAGCCACGCCGGCGCGGGCGCCTGCCCGAGCTCGTGACCCCGGCACTCGTGGCACGGCCGCCGCGACCCGTTCTTCCCGGCCGCCAACGGCGAAGCGCTCGCGCGCGAGATCCCCGGTCGAGATCGCACGTCATCCGCCCCCCGGTCGTCCCGCGAGGGGATCCCAGACGGCCATCTCCGATCCGTGCACCTTCGGTGCTTCGCTCGTGATGCGCTGCATCAGCCCGTAGAAGCGCGGCAGCTCCGGGTAGAGCACCGGCTTGCCGTTGGTCATGACCGCGCAGGCGAGCGCGCGCTCGGGGTCGGCCCAGGCGAGCATGTTCGTGAAGCCGAGATGACCGAACGCGTGCTGGGTATCACGCCCGTACAGGCTCAGTCTCTGGGCGCCGAGCATGGGCCCGTACCCGAATCGCGTCGGGAATCCCAGCGAGAGGTCGACCTCCAGGTGCGACTGCTCGATCAGCGCATTGCGCACAGTCTCCGGGCGCATCACTCGTACGCCGTCGAGCTCGCCCCCGCGACGAAAGATGTCATAGAAGCGCGCGAGCTCGTTGGCTGTCGTGACCACGTTCGCGGACGGGACGATCGCGGTCAGGAGGCGCTCGTCGTTGCTGGCCTCGACGAGCTCGTCGAACGGGAGCCCGAGCGCCCGCGAGAACAGCAGCGAGAGCGGCGGCGCGGTGGGCGGCCCGGTCACATAGTTGAGCGCCACCTGTGAGACATCCTGCGGTGCGACGCCGTAGTTGGTCCAACGGAAGCCCAGCGGGTCGAGGATCTCCTCGGCGAGGACGGCGCGGATGTCCTTGCCGGTCACCCGATGGACGATCTCGCCCAGGATGTAGCCGCCCGAGACGGCGTGGTAGGCGAGAAACCGCCCGGGTTTCGCGAAGGGCCTTGCGTCGCAAAGAGTCCGGACACGGAACTCGCGGTCGAGCGCGCGGTCGAGGTCGAAGGCCTCCCGCGGGAGTTTGGGCACTCCGGCGCGGTGCGCGAGCACCTGAGCGATCGTGATCTCGCCCTTGTCGTGACAATCGAACTCGGGGATGTGCCGGCAGATGCGATCCGAGATGTCGAGGGACCCACGCTCGTGGAGCATCTGGACCACGAACGCCGTGACCGCCTTGGCGCCGGAATAGATCATGAAGGGCGTCGCCGGCGTCGCGAGCTGCTTCTCCACCTCGGCTCCGTCACGGGGGCCGTTGCCGCGGGCGTGACCGATCGCGCGGTCGAGCACGATTGCTCCCTGACGGCGCACGCACACCTGCACGGCGGGGTGGACCCCGCTTCGATAGAGGCTGACGGCCGCGCTCCAGATGCGCTCCACAGACTCCCCGCTCATGCCGCCCGCGCCGGCGTCCTCCTGGCCGATCGTGGTGACCGACTCGGGGTCGGGCGAGACGTGCACCCGTCGCAGTGGATCCGGCAGCCCGGGCAGGCGTGGAACCGGCGGAATGCTAGGCACTCCAGGCCTTCCTGCTCAACCCGCCGGGGCTGACCGCGGTCGTCTCGGGACATTCACTACTACTGCGCATGACGAGCTGCGGGCGCTGAGCACCCCGGTCTTTGAGGTGAGAGGCTTTCCCCGCGGCGTCCGCGACATGCACCCGGGAATCGCCGAGCGGGCGTTCCGGGGCGTGGGACCGGCGGGCTCGCCGGGTCGCGATCCGCAGGCGCTGCGCGCGGCAGCGTGCAAGGAGGTGCCGTTGCTGGAGGGAGCTTCGCATGGCTTCGTCTCGGCCACCATAACCCGCAGCCCGCGGCATCCCCGGGGGCGCCTACTTGGCGACATCTTCGTCAGCCCCGCGCACCATCTTGCGCTGTTCAACCATCCCGAGGTCTACGAGGGCCTGCAGGGGTGGCTCTAGGCGGCCGCCGGCGGCCGCCGACCTACCACGAGATCAGCCAGTCGGGTCAGTAGTTCCCAGCGCCGATCCACGGCGTAGCCCCGATGCGCCGCGGCGCGCCAGGCCATAGACCCGAAGGGTGGAGTCGGTAGAGAGCGAGATCGCCGTGACGGACGCCGGGTCGATCGGCTTACCAGCGGCTGCGCCGAGGCCGGTCCCCGCGGTGCTGCGAGAGCGCGACCCCGACTACGTCCGCCGTTCACTCCCGTTCACCTGGCCGCTGATCGCCGCCTGGTTTCGTCCGGAGATCCGCGGGCTGGCTCGGATTCCGGCAGAGGGTCCGGTCCTGCTCATCGGCAACCACTCGGGCGGGAACGTTGCTCCGGACACGCTTGCGCTCACGCTTGGCTTCTATCGCCACTTCGGGGTCGAGCGGCCGTTCTTCCAACTGGCCCACCACCTCGTGATGAGGGCGCCGTGGCTATCGCTGCTGCGCAGGTACGGGATGATCGAGGCGACTCGAGAGAATGCCCATGCCGCCGTGGAGAGCGGAGCTGCCGTCCTCATCTATCCGGGGGGCGACTGGGAGACGCACCGGCCCTCGTGGCATGGCCACCGGATCGAGTTCGCCGGGCGCCAAGGGTTCCTGCGGCTGGCGCTGGCCGCGGACGTGCCGATCGTCCCGGTGGTTTCGATCGGCGGCCAGGAGACGGCGCTCTTCCTGACGCGCGGGGAGCGCGCCGCCCGAGCGCTCGGGCTCGACCGGCGGTTTCGCCTCAAGGTCCTCCCCGTCTCGCTGGCGCTGCCGTGGGGGCTCGATGTCGGGGACTTCTTTGGCCACATCGCGCTGCCGGCGAAGATCACGATCCAGGTGCTCGAGCCGATCGACCTACGCGAGCGGTTCGGCCCCAAGCCGGACGTCGACGCGATCTACGAGACGATCACCAGGCAGATGCAACGAACGCTCGACGAGCTGGCCGCACAGCGACGCTTCCCGGTGCTCGGTTAGGAGCTGGTGGCGGCGCAGAAGGGTGGGTAGGACGCTGCGGACGCACCCAGGACTCTCGGTATCGCTGTGGACTGCGATGAAAGTGGGCCTCCTCGGTGACACGCTCCGGCGTGTGATCGAGGAGTGAGCTCGAGGAGGCCCGTCTTCATGTTGCACGTCGGTAGTCGACTGCCCGCCATTCGCGGCACTCGGCGAACGCGGCGCCGAACGCTTCGGGCTGGTGGTCGGGTGGGCCGCGTGCTCATTGACGCCACCGGGTGGATGTCGTGACGACCGCGCCTACGTCCAGAAGAACCGCAGCGAGACGATCACCGGGCGATCGTCGTTGAACGAGTTCAGCAGCTTCAGCGACGGCTCCGGGCCGCCCGGGCCGACGGTCGTGCCCGGGTCCGGGATCGCCTCCGCGGTCTGTATGCCGGCGCTCGACCGGCGGTGCTCGTTCCACTCCTCGATCGGCGCCTTCGGGAGGCCCCAGCGGCGGGTCCACCGCAGCGCCGTCTCGTAGGCCTCGTCCGCGGTCATCGGCGCGGAGTCCACCTGCACGGTCGTCACCTTGTCGCCCTGGCGCTCGAGGCCGACGGCCCCGACGTCGCCGTTGCCCGCGAACGACTGGCCGCCCGGGAAGCGGATTCGCACGGAGTCGGGCGACTCGATCTGCACGGCGGTCTGGTCAGGCTTCGCCCAGTCCACGTCCTCGACGTTGTGGCTCTGCGAGAGGTTCCAGTCGATCATCTTGCCCTCGTCGTCCCCACTGCCGCCACAGCCGCCGAAGAGGAGGGCGGCGACGATGATCGCGGCGACGCGCTCATGAGCCACCGGGGTAGGGGAGGTCGGGGAGCTTGCGGAAGTCCTCGGCGCGGTCGGCGACCGGCGTGGCGATTGTCGCTCGGACGGCATCGGGGTTCTGGAGGAAATCGTGGTAGCGCGGCAGCATGTCGTGCTCGATCCAGTCCCAGCGGTCGTCGAAGTTCGACAGGTTGCCGTCGGGTAGCGGGAGGGTCTGGTGCACGTCCACGTCCGGCGTCGGGATGTCGAAGTGCGGCCCGAACGGCCCCAGCGGCCCGACCGGGATGTCCGGCACGAGGTCGACCGACAGCTCGATCGGGTTGTAGTCGCGGTAGGCCTGACCGCCAGGCATCGGATCCTCCGCCATCGTGGAGAAAGCGTAGGTGGCGACGTCCCCGACCGGGCCGTGGTGGTCGCGCATCTCGGTGTAGTAGGGCTGGATGACGTCGAACTGCTCGCGCCGCAGCAGGCCGGTGTTGCCGCGGGCGACGGAGTCCGGGTCGCCGCTCGCGATGTCCTGCCACGCGTTCAGCGTGTTCGTGTTGATCATGTTCTGGCTGCGCAGCTGCTGCATCAGCGGCAGCCCGCCCATCAGGTACGCCTCGTGCTGCCACGCCAGGTCGTCGAAGATCGACTTCTGCATGACGAGGAACTTGTCCTCGTACCACTCGAGCTCCTCGGAGGTGAGGTGCTCGGCGAGGTTCGCCGGGTTGAGGAAGCCGCCGGGGAGGATCGACAGCGTGTCGGCCGCGTCGTAGGCCGCGCCCGGCAGCGACGGCAGGCCGAGCAGCTCCGACAGGTAGCGCGCGCGGTCGCCGTCGTCGCTCAGGCCGCGGACCGCGTACATGTCCTGCCAGCCGGCGTAGAACATCGGCCCGACCAGGTTCGCCATCCCGGCCCACTGCAGCTCCGGGTGCTGGAGGAAGAGGTTGCCGTAGTAGGCGTACACAAGCTGCACCGTCTTGTCGTTCGCGAAGAGGCCGGCGTCCGGGTTCCAGCTGGACGCGTCGATCCCGGCGCGCCAGTAGGCGATCGCGCGCCACTGGTCGATCGTCAGCCCGGAGAGGACGGTCTGCGCGAACTTGTTCGCCGGCGTGGGGGAGCCGGCGGGGATGCCGGAGAGCGGTGCCACGGCGGCCGCGTGGTCGACGGCGGCCGCGGTGGTGCGGTCCACGCGGAGCACCTCGTCGCAGGCGTCCTGGGCGAGCCGCGTGTTGCGCTCCCGCACCTGCTGCGCGTGCGCGGCGGCGTTGCCCGCGAGGGTGCTGGCCGCGGCGGCGTCGTCGGCAGCGTCGTCGGCGGCGGACACCAGCGACGGGCTCGGGTCGTCGCCCGCCAGCGAGACCGCGACGCCCGTGGCGGCCGCTACCAGCTGGGCGCCCGCCGCCCGCGCCGACGCCCGCTCGGCCTCCTCCTCGGCCGTCACGACCTCGTCCGCCAGCCGCTGTACCTGCTGCTGCGCCTCGGAGAGGGTGGTGGAGAGGGTCTTGAGCGCGGAGGCCGCCTGCTCGAGGCCGTCGGCGCCGCGGGACATCGCCGCGTGCTCCTCGCCGGCAGCCGTGCGGAACGCCACAGCGCCCTGGCCCTCCCAGCCCGCCGCGCCGCGCGCGGCGGACTGGAGCCGGGCGGCGCTGTTGCGCAGCACGTCGGCGCCGGACGCGGCCGAGCGGGAGGCGTCCGCGAGCGCGCCCGGGTCGCCCTCCGGCCACGGGAGGCCGGCGCGCGTCGCGCCCCTGGCGGCACCGTCGGGGACGCTCACCAGGAGCCTCCTCCTCCGCCGCCCCCACCGTCGCCCACCCCGCCCGACATCGGGATCAGCGGCGGGCCGCCGCCGCCCATGGCGCCCTCGTCGGTCACGCGGTAGGCGATCGCCGTCGCGCCGGTCGCCTCGCCGAGTGCGCTGATCTCGTCGCCGAGCCGCCCCGACGCCTCGGACCACTTCGACGAGGCGCGTCCGAGCGCCGCCGCCGTCGCGGGCGGGTCCGCGACGCCCACGCCGAGGCTGCGCGCGGCCGAGAGCACGCCGCGCAGGTCGGGCGCGAGCGCCTCGATTGCGGACCCGACGCCCGCGATCTCGTCAGGGGGTGCCTGAATCAGGGCCATCTGGACCCTCCGGGGATGTGGCGGCTGCTGCTAGCGGGAGAACGAGCTGGCGATCGCCTGCTCGGTGTCCGCGTAGTTGGCGCCCGCCTGGTTCATCAGCTGGCTGATGCCGTGGAGAGCGTGCTGGATCCCCTGCGAGCTGCGCTGCCACTCGGCCCAGAGCTCCTGGAAGCGCGCCTGGGCGACGCCCGCCCAGTCGGATCCGAGCGGAGCCACCTGGCCCTGCAGCTGCGAGTTGATCTGCTCGATGTTGGACGCGCCCGCGTTCAGCTGTCCGCCGATGGCGTGGAGCTGCTCAGGCGTAACGCGAATGAAGCCTGCCGGCATGTCTGTGACTCCTCCGTGTGTGGCTGACGTTCGTTCTGAAACACAGATTCCCCCGCTCGGCTTCGGAAAAACCCCAAGTCGTGGGCCCGGCCCGGTTAGGGTGAGTCGCGGGCGCGCGCGTTTCTGACCGCCACCCAAGCGGGTACATGACCCTTGCGATGGGGGCCGACTCGCTCACTCGTGTCAGGGATGACGGCGCGGGCGCCGCCGATGCCGCGTTCCATCGCCCGCCGCGCGAATGGCCGGAGCCGCCGCCCTCGGACGAGCTGCGTATCCACGCGCCGCCGACCAAGCCGGAGCCCTCCACCGGCGGCCTGATGCAGGCGCTGTTCCCGGCGATCGGCAGCGTCGGCCTGCTCGGCTTCGCGCTCGTCTACCACAACCCCCTCTTCATGTACGTGGCGCTCGGGATGGTCTGCCTGAGCATCCTGTTCGCGTTCGGCATGCGGTACTCGCAGGTGCGGTCGGTGAAGAAGCGCCGCGCGCGCAACCGGCGCAGGTACCGCATGTACCTGACCGGCGTGGAGCGCGACCTGGCGCGCGACGCCGACCTCCAGCTCGCCGCCGCCGACCGCCTCTACCCGGACCACGAGCGGCTCTGGGGCGTCGTGCTCGGGCGCCGCAACCTGTGGGAGCGGCGCGCCCAGGACCGCGACTTCCTCGAGCTGCGGGTGGGCCGCGGCCGCGTGCCGCACGCGCGTCCGGTGCGGCTCGAGCTCTCGGACGACCCGCTGACCGACCGCGAGCGCGACCTGGAGGACGAGGCCGCGACCGTCCGCGCGCGCTGGGAGCGCGTGAACGACGCGCCCGTGACGGTCGACCTGGCGGAGGCGCGCGTGGTGTCGATCGTCGGCACGCCCGGCGAGGCGCGTGCGCTGGCGCGCTCGCTGGTGTCACAGGTGGCGGCCTTCCGGGCGGCGAACGACGTCCGCGTGCTCACGGCCTACGGCCGCCCCGACGCGGGCGAGTGGGACTGGATGAAGTGGCTCCCGCACGCGCGCGCGGGCACGAGGGCGAGCGCGGAGACGCGCGGGGCGCCGCCGCTGCTGCTCGCCGACTCGACCGAGCGCCTGGCGCAGCTGCTCGAGTCCGAGGTCGGACCCAGGCTCGAGCAGCTCCAGCGGCTCGAGGAGGAGTCGATGACGAGGGGGCAGCCGCGCGTGTCGGCGCCGCGGCTGCTGGTCCTGGTCGACGGCTGGTCGCCGCGCTCCGCCGCCGCGCGCATGCCGCTCATGCGCGAGGTGCTCGAGCGCGGCGAGCGGCTGAACGTGACGGCGATCCTGCTGGCCGACGGCACCGACAGGGAGCCCTCCGAGGCCGACGTGCGGATCGTGCTGTCGCCGGGCGCGGCCGCCACGGTCGAGGAGCGCCGCGAGGGCGGCGCCCGCTGGAGCGGCGTGTGGCCGGACGCCGCCGACCTCGGGTTGAGCGAGGCGCTCGCGAGGGCGCTCGCGCCGCTGCGGCTCGAGGACCGCGAGGCCGGCCCGAACGAGGGCGACGACGTGCGTGCGCTCGACCTGTTCGGCTTCCACTCGCCGCGCGACATCGACCCTCGCGCGGTCTGGCGCGAGCGGCCGCGCCGCGAGCAGCTGCGAGTGCCGATCGGGATCGGCTCCTCGGGCGAGCCGGTCGTGCTCGACCTGAAGCAGGCGGCGGAGGGCGGGCTCGGCCCGCACGGGCTGATCGTCGGCGCGACCGGATCCGGCAAGAGCGAGCTGATGCGCACGCTCATCTCCGGGCTCGCGCTGCAGCATCCGCCGGACACGCTCAGTTTCGTGATGATCGACTACAAGGGCGGCGCGGCGTTCGCCGAGCTCGCGCGGCTGCCGCACGCCGCCGGGCTGATCACGAACCTCCAGCGCGACCGCAGCCTCGTGGACCGCATGCGCGACGCCCTCCTCGGCGAGCAGGAGCGCCGCCAGGGGATGCTGCGCGACGCCGGCAACATCGACGACATCCGCGCCTACCGCGAGCGCCGCGCCGAGGACCCGGGCCTGCCGCCGATGCCGTACCTGCTGGTGGTCGTGGACGAGTTCGGCGAGCTGCTCTCGAGCCGGCCCGAGTTCATCGACCTGTTCCTCGGCATCGGCCGCGTGGGCCGCAGCCTCGGCATGCACCTGCTGTTCTCGAGCCAGCGCCTGGACGAGGGCAAGCTGCGCGGGCTCGAGAGCCACCTTCGCTACCGCATCTGCCTGCGCACGTACTCGGCCACCGAGAGCAAGGTCGTGCTCGGCACGCCGGACGCCTACCTGCTGCCGCCGTTCCCCGGCGCCGCCTACCTGAAGGTGGACACCGCGATCTACGAGCGCTTCAAGGTGGCGCTCGTGTCGAGCCCCGTCCGTGAGGAGCGCGTGGAGGACGAGGCGCCGGCCACGACGGTCGAGCCGTTCGACCCGGCCGCCGGGATGCTCGCGCCGTTCGCGGCGGCCGAGCCCGAGGCGGGCGGCCCGACCGACCTCGAGGAGGTCGTGGCGCTGCTCGAGGCCGAGCACGCCGGCGGGCCGGTGCACCAGGTGTGGGTGCCGCCGCTGCCGAACCGGCTGGCCCCGGGCGAGGCGGCCGCGGGCCGCGCGTGGTGGGAGCGCCCGCCGGAGGAGCGCGAGCCGCTCGTGCGGGCGGCGATCGGGATGCTCGACCTACCGGCGGAGCAGCGCACGGAGCCGCTCGTGCTCGACTTCTCGTCGGGGGGCGGGCACCTGTCCGTTGTGGGCGCGCCGCAGACCGGCAAGAGCACGTTCCTCAAGGCCCTCGTGTGCGCGCTCGCGCGCGAGCACACGCCGGCGGAGGCGCGCGTGTACGGCATCGACCTCGGCGGCGGCGGCCTCGCCGAGCTGGACGCGGTCCCGCACGTGGGCGGCGTGTGCACGAAGCTCGACCGCGAGCGGGTGCGCCAGACGGTGCGGTACGTGCAGGGGCTGCTGGAGGAGCGCGAGCTGCAGTTCCGGCGGCTCGGGCTCGCGTCGATGGCCGACGCCCGCGCGCGCCGCGCGCGCGGGGAGCTCGACGAGGACCTGCCGGACGTCTTCCTGATGGTCGACAACTGGGGCGCGCTGCGGCGTGACTTCGAGGGGCTCGACCTGGACGTGGAGCAGATCGCGAACTCCGGCCTCAACTACGGCGTGCACGTGGTCCTGTCGGCGAACCGCTGGGGCGAGATCCGGCCCGGGCTGCGCGACAACATCGGCGCCCGCTTCGAGCTGCGGCTGAACGACCCGATCGAGTCCGAGCACGGGCGCCGCCCGGCCGAGGCGCTGCCGACGGACGTGCCGGGCAGGGGCCTGGCGCCAGAGGGCCAGCACTTCCAGACGGAGCTGCCGGACGTGGAGGCCGCGCGCGCAGCGGCCGAGCGCTGGGACGGGCCGCCCGCTCCGCCCGTGCCGATGCTGCCGCTGCGGGTGCTGCCCGGCGAGCTGCCGGCGCCGGGGCAGGACCTGTCGGGCGGCGTGCCGATCGGGGTCGACGAGCTGCGCCTCGAGCCGGTCTACCTGGACCTCGCGGGCGGCGACCCCCACTTCCTGCTGCTCGGCGACGCCGAGTGCGGCAAGTCGAACTTCCTCCGCTGGTTCGGCCACGCGCTGACCGCGCGCCAGGACCCCGGCCGCGCCCAGCTCGCGATCGTCGACTATCGCCGCACCCTGCTCGACCTCGCGGAGGGGCCGCACGTGCGCGCGTACGCCGCGAACGCGGCGATGGCCTCGCGAGTGGCCGCCGACCTGCGCGCCGAGCTGGCCGGGCGGATGCCGGGACCGGACGCCTCGCACGAGGAGCTGATGCGCGGCTCGGGCTGGTCCGGGCCGCGGCTGTACCTGCTCGTGGACGACTACGACCTGATCCCGAGCGCGACCGACAACCCGCTGCTGCCGCTCGTGGACATGCTCGCCCACGGCCGCGACGTGGGCTTCCACCTGGTGCTGGCGCGGCGCGTGGGCGGTGTCTCCCGCAGCGCCTTCGAGCCCTTCTTCCAGCGCGTGACCGAGTTGCGCACGCCCGGACTCGTCATGAGCGGCGACCCGGACGAGGGGCCGCTCCTGGGCGGCCGGCGCGCCGTGCCGCTGCCGCCCGGCCGCGGCAACCTGGTGCGCCGCGACCGCCGGACGAGCCTGATCCAGACCCCGCTGCACGACCCGGCCGACGCCCGGCCGGCAGTACAACCGCAGTCATTGGGAGGAACGCGATGAACACGCTCGTGGTGACGATCTCCGGCCCGGAGCGCCGGGTGGACCTCGCCGTGCCGGCCGAGACGCCGATCGAGCAGCTCTTGCCCACGTTCATGTCACTCGGCGTGATCGACGAGAAGGCCGTGAACGGACACCCGCTCAGCCTGTCGCGCGCGGGCGAGCCGCCGCTGCCGCCCGCGAGCACGCTCGCCGAGTGCGGCGTGGTGGACGGCACGCTGCTGCAGCTGCAGCCGATCCAGCCCGAGGAGCGGCCGGAGCCGCCGCCGGAGCGGGTCGCGTACGAGCAGTTCGAGGCCGAGCAGGACGAGGCCGACCTGAAGCGGCGGGCGGGCTTCCCGCTCCACCGAACGCGGCTGGCGCTGCCGGACGCGCCGACGCTCGGCGAGCGGATGAGCGCCGCGATGAACGCGTTCTTCTCGAGCGAGGCGCCCGAGCCGGCCGCCGAGCCCACGCCGCCGCCCGACGACGCCGAGGCGGCGCCGGTCGCGCGGCCGATCGACCTGACGGTGCGGCACGCGCCCTCGCGGCGCGACCGCGCGCGGGCGGCCTGGCGCTCCACGAGCTACATGCGCCGGCTGGACGACATGATCCTGGCGCCGCGGCTGCGCCGCTGCGCGACCGTCGCGGTCGTGTCGCCGAAGGGCGGCGTCGGCAAGACGACGACCACGGCGCTGCTCGGCTCGCTGCTCGCGCGGGTGCGCCACGAGAAGATGGTCGCCGTCGACACGAACCCCGACTACGGCTCGCTCGGCCGCGCGTTGACGCCGGACCACCGCGTGTTCGTGGACGACCTCGTGGACCTGCTCGACCACCCGGACCTGACGGTCGCCGAGCTCGACCGCAAGCTGGGCCGCGCGTTCGACGGCCTGCTGGTGCTGCCGGCGCCGACCGACCCGTCGCGCATGGCGCGGCTCGACAAGGCCGCCTACGCGAAGGTGTTCGGGCGCCTGAAGACGATGGCCGGCGGGCTCGTGCTCGACTGCGGCACGGGGCTGCAGGAGCCGGCGGCGCAGGCGGCGATCGAGGCGGCCGACCAGATCGTGCTGGTGTCCGACTCCGAGCCCTCCACGGCGTCGCTGGTGGCCGAGGCGGCGCAGCTCCTGAAGCGCGCCGGCCCGCCGATGTTCCTGATCGTGAACAAGCTGCCGCGCCGCGGCGGACGGCTCGACCTGGAGATGTTCTCGCGCGCGGTGCCGGACGCCCGGGCGATGATCACGGTGGCGGCCGAGCCGGTTGCGGCCTCCGCGCTGGCGGCCGGCGACTTCAGCTGGGACGACGCCCCGAAGGCGTGGCAGCAGTCGATCCGCGAGCTGGGCGCGGTGATGGTGGCGGACTGGCCGGGGCTGGGGCTGGCGACGTAGGGGCGGCCGTGCGGTACTCGGCGGCCGGTGGCCGACGAATCCGGAACCGTGGTGCATTTTGGGGCTCCTGGCCCCACAAAGTGCCCCGGTACCCAGATTCCGGCGCATAGGGGAAAGCCGCACACTTTGCGGAGGCCGCCTCCGGCCGCCCGAACCTGACGTACGTTGGAGCGGATGCGGATTCGTGGAGGCGCGCTCCTGGCCTGCGCGGCGCTGGCGACCGGCGCCGCCGCGGCCCTCCCCGCCCACGCCTCCGTTGCGCTCGCGCCCGTCGACTACGGGTCGCCCGGGCCCGTTATCGCCGGGGACCGCGTCGTCTGGGCCGTGGGCACCGCGGTCAAGAGCGCGCCCCTGACCGGCGCCCCGACGACCGCGCTCCCGGGGATCACGCCGCCGCAGGGCTCGAAGCTGCGCGTCTTCGAGCTCGCCGGCTCCGCCCAGCGCCTCGTGGCGCGTGCCGCCCTCACCACCGGCGACATGCGGCGCGACGCCCTCTACGCCGCCGGACCCGGCTCGCCGTTCGCACCGCTGGCCGACCCGATCGGCTTCCCGCCGCTGGTGCCGACCTCGCTGGCCGTCGCCGGCGAGGACGTGCTCACGCTCGAGCAGCCACGACCCACCTACGAGCAGCCACGACACCTCTACGACTACTCGAGCGTGCGCCTCCTCGCCCGCCGCGCCGCCGGCGCGCCCGCCACCGTCCCGCTCCCGAAGCACGCCGACCTCGCGGCGTTCGACGTCGCCGGCGATCTGATCGCGGTCGCCATCGCCAAGGGGCCGACGCAGGAGCGGCCGGACGACGTGGCGATCGCGCTGCTCGACCGCCACACCGGCCAGGAGGTTCGGCGCATACCGATCCAGGCCAAGCTGCGCGATCAGCTCGACTCGCTGGCGGTCTCACCCGACGGCGCCGTCGCGTTCCCGGTCGACGACTTCATCGCCTGGGCGCCGCCGGGCGCCACCGGCTTCACGGCGTTGAGGCCGCCTCGCGAGCCCGAGTCCGACGAGATCGAGGTGGCGAACGGCCGCGTCGCCTACGTCGCGAGCGCAGGGCTGACCAAGC
The DNA here is from genome assembly GCA_036407035.1 of Thermoleophilaceae bacterium. Taxonomy (GTDB): domain Bacteria; phylum Actinomycetota; class Thermoleophilia; order Solirubrobacterales; family Thermoleophilaceae; genus JACVRW01. The sequence continues at coordinate 32,931 of DASXAA010000243.1, read as the reverse complement.
GCGTGAGGGTCGTCGAGCCGCCGGCCTCGCCCGGCGACGACCTGCCGGCGCTGTTCACGGGGCCGCCCACCGCGTCCGTCGAGTCGCTCGACTTCGACGGCACGGGCGTGGCGTGGCAGTCGGCCGAGTGCGACCTGGTCTCCCCGGTCCCGGCGCCCGCCGAGACGCGCATCCCGCCCGGCCCCTGCTTCCGCGCCGAGATCCGCGTGGACTATTTCTCCCCGCGGCGCATCCCGCGGCGCGACCCCAGCTACCCCGTAGGGGTGCACTGCACGACGACGGCGGGCCGTGCCTGCCGGATGGACGCGTACGTCGAGGTCGGGCACCGCCGCTACGGGCCGGTCCGCGTGGCGTTGCCGATGGGCCGCGGCCGACTGGTCCGTGTGCCGATCCCGGACCGCGTCGCGGACCGGCTCCGCAGGGCGAGGAAGAGGGGCCGCGATCCCTCGTCGGTGGTCATCCGGCTCTCCGACGGAGCCGGGCACCGCAGGTTGCTCGTTAATCCGTAGCGGCGGTCCGCCGCGTGGGCCCGGCCCGCGCGCGGCCCGAGCTCGCCGGGCCGGCTTGGGACCGGGCGGCGATCGGGCTGGGGAGCGGTCGGTCGGTTGGGGCGCTGGCGCCGGCCCGGCGTCTACTGCGGCTGGGGAGGGGTGGGTGTGGTGCGTTGCCGCGCGTCAGCTACGGCGCTCCCGGGTCGAGTGTCGACTTAGGTCCCGCAGAGGGAACTAACTCGACACTGGACCCCGCCGAGGGCCCTCGCGGCGCCGGCCTGGCCGCGGTCGTCGCCGGCCCACGCCCGCCGGCCCGCTTCGGGGGCGCCCCCCCGCCGCTTCCCGGGCGCCCGGTCAGTCCAGTGTCGACTTTGTCGAGCTCAGTTCGACAAACTCGACGCTCGACTTGGTTGAAGCGCCGGCCGGCGCCGCCGCGGCGGTGCCCCGGCAGAGTCTTGCGACCCGACGACGCCCCCAGCGGGCCGGCGCGCCGCGGAACGCTCCTTCCGCGGGTGTGGCGCGTTTTCGTCAACCACTGGTTGACCCAGACGCACCACACTCGGGCCGAGAGCGCTTCCCGTAACACCCCCGTCACAAGCACATCGGCCGGCCGTCACACCCGCGGCCTGGCCCGTAACACAAGCCGGTGCCGAGTGGCGGAGCGGACCGGGCACCACTGGTTGCCGCCGTAGGCGCGCCGCGCGCGGGCGCTCGCCGGGTTGCGGCCACTTTCCCCCAGTCGCTGGAAGGCCGCTTCGCCCGCCCCGCACGGCCCCGGCGCAACCCCAGGCTGGCGCGACCTCCGCGCCGCGTCGTAGGATCGCCGGTCGTGGACATCGATTTCCAGGTGGTGGACGATCCGGCCGGCGTCGCGGTCGACCGGATGGCCGAGGCGGTCGCTGCCGGCGGCCATCTCGTCGTCACCGGTGGGTCCACTCCGCGCAAGGCCTACGAGCGCCTCGCCGAGCGCGAGCTCGACTGGTCGGGGGCCACGGTGTGGTTCTCGGACGACCGCTGCGTCCCGCCGGACCACGAGCACTCGAACTACGGGATGGTGAAGGCGGCGCTGCTCGACCGGGTCGAGGGCATCCGGGCCGAGCGGATGCTGGGCGAGCTCGGGCCGTCGGAGGGCGCCGACGACTACGAGAAGCGCCTGCGGGCGGTCTTCGGCGAGGCCACGCCGGAGATGGACCTGATGCTGCTCGGCCTGGGCCCCGACGCTCACATCTGCTCGCTCTGGTACGGCGACGACGCGCTCGCCGAGCACGACCGCGTCGCGACCGGCGTCGAGACAGCCGGGATGGCGCCCTTCGTCTCGCGCATCACGCTCACGCTGCCCGTGGTCAACGCCGCCAAGGCGATCGTTTTCCTCGTGACCGGCGAGGACAAGGTCGGCGCGGTCGTACGAGCGTTCTCGGGCCACCCAGACCCGCGCGCACCCGGCAGCCTCGTGCGGCCCACGTCCGGCTCGCTCACCGTCATCCTCGACGCCGCCGCGGCCGCCGGGCTGGAGGCGGCGCGGTGAACGAGCGGCGCACCGTCGCCCACTCGGGCGCGTGGCGCATCCGGCAGCTCTCCGGCGTCCAGACGCCCGGCTCGAGCCCGTTCCCGCCGATCGCGCAGTACGGCTTCCTGTCCGACTGCGAGACCTGCGCGCTCGTGGCGCCCAGCGGCAACATCGAGTGGCTCTGCCTGCCGCGCTTCGACTCGCCGAGCGTGTTCGGGGCAATGCTCGACCGCGACGCCGGCCTGTTCCGGCTCGGCCCGGCGGACGTGGACGTGCCGGCCGACCGCCGCTACCTGCCCGGCACGATGGTGCTCGAGACGAGCTGGGGCACGCGCGGCGGCTGGATCGTGGTCCGCGACCTGCTCTTGATCGGCCCCTGGCACCACGAGCACGACCGCTCGCACACCCATCGCCGCTCGCCGACCGACTACGACGCCGACCACGTCCTGCTCCGCTGCGTGCGCTGCGTCAACGGCGAGGTGCAGGTGCTGCTCGACTGCGAGCCGGTGTTCGACTACGGCCGCTGCGCGGCCCACTGGGAGTACACCGGCCCGGGCTACCACGAGGCCAAGGCCACGGCGCACGACACCGAGCTCGAGCTCCACCTGACCACCGACATGAACGTCGGCTTCGAGGGCTCGCGCGCGACCGCGCGCACGCTGATGAAGGAGGGCGACACGGTGTTCGTGGCGCTCTCCTGGTCCGACCACCCCGCGCCCACGACGTTCGACGAGGCCTACTCGCGCCTCGTCTGGACCGCCCACCACTGGCAGCACTGGCTCGACCACGGCGAGTTCCCCGACCACCCGTGGCGGACCTACCTGCAGCGCTCGGCGCTCACGCTCAAGGGCCTCTCGTACGCGCCCACCGGCGCGCTCGTGGCGGCGCCCACGACGTCGCTGCCGGAGACGCCCGGCGGCGAGCGCAACTGGGACTACCGCTTCACCTGGATCCGCGACGCCACGTTCATGCTCTGGGGCCTGTACACGCTCGGCTTCGACTGGGAGGCGAACGACTTCTTCTACTTCATCGCGGACGTCGCCGAGGCGGAGGAGGGGCGGCTCCAGATCATGTACGGGATCGGCGGCGAATCGGACCTGACCGAGCAGACGCTCGCGCACCTGTCCGGCTACGAGGGCGCCCAGCCGGTCCGGACCGGCAACGGCGCCTTCGACCAGCACCAGCACGACGTGTGGGGAGCGATCCTCGACTCGTTCTACCTCCACACGAAGTCGCGCGACCACCTGCCCGAGCGCATCTGGCCGCTGCTCGTGAAGCAGGTGGAGGCAGCGCTCGAGAACTGGCAGAAGCCCGACCGCGGCATCTGGGAGGTGCGCGGCGACCCCAAGCACTTCACCTCCTCGAAGCTGATGTGCTGGGTGGCCGCCGACCGCGGCGCCCGGCTCGCCGAGATCAGGGAGGACCTCGAGTACGCCGCGCGCTGGCAGTCGGCCGCCGACGAGATCAAGGCGGACATCTGCAAGAACGCCCTGGACGACCGCGGCGTCTTCACCCAGCACTACGAGACCGACGCGCTCGACGCCTCGGTGCTGATGATGCCGCTCGTGCGCTTCCTGCCGCCGGAGGACATCCGCATCCGCAAGACCGTGCTCGCGATCGCGGACGAGCTGACGGTCGACGGGCTGGTGCTGCGCTACCGCACCGAGGAGACCGACGACGGCCTCGCCGGCGAGGAGGGGACGTTCACGATCTGCTCGTTCTGGCTCGTGTCGGCGCTGGCCGAGATCGGCGAGCTCGACCGGGCCCGCGCGCTCTGCGAGAAGCTGCTCTCGTACGCGAGCCCGCTCGGCCTCTACGCGGAGGAGATCGACCCGCGCTCGGGCCGCCACCTGGGCAACTTCCCGCAGGCATTCACCCACCTCGCGCTGATCAACGCCGTCATGCACGTGATCCGCGGCGACAAGGGGATCGAGAGCGGAGCGTTCGCGATCGAGCGCGAGTTCGCGCCGCCGCGCGCGCCGTAGGCGACCCGCGCGCGGCCCGGCCGTCCGTCCCGCTTGCGTCCCGGCCCCACTGGGTTTAGGTTCGCAAGCAGACTCGCGTCCAATTTCTCTGAACCCGTCGGGGAGGCCAGGTGTCCACCACACAGGAGGCGTCAAACCGCGTCGAGGCGCTGCCGCTCTACCGCCGCGCGACCAACTACATCGCCGCGGCGATGATCTACCTGCGGGACAACCACATGCTCGAGGAGCCCCTGAAGCCCGAGCACGTCAAGCATCGCCTGCTGGGCCACTGGGGAACCGTCCCCGGCCTGAACCTCATGTACGCGGGCCTCAACCGCCTGATCCTCGACACGAACGCGAGCATCCTGCTGGTCACGGGCCCCGGCCATGGCGCCCCCGCCAACCTCGCGAACCTGTGGATCGACGGCTGCCTCGAGGACATCAAGCCCGAGCTCTCCCGTGACCGCGACGGCCTCGGCACGCTCGTCAAGGAGTTCTCCTGGCCGGGCGGCTTCCCGAGCCACCTCGCGCCGATCGTGCCCGGCACGATCCACGAGGGCGGCGAGCTCGGCTACGCGCTCGCGACCGCCTTCGGCGCGGCCTTCGACAACCCCGACCTGATCGTCGGCGCGATCATCGGCGACGGCGAGGCCGAGACCGGCCCAACGGCGGGCGCCTGGCACTCCAACAAGTTCCTCGACCCGGCGACGAGCGGCGCCGTGCTGCCGATGCTGCATCTGAACGGCTACAAGATCGCCAACCCGACGATCTACAAGTCGATGAGCGACGAGGAGCTGACGAAGCTGTTCGAGGGCTTCGGCTGGCACCCGCTGATCGTGCAGGGCGAGGACCTCGACGGGGCGCTCGCGAGCGCGCTCGACACCGCGTACGGCGAGATCCAGGAGATCCAGGCGGCCGCGCGCGAGGGCAGCCCGCCCGAGAGGCCGGCCTGGCCGATGCTGGTCGTCAAGTCACCGAAGGGCTGGACCGGGCCGAAGGAGGTCGACGGCGTGCAGGTGGAGGGCACGTCGAAGTCGCACCAGGTGCCCGCGATGTCCGCCAGGACGAACCCCGAGCACCTGAAGATCCTCGAGGAGTGGCTGCGCTCGTACGGCCCGGAGGAGCTGTTCGACGAGAACGGCGGCCCGGCGCCGGAGGTGCTGGCCGCGTGCCCGACGGGCGACCTGCGGATGGGCGCCAACCCGCACGTGAACGGCGGCAGGCAGCGCAAGCCGCTCAACCTGCCCGACCTGGCCGAGCACGAGACCGGCGTGTCGAGGGCGGGCGACGACACGGGCTCCGCCCTGGGGGCGCTCGGCGGCTATCTGCGGGACGTCTTCACGCTCAACAAGGAGGAGGCGAACTTCCGCATCGTCTGCCCCGACGAGGTGGCGTCCAACCGGCTCGGGGCGGTCTTCGAGGTGGAGAACCACGCCTGGGAGTGGCCGCTCGACCCGGTGATCGACACCGGGCACGCGCACGACGGCCGCATCATGGAGGTGCTCTCGGAGCACAACTGTCAGGGCTGGCTCCAGGGCTACGTGCTCACCGGCCGCCACGGGATCTTCCCCTGCTACGAGGCGTTCATCCCGATCGTCGACGGGATGGTCAACCAGTACGGCAAGTTCCTGAAGATGTCGCGCGACGAGGCGCCCTGGCGCGAGCCCGTCTCGGGCCTCAACTACCTGCTCACCTCGGTCGGCTGGCGCCAGGACCACAACGGCTACTCGCACCAGATGCCCGGCTTCATCAACTCGATGCTGAACCGGAAGACCGACTTCGCGCGCGTGTACCTGCCGCCCGACGCGAACACGCTGGTGGCGACGATGGAGCAGGTGCTCGAGAGCACGAACACGATCAACCTCGTGATCGCCTCCAAGCACCCGCTGCCGCAGTGGCTGAACATGGAGGACGCGCGCGAGCACGTGCGCCTCGGCGCCTCGCGCTGGCGGTTCGCGTCGAGCGACGCCGACGACCGGCCGGACATCGTGCTGGCCGCCTGCGGGACGATCCCGACGATCGAGCTGCTCGCCACCGCCAGCCTGTTGCGGGACGAGACGCCGGAGATGAAGGTCCGCTTCGTGAACGTGTCGGACATCTTCAGGCTGGCCCGTCCCGACCAGCACCCGCACGGCATGACCGACGACGAGTTCGTGGAGGTGTTCACCGAGGACCGGCCGGTGATCTTCAACTTCCACGGCTACGCGTCGGCCATCCACCAGCTGATCCACCGGCGCGCGAAGCAGGAGCGCTTCCACGTGCGCGGGTACGCCGAGGAGGGCACCACGACCACGCCGTTCGAGCTGCTGGCGATGAACGGGGTGGACCGGTACCAGCTGGCGATCGAGGCGCTCAGCCGCGTGGACCTGGACGCGGCCGAGGACGTCAAGGGCCTGTCGGGCGCGTTCGCGGTGCGCAACATCACCGGCGCGGTCGACACGATCGAGAAGTTCCGCGCGAAGCTCGCGGAGCACCGCGCGTACGTGCGCGAGGAGGGGAACGACCCGCCGGAGATCACCGACTGGACCTGGTCCGGCAACGGCCGGGTCGCCTGAGCCCCGCTTGGCACGCAGCGTCTACGTAACCGCGCTCGAGCCGCAGGCCGGCAAGTCGGTCGTCGCGCTCGGGATGGTCGAGCTGCTCGCGGCGCGCGCCGACCGCGTGGGCTTCTTCCGGCCGGTGGTGGAGGACCCCGACCCGCAGATCGAGCTCGTGCGGCGCCACTACGACCTCAAGGCCGACTACCGGCTGCTGCGCGGCGCGACCGTGTCGGAGGCGCGCAACGCCGTCGCGAGCGGCGACGTGGAGGAGCTCGAGAAGCGCGTGGTGCGCGCCTATCGCGAGCTCGAGCGCGACTGCGACGCGATCGTGATCGAGGGCATCGACGTCCGTCCCGGCCTCGACGCCGAGCTGGACGCACGGCTCGCCAACGCGCTGCTGGCGCCCGTGCTGGCCGTGGTGCGCTGCCCGACCGGCGGCGACCCCGCCGACTCGGTGGGGGTGGCGCGCGAGACGTACGTCCGCCGCGGCTGCGACCTGCTCGGCACGATCGCCACGCGCGTCCCGGCCGACAGGGCGGGCGAGGCCCGCGACGCGCTCTCAGGCGAGGCCGACGCCGACACGCCGGCGTACGTGGTGCCGGAGGAGCCGGAGCTGTCCCGCCCGACCGTCGCCGAGGTGGCCGCCGCGCTCGGCGCCGAGCCGGTCGCGGGTGAGGAGACAGACCGCGAGGTCCGCGCGGTGCGCGTGGCGGCGATGGGTGTGGGCCCGTTCCTGGGCGACCTCGAGGACGGCACGCTCGTGGTCGTGCCCGGCGACCGGGCCGACATCCTCACCGCCAGCCTGGCGGCGGCGGCGTCGCCGGACCTGCCCGCCGTGGCGGGCGTGGTCGTGACGACCGAGGAGGACCCGCCGCCCGCGGTCGCGCGGATGCTGGAGCGGGCGCCGTTCCCGGTCGTCCGCACGCGCGAGCGCACGTACGCCGTTGCCACCGCGATCGCGGGCGTCGAGCCGCGCCTCGGCCCCGACGACGAGCGGCGAGTGGCCACCGCGCTCGGCCTCTTCCAGTCGAGCGTCGACCCGGTGGAGCTGGGCGAGCGGCTGGCGATCGAGCGGCCGTCGCGGATGACGCCCGCGATGTTCGAGTACGAGCTGATCGAGCGCGCCAAGGAGGACCGCCGCCACATCGTGCTGCCAGAGGGCGACGACGAGCGCGTGCTGCGCGCGGCGGACATCCTGCTGCGCCGCGGCGTCGTGTACCTGACGATCCTCGGCGACCCCGAGGAGGTGCGCGCCCGCGCTGCGGCCCACGGGCTCGACCTCTCGGAGGCGCGCATCGTCGACCCGGCGAACGCGATGCAGCGGCAGGAGTACGCGCGCCGCTACCACGAGATGCGCAAGCACCGCGGGATGACCGAGGAGCTGGCCTACGAGACCGCCGGCGATGTGACCTGGTTCGGCACGTTCATGGTGCAGAGCGGCGAGGCCGACGGGATGGTCTCCGGCGCGGCGCACACGACCGCCGACACGATCCGGCCCGCGTTCCAGATCATCAAGTCGCGCCCGGGCGTGTCGGTCGTGTCGAGCGTGTTCCTCATGTGCATGCCCGACCGCGTGCTCGTGTTCGGCGACTGCGCCGTGAACCCGAAGCCGAGCACCACGGAGCTCGCCGACATCGCGATCAACTCGGCCGAGACGGCGTGGTCGTTCGGCGTGGAGCCGCGCGTGGCGATGCTCTCGTACTCGACCGGCGAGTCCGGCAAGGGCCCGGACGTGACCGAGGTGCGCGAGGCCACCGAGCTCGTGCGCGAGCGCCGGCCCGACATCCCGGTCGAGGGGCCGATCCAGTACGACGCCGCGATCGAGCCCGAGGTGGCCGCGAAGAAGATGCCGGAGAGCGACGTGGCAGGCCGCGCGACCGTGTTCATCTTCCCCGACCTCGAGACCGGCAACATCGCCTACAAGGCGGTGCAGCGCTCCTCCGGCGCGGTGGCGATCGGGCCCGTGCTGCAGGGGATGCGCAAGCCGATCAACGACCTCAGCCGCGGCTGCCTCGTGCCGGACATCGTGAGCACCACCGTGATCACGGCGATCCAGGCGCAGGAGGTCTCCGGCCGGAGCACCTCGCGGCTGCGCGTGAAGATTCCCCCGGCTGCGACATAACGAAGGAGGCGATTCGCAGATGGCACAGCAGATCCCGCAGGAGGTCTCCGATTACCTCGGCGCCCAGAACACCCTGACGCTCGCGACGCACGGGTCCGACGGGCCGTGGGCCGCGACGCTCACCTACGTCAACGACGGCTCGGAGATCTACATCTGGACCAAGCCGCACACGACGACGGCGCAGCACCTCGACCAGAACCCGCGCGCCGCGTTCGCCATCGACGAGTACGCGGAGGACTGGCGCCAGACCAAGGGCATCCAGGGGCGCGGCCCCTGCCAGCCGGTGCAGGGCGAGGGGATCGCGAAGGCCGCCGACCTGTTCGGGCAGAAGTACCCGCAGCTGCGGCCGGGCTCCACGAGCGCGGTGATCTTCTACCGGATCGATCCCGACGTGCTCGAGTTCATCGACAACTCGCGCGGCGTGGAGGAGGCCGACGAGTTCGGCGCGGACTTCCGGCGCCAGTCGGCGTTCGACATGCCGGCGATCGGTTGACGCCCCCCGCGACCTGGGAGAGGATGGCCCGGACCCCTTGGACTCGACTCGGGTAGGTCGATGAGCGCTCTGGAGCAGGCCCGCGCGCACTACGAGGCAGGAGAGTTCGGCAAGGCCCGTGCGGCCGCGCTCGAGGCACTGGCAGGCGCGCCGGACGACGTCGAGCTGCTGAGCGTGGCGGGCCGCGCCGGCGTGGAGACCGGTGCGGACGACGCCGTGGAGCAGCTCGGCCGCGTTACGCAGCTGCAGCCGGACTCGGCCGACGCGTGGCACGACCTCGGCGAGGGGCTGCTCGCCGACGGCCGCGACGGCGAGGCGGCGGACGCCTTCCGCAAGGCGCTCGAGCTCGACCCGGACGACGAGGTGGCGCTGACCCACCTCGGTCACGCCGAGTTCGCCGCCGGCAGCGAGGGCGGGGTCGCGCACCTCGAGCAGGCGGCCGAGCGCGGCGGCGGCATGTCCACCGCCGCGATCAGCCTCGTGGAGATGTACAGGGCGATGGGCCAGCACGAGGACGCGCTGGCGGCGGCGCAGAAGGTGCTCGACGCCGAGCCGAGCGACGTGGTGGCCGCGCTCGACGTGGCCGAGCTGTCGCTCGAGACCGGCCGCCTGGACGAGGCGCTCGCCGCGTTCGAGCGCATCCGCGAGATGGAGGACCTGCCCGAGCACGAGGTGTACGCGCTCCACGGAATGATCCAGGTCGAGCTCCGGCGCGACAACGCCGACCGGGCGCGCGAGCTGGCGAAGGAGGCGGCGCAGGTGGACGGGTACGGCCGCACCGCAGGTGTGCTGGCCCACTTCGAGCCGCCGGAGGACGGCGAGCCACCCTCGCGCGAGGACGTGGACGCCGCGCTGACCGAGTCGATGAAGGAGCACCGCCGCCTCCACGCGGAGGACCGCCGGCTGCTCGCGGAGGATCTGATTGGCTGACATCGCAGCACCCAGCCGTGCCATGACCGCCGAGTGGCGGCGCTGCCCCGCGTGCGAGGCGTTCGTCTACCACAAGCGGTTGAAGCGCAACCTCGGCGTCTGCCCGGAGTGCAACCACCACTTCCGGCTGCGGATCCGCGAGCGCCTCGGGCAGCTGCTCGACGAGGGCAGCTACGAGGAGCTCTCGGGCGACCTCGAGCCGGAGGACGCGCTCTCGTTCGTCGACAGCAAGCCGTACCCGGCCAGGATCGCCGCCGCGCAGAAGCAGGCCGGCGCCAAGTCCGGCGCCCTCTACGGCACCGGGACGATCGAGGGCAACCCGCTGGTCGTGGCCGGGATCGACTTCGGCTTCATCGGCGGCAGCATGGGCGGCGCGGTCGGCGAGTCGATCACGCGCGCGGCCGAGCTCGCGCTCGAGCGGCGCACGCCGCTGCTGGTGATCGCGGCGTCCGGCGGGGCGCGGATGCAGGAGGGCTGCGTGTCCCTCATGCAGATGGCGAAGACGAGCCAGGCGATCGGGCGGCTGAACGAGGAAGGCATCCTCTACATGTCGCTGCTCACGGACCCGACGTACGGCGGCGTGAGCGCGTCGTTCGCCACGCTCGGCGACGTGCTGATCGCCGAGCCCGACGCCCACATCGGTTTCGCCGGGCCGACCGTGATCGAGCAGACGATCCGCGAGAAGCTGCCTGAGGGGTTCCAGACGGCGGGCTTCCTGATGGACCACGGGATGCTCGACCTGGTCGAGCCGCGCGAGAACCTGCGGCGCTCGATCCGCAACCTGCTGCAGCTGCACGCGCTCGCCGAGGCGGCGCGGCAGGCCGACGACGGCGCGCTGGCGGACAAGCTGCCGGGGACCGAGGGCGAGGCGCCTGTCAGCGACCCGGACTCGCTCGCGCAGCGCGCCCCGTGGGACGTCGTGCAGCTCGCGCGCAACCTCGAGCGCCCACACACGCTCGACTACGTGGGCTTCGTGTTCGACGACTTCCTGGAGCTGCACGGCGACCGCGCCTTCCGGGAGGACCCGGCGATCGTCAGCGGCGTCGCGCAGCTCGGCGACCTCGCGGTGGTCCTGATCGGTCACCAGAAGGGCAAGACGACCGGCGAGATGATGGAGCGCAACTTCGGCATGCCCGAGCCGGACGGCTACCGCAAGGGCATGCGGCTGATGCGCTACGCGGCCAGGTTCGGGATGCCGATCGTCACGCTGGTCGACACCGCCGGCGCGTACCCGGGCCTCGGCGCCGAGGAGCGCGGGCAGTCGAACGCGATCGCCGAGTCGATCATGCTGATGTCGCGGCTGCCGGTGCCGGCGATCACGATCGTGACCGGCGAGGGCGGCAGCGGCGGCGCGCTCGCGCTCGCGGCCGCGGACCGCGTGCTGATGCTCGAGAACTCGTACTACTCGGTGATCAGCCCTGAGGGCTGCGCCACCATCCTGTTCAAGGACGCGGCGGCCGCGCCGCGGGCGGCGGCGGCGCTCCGCATCACGGCACCGGACCTGCTGCGGCTCGGCGTGATGGACGCGGTCGTGCCCGAGCCGGGCGAGGGCGCGCACACCGACCACGCGGCCGCCGCCGCGAACGTGAAGACCGCGCTCGTGGAGAGCCTGCGCGAGCTGCTGCCGCTGAGCGGTGACGAGCTGCTCGAGCGGAGATACGAACGCTTCAGGAAGTTCGGCACACCAGGTCAGCAACCCGTGCTGCCGCCAATCGAGGAGAGCACATGAGCGACGACAGAGAGCTGATCGAGTCGACCTGGGCCGAGGCGCGCGACCTCGTGCGGCGGCTCGAGGGGACGAGCGTGCAGCGCTTCGCCGTCAAGGCCGGCGACTACAAGATCGAGATCGAGCGGGGCGGGCTCGTGCAGGCCGCCGTGCCCGTCGACGGCGGCGGCATCGAGGTGCCGGCGTTCGCCGGCCCGGTCGCCACCGGCGCCGGCCCTGGGCTCGGCGTGAGCGGCGCCGCCCGCGCGGCCTCGGGCGCGTTCTCTGTCAGCCTCGATCAGGCCGACATGCGGATCCCGGTGCTCGCGCCGCTCGTCGGCACGTTCTACCGCTCCGCGCAGCCGGGTTCGCCGCCGTTCGCGGAGGTCGGCGACGTGGTCGAGATCGGCCAGACCGTCTGCATCGTCGAGGCCATGAAGCTGATGAACGAGGTGGCGGCGGGCGAGGGCGGCAAGGTGGCGGAGATCCTGGTCGAGAACGGCGAGCCGGTCGAGTTCGAGCAGGTGCTGATGTACCTCGAGCCGGCCGGCGAGTAGGCCGCCATGTTCGAGAAGGTCCTGATCGCCAACCGGGGCGAGATCGCCCTGCGGGTGGCGCGCGCGTGCCGCGAGCTCGGCATCAAGTCGGTGGCGGTGTACTCGAAGGCGGACGCCGAGTCCGCGGTCGTCCAGTTCGCCGACGAGTCGGTGTGCATCGGCCCGCCGGCGGCCGGCAAGAGCTACCTGCACATTCCGAACCTGATCGGGGCTGCCCAGAAGACCGGCGCTGACGCGCTGCACCCGGGTTACGGCTTCCTCTCGGAGGACCCGTTCTTCGCCGAGATCTGCTCGGACAACGACATCACGTTCATCGGCCCCAGGCCCGAGGTGATGGAGCGAGTGGGCGACAAGGCGATCGCGCGCGACCTGATGCAGAAGGCGGGCCTGCCGCTGCTGCCGGGCACGATCGAGCCGGTAGGGACGGCCGAGGAGGCGCAGGAGATCGCCGACGGGATCGGCTACCCGGTGATCATCAAGGCCGTCGCGGGCGGCGGCGGGCGCGGCATGAACGTGGCGCGCCGGGCCGAGGACCTGGTGCGGCTCTACCAGACCACCCGCGCGACGGCGCAGGCGATCTTCAAGGACAGCGCCGTGTACATCGAGCGCTACCTCGAGGCGCCGCGCCATACCGAGATCCAGCTCGTCTGCGACGGGCACGGCAACGGCGTGTACTTCTTCGAGCGCGACTGCTCGGTCCAGCGCCGCCACCAGAAGCTGATCGAGGAGGCGCCGTCGATCCACCTCTCGGACGAGCAGCGCCGCGACATCGGCGAGCGCGCAGTCGCGGGAGCGCTGTCGGTCGGCTACACGGGCGCCGGGACGATGGAGTTCCTCCTCGACGACGACAACAACCTCAGCTTCATGGAGATGAACGCTCGCATCCAGGTGGAGCACCCGGTGTCGGAGATGATCACGAGCTCCGACCTGATCAAGGAGCAGATCCGGGTCGCGGCGGGTGAGCCCCTGTCGGTGTCGCAGGAGGACGTGAAGCTCAGCGGCCACGCGATGGAGTGCCGCATCAACGCGGAGGACCCGGACAAGGACTTCGCGCCGGCCGCCGGCCGCCTCGACGTGTACGTGCCGCCCGGCGGCCCCGGCACGCGCGTGGACTCGCACTGCTATCCGGGCTGGACGATCGCGCCGTACTACGACTCGCTGATCGCGAAGCTGATCGTGTGGGCGCCGGACCGGGCGGCCGCGATCGACCGCATGGACCGCGCGCTGTCGGAGTTCCGGATCGAGGGGCGCGGGGTGAAGACCACGATTCCGTTCCACCGGCGCGTGCTCGCCAACGAGCAGTTCCGCGCCGGAGACGTGACGACCGACTTCCTCGAGCACTTCCTGGCCGCCGAGCAGGCGGCCGCGGCGGCTAGATGACGGGCGGCCCGTGCCCGTCGCCGAGCCGCTCGCCCATCAGGCGGCTCCAGACCTCGATCGCGGGCAGCGGCCGCATCGTGATGCGCAGTTCGAGCAGCCGGCCGTCGCCGTCCTCGCGCACGACATCCACACCGTCCGCGTGCATGCCGTCGATCGTCGCGGTCCAGCGCAATGCGTGCAGGCCGTCGCCGCGCGCATGCTCCGTGAAGCGGAAGTCCGGCCCGAGCGTCGTGCGGGCCGCCTCGAGGATGCGGTCGATCGGCGCCGGAGCTGAGGCCGGCTCGGATCGCGCGGCGTGGTAGAGGGTGAAGCCGGGAGCCAGATCGGCCATCACCGCTTCGATGTCGCCCGCCTCGAAGCAGCGGCGAAAGGTCTCGGCCCCCATTCCGTTTAGAAGCATATTGGGGGTCATCCTTTATCTACCCGGCGGTCGGTTGACGGTCCCCGGAAGGTGGGCGAGGATGGCTCGGTGGCCCGGACTCGCAGCGGGCGGCCGGGACGGCCGCCCGACCAGGAGGTCTAGATGGATGCTTCGACCGACCCCTTCGACGTCGTCATCCTCGGCGGCGGCCTCGCGGGACTGACGCTCGCCCTCCAACTCGAGGCGAGGCGTCCCGGCACGTCGATCTGCGTGCTCGAGAAGCGCGAGGGACCGGCGCCCGAGGCGGCCTTCAAGGTCGGCGAGTCCACGGTCGAGATCAGCGCGGACTACTTCACGCGCGTGTGCGGGATGAAGGGCCACATCCTCGACCAGCAGCTGGAGAAGGCGGGGCTGCGCTTCTTCTTCCCGGCGGGCGACAACAGCGACATCACCCGCCGCGCCGAGTGGGGCGACCGCGCCTTCGCGCCGGTGCCGACCTACCAGCTCGACCGCGGACGGTTCGAGAACGCGCTCGCCGAGCGCTGTATCGAGCGGGGCGTGGACGTGCGCGGCGGCAGCCGGGTGCAGGACGTGGACCTCGGCGACGTGCACACGGTCACGTACACGGCCGACGGGTCGGACCACACGGTGAGCGGACGCTGGGTCGTGGACTGCGCCGGGCGCGCCTTCATCCTGAAGAAGAAGCTCGGCCTCGAGAAGGACGTGCCGCACTCGATCAACTCGGCCTGGTGGCGGGTCGGCAACGGGTTCGTGGACCTGGAGGAGTGGGGCGCCCACGACGAGGCCTGGATGGGCCGCATGGAGCGGCCCGGCATCCGCTGGCACAGCACCAACCACCTCGTCGGCGAGGGCTACTGGGTCTGGCTGATCCCGCTTGCGTCGGAGTCGCACTCGATCGGCATCGTCGCCGACCCGCGCTTCCACCCGTGGGAGCGCATCTCGACCTTCGACGCGGCGATGGACTGGCTGCGCGAGCACGAGCCGCAGCTCGCCGACGCGATGGCGGAGCGCCGCGACGACGTGCAGGACTTCCTCAAGATCGAGGACTTCGCGCACGGCTGCGAGCGCGTGTACTCGCCCGACCGCTGGGCGCTCAGCGGCGAGTCCGGCGTGTTCCTCGACCCGCTCTACTCGCCCGGCTCCGACTACATCACGATCTCGAACACGTTCGCGACCGACCTGATCGCGCGCGAGCTCGACGGCGAGGACGTCACGCAGCTGGCCGAGACCTACAACGCCGGCTTCATCGGCCTGTTCGAGGCCGTGCTCGACTCCGTGTGGAACGACCACTACGCCGAGTTCGGCGACGCGGAGGTCTTCGCGAACAAGGTCACGTACGACTACGTCGCCTACTGGGGCACCCAGGCGCCGCGCGAGTACTACGACAAGTACACGGACCTCGAGTTCACGCAGTCGGTCGTGGAGCACCTCGGCAACGCGCTGAGGCTGTCGGCGACGGTGCAGCAGATGTTCCGCGACTGGCACGCGCTCGGCCAGCCCGACAACCCGACCGGCGTTCACGCGGTCACGAGCACGTTCCCGGCGATGTGGGACCGCCTCAAGGAGCTGAAGGCGGGCCTCGACGAGGACACCCTGCGCGACCGCTACCGCACCAACGTCGGGATCCTCGAGGGCATGGCGGTCGTGTACTTCCACAAGGCCTGCCGGCGGCTGCCGGACGGGCCGCCCGACCCGGGGCGGCGCGTCGACCCGTACGCGGTCAGCGTGCATCCCGAGCGATGGGAGAAGGACGGGCTGTTCAGCGACGACGGGCTGACGCTGGCGGAGGCCTACGACCGCGCGCCCGGGCTGCGCAACATGCTCCTCGACGAGCTCGTGGGGGCTGCGGCGTGAGCGCCACGTTGCGGGTCGTCTCCGGCCCGGCCGCCGGCGAGACGGTCGCGCTGGACCGCGAGATCGTGGTCGGGCGCGAGGGCGCCGACCTGACGATCGACGACCCCGAGCTCTCGCGGCGCCACGTGGCCATCAGGCCCGCGGGCCAGGGCGTGGAGATCGAGGACCTCGGCTCGATGAACGGCACATTCGTGAACGGGAGCCGGGCCTCCGAGCCGGTCACGCTGACGGTCGGCGGGACCGTGAAGGCGGGCGGCACCGAGATCGCGGTGGAGCTGCCGGTCGCCGCGACGCGAGTGCGCGAGGTGCCGGCGATGCCGGGCGAGATCGCGCCGGCGGGGGCGCCGACGAAGGTTGGCGACGTGGTCGCGCCGGCGGGGGAGCCCGAGGGCGAGGTGATCGCACCGGCGGGCGCTCCCACGAAGGTGGGCGAGGTGATCGCACCGGCGGGCGCTCCCACGAAGGTCGGCGAGGTGATCGCACCGGCGGGCGCTCCCACGAAGGTCGGCGAGGTGATCGCGCCGGCGGGCGCGCCGACGAAGGTCGGGGCCGTGCCCGCGGCCGACGCTCCGCCGCCCGCAGCCGCCGACGCTCCGTCGCCACCCGCAGCCGGTCCTGCGGCCGAGCCGCCCGCCGCCGCCACTGCGGCCGAGCCGCCCGCGGCACCGCCCGCGCCTCCGGCCGCCGCCCCGCCCCAGGCGCCGGGCGAGCCGCCCGCGGGCGCACCGGCCGCTCCGCGGCGCGGCATCCCGTGGCTTCCGATCCTGATCGGCCTGCTGGTGGTGGCGGCGATCGCCGTCGTCCTGGTGCTCGTGCTGGGCGGCGACGACGACGCCTCGGCCGAGGCGCACCCGCTGAACGGCAGGGTGAAGACCGCCGTGCTGTCCGTGCCGGGCGCGCTCACCACGGTCGGGGGCATCGAGGACTCGAAGGCCACCGGCCGCATGTCCGTGCTCGTGATCCGGCACGTGAAGCAGCAGCCGATCCCGGGCGGCTCGCCCGTACCGCTGCAGCTGGACGTGACCTTCTCGGGCCCGCGCGGCTCGTTCTTCGGCGAGGTGCACGGCACGGTCCAGCTCGGCCCGAAGGGCGAGGAGATCGTGCGCGGGAAGGCGGCGAAGATCACGAAGGGCACCGGCGACTTCGAGGACATCTCGGGCAACTTCGTGATCGCCGGCAACAACGCGCCCGGAACGTCGATAAGCCGCTTCAGCCTGAAGGGCGATACGGACTTCTAGCGCGCTTACGGCGAGCAAGCAGGGGTCGAAGGAGGAGGGTGATGTCGCCTCATGGGTGCTATAGCACCCAAAAAGCGACATCACCTCCCGAACCCACCCTCTCGTTGCCGGCTGTAAGCGCGGCGTCCCCGGAAACCACAGAGGACCCGCAAGGCCGCGCGGCCCTAGTCGCCCTGCGCAGCGGCCTGCGGCACCACCGGCTCGACCCCGAACCGCTGCGCCTGGCGCGCGCTCAGCGGCTGGTTGCCGGCCTCCTGCAGGGCGCGGAAGAAGTCCTCGAGCCCGGACGGCACCGCCAGCAGCAGCAGGTGCGCCGTGCCGGTGTCGACCGAGTAGGAATGCGGCAGCCCGAGCGGGAGGAACACGAGCGAGCCGCCCAGCGCCGGCAGCGACTGCCCGCCGGAGGCGAACGTCATCTGACCGTCGAGCAGGTAGAAGGACTCGATCTCGCGGTGGTGGATGTGCGGCGGCGGCGCCGCGCCCTGCGGCATGTCGATCTGCATCAGCGAGAACTCGCTCGCGGTGTCCTTCTTGCCCGCCTTCACCACGTACTTGGCGCCGCGGAAGGTGATCACCTCGCCCTCGTCCGGCTGCAGCACGTAGGGCTTCAGCTGGGCGCCCTCCTGCGGCTTCGAGGGCGCGCTCGCGGGCGGGCCGGGCTCCTTGAAGCCGACCTCCTGGTCGAGCCCGCCCGGCACGGCGATCAGGAGCGCCTTCGCCCGGCCGGACGAGCCGACCTTGAGCGTGTAGCTCGTGCCCTCCGGCATGTAGACGAACGAGCCCTTGCGCGCGGGCAGCGTCTGGCCGCCGGCCTTGAACGTGATGTTGCCCTCGAGCACGTAGTAGCCCTCGGAGCGGTCGATCGGGCCGCTCGTGGGCGCCTTGCTCGTCGGCCCGAACTCCACCTCCATCGCCGTGAACGCGCCGCCCGATTGGAAGGAGGCGACCTTCAGCGTGTAGGTCGTGCCCTCCCTCGGGAGCGGCTGGCCCTCGCCGGGCTCGAGCGCGAACGGCCGGGCGAGGTTGGCGAAGCGCTCGAGCGCCCCCTGGGGCGGGTCGTCGAGGAAGTAGAAGCTCGAGCCCACGCCCGGGTCCACGCCGGCGGGCTTCTCGTCCGGGTCGAGGATGCCGCTCTTGGCGACGCCGCTCGGATCGAGCCAGAGGTGGGCCGTCCACGAGCGGGCGTGCGGGAAGCCGACCACCGGCCGCAGCGCCGGCGGGTCGGCGAGCGTGCCGGCGGAGTCGCCGAAGGCGGCCTCGGCCGGCGGCATGACGACCATCTTGCCGGTCCGCTCGTCGTGCACCCCGCGCTCGTGGATGTGCCAGTCCTTGTTGCCGATGCACGGCAGGAAGCTCGGCACCCGGCCGGGCGTGTACGGCACGCCGTAGCCCCAGCCGATCAGCTGGTACGGGAAGTCCGGGCCCTTCGGGTCGGTGGCGTCCTTCGCCTTCGGGTTGGGCGCGTAGAAGAGGAAGTTCGGGGCGCCCGGGCGCACCGGGTCGATCGGGTCGAAGATCGTCAGCCCGATGCCGCGGAAGCTCGTGAACTCGTGCGTCGGGAAGACGAAGTTGTAGGGCGGCCCGGCCAGGCGCGCGAGGTCCGCCTTGCTCCGCAGGGTGCGGAGCGGCCCGATCTTCGCCAGCACGGTCGACTGCTCCTTGCGCAGGAACGCGTCGCGCTTCGCCGGGGCGCAGTCGAGCGCGGCAGCCGTGGGGAGCCCCTGGGACGCGACGCGCGCGGCCGCGAACGGCAGCACGAGGAGGACGATCGCGAGGCCGATCACGCCGCGGCGGCCGACAGCTTCTATGACCGACCTCACCATATGACCCTAAGCGCGACCCCGCGGGAGCGTCAACCACGCTTAACGCGCCATTTGTTTGACCGGGACACAGGTCCAAACTAGGCTCGACTGGATGGCAACGCAGGCCCTCGCGCTGTCAATGACTCGCTTCGCGCCACCGTTCCGAGCAGGAATGTGCGCAGGCTGACGGTTACGACCGGACCCGCGGCCGGGCGGACGGTCGACGTGGTCGGAGACGTGGTCATCGGGCGCGAGAACGCGGACCTGACGATCCCCGACGAGGAGATGTCGCGCCGCCACGCGGCCGTGCGCCCGTCCGACGGCGGGGTGGTGATCGAGGACCTCGGCTCGACCAACGGGACCTTCGTGGACGGCCGCCGGATCGCGGCGCCCGTGACCGTGGCGACAGGCGTGACGATCGCCCTCGGCACCTCCCAGGTCCGCTTGGAGGTGACGCCTGACTCGGCGACGCGCGTGAGCGAGACGCCGGTCGCGGCCGTCGCCCAGCCCACGCGGGTCACCGGCGCCGCGGCCCCGGCGGCGGCAGCGCCCGCCGCGGCCGATGCGCCCGCGCCGCCCGCCGCCGCGCCCCCGGCCGAGCCGGTCGCCGGCCCGGCCGACGGCGGCGGCCCGGCCGCCCCGCCCGCGCGCCGGCGGCGGCTCTCGCCGCGGCTCCTGATCGTGCTGGCGGTGGCGGTGCTGGCGATCGCGGTCGGGCTCGGCGTGCTGCTGCTCGCCGGCGACCCCGACGCCAAGGAGAGCCACACGCTGCGCGCGCAGCTCACGACGATCCCGCTGGCGCCGCCGACGTCGTTCGTCGTCTCCGGCCCCTTCAACGGCGAGCCGTTCGGCAAGGTCGCGGCGGTCGTGCAGCGCCGCATCGGCGGCCAGGCGCAGCCCGGCGGGCCGCCGGCCCCGCTCACCGGCTTCATCCTCCTGACGACCCCCGACGGCAACGTCAGCCTCCACCTGCGCGGCACGATCCAGGTGAACAAGGACGGCGGCGAGGTCGTGCAGGCGCAGGGACCGGTCGCCAACGGCACGCAGACGTACGAGGGCATCGAGGGCACCTACAAGCTGCAGGGCGGCCGCCCGACCGGGCGGACCGAGGATGCCCACTACAGGATCACCGGAAAGGTCGAGTACTGACGTGAGCGCCCAGGACGGGGCCCCGCCGGCCGCCCCCGAGGTCGAGCGCTGGCAGTGGCTCACGCTGATCGTCGTCTCGGTCGGCGTGCTGATGGTCCAGATGGACTCGACGATCGTGAACGTCGCGCTGCCGATCATCCGGGAGGACCTCGGTTTCCTCGACACCTCGGTCACCGAGCTCCAGTGGGTCGTGAACGCATACGCCCTCTCGTTCGCGGTGCTGCTGCTCACGGCCGGCCGGCTCGCCGACCTGTTCGGCCGCCGCCGGATGTTCGTCGCCGGGCTGATCCTGTTCACCGGCGCCTCGGCGGCCTGCGGCCTCGCCGACGAGATCAACGTGCTGATCGGCTTCCGCGCCGTGCAGGGCGTCGGCGCGGCGCTGATCATGCCCGCCTCGCTGTCGATCCTCCAGACGACCTTCCCGCCCGAGAAGCTGGGCGTCGCGATCGGCACCTGGTCGGCGATCATCGGCCTCGGCGCCGGGCTCGGGCCGCTCGTCGGCGGCTTCCTCGCCGAGGACGTGGACTGGCGCTGGGTCTTCTACGTGAACGTGCCGATCGGCATCGCGATGCTGGGCGGCTCGTACCTCTGGGTGAAGGAGTCGAAGGACCCGACCACGGACCGCAGGCTCGACTACGCGGGCGCGTTCGTGTCGGCCGCCTCGCTCTTCGCCATCACGTTCGCGCTGCTCAAGGCGAACGACTTCGGCTGGGGCGACCCGCGCACGATCGGCCTCCTCGTCGGCGGCGCGCTCGGGCTCGTGGCCTTCGTGTTCGTCGAGCGGGCCGTGCCGGCGCCGATGCTCGACCTCTCGCTGTTCCGCAGCACCACCTTCTCCGGCGCCAACGTCGTGGCCGTGCTGGTCGGGTTCTCGCTGTTCGGGCTGCTCTTCTACGGCTCGCTCTTCATGCAGACGATCATGGGGTTCACCGCGATCGAGACCGGCCTGTCGCTGATCCCGATGATGGCCCTGATCATCCTGCTCGCGCGGAGGGTCGGGAGTCTCGTCGGCACGGTCGGCCCGCGGCCGCTCCTGACGGGCGGGATGGGGTTCCTGGCCCTGTCGCTCGCCGCCTTCTCGCTGCTCGACTTCGACTCGAACTTCTGGAACCTGCTCCCCGGCCTGCTGCTCGGTGGCGTGGGCTTCGCCCTCGTGCTGACCCCGCTCACCGCCGCCGCGCTCTCGGGCGTGCCGTTCCAGCAGGCGGGCATGGGCGCCGCCGTGATCAACTCCACGCGCCAGGTGGGCGGCTCCTTCGGGCTCGCCGTGATGGGCGCGGTCTCGGCCGAGGTGATCGCCACGAGCCTGCGAGAGGGGAAGGGCGGCCCCGACGCCTTCGTCGACAGCTTCGGCGTGATCATGCTCGTGGGCGCGGGGGTGTGCCTGCTGGCGGCGGTCGCCGCGTGGTTCACGATCGCCCCGCTGCGGCGCGAGCCGCCCGCGCCGCCTGAGGAACCGGCTCCCGAGGAGGTCGTCGTCGAGCAGCCGCAGAGTTGGGCCGTGGCCGCGCCGTCGGTCGTCACGGCGCTGCCGGACGCGATCGCCGACCGCGCCGAGGCGGCCCGCGGGGCGCCGATGCTCGAGGTGGTGTCCGGCCCGGCGGCCGGGGCACGCATCCCGCTCCGCGGCGCGCCGCTCGTGCTCGGCCGCGACGAGCCGGGCGCCGGCCGGCTGGGCGGGGACGCCGAGCTGTCGCGCCGCCACGCCAGCGTCTCGCCGGTGGACGGCCGGGTGGTGGTGGAGGACCTCGGGTCGACCAACGGCACGCGCGTGAACGGCAATCCGATCTCGAAGCCGACGACCGTCGGACCCGGCGACGCGATCGAGGTCGGCGTCACCAAGCTCGCGGTCGTCGGCGCGGCGCCCGCGCCGGCCACCACCGGCGTCGTGATCAAGGTGGTCAGCGGGCCGGCCACCGGCCAGACGATCTCGCTCGGCGACCGGCCGTTCGTCTTCGGCCGCTCCGAGACCGGGGCGGGAAGCCTCGGCGAGGACCCCGAGCTCTCGCGCCGGCACGCGAGCGCGGCGCTGTTCGACCCCGGCCGGATCCTGATCGAGGACCTCGGCTCGACCAACGGCACGTTCGTCAACGACCACCGGATCGCGGCGCCCGCGGTCGTCAGGGCGGGGGACGGCATCCGCCTCGGCACGACGACGCTCGAGGTGGCGGCCGACGGGGAGGCGCCGTGAGGCGCGCGGCGCTGCTGCTCGCGCTGGTCGTCGCGCTGCCGCTGGCGGCCTGCGGCTCGGACGAGGTGACCGACTCGGCGCAGCGCGCCCGCCTCGACACGATCCGCCGCGCCACCGACGTCTTCAAGGACGTGAACGCGGCGATCGCCGCGGGCTATCGGCCGGGGCCGAAGTGCGTGGAGTCGGACAACGACTCGGGCGCGCTCGGGCTGACCTACCAGAACCTGCGCCTGAACCAGGACAAGCAGGTGAACCTGCTGCGCCCCGAGCTGCTGTTCTACGAGCAGAAGGCGGGCGCGCGGCCGCCGCAGCTGGTGGGCGTCGGCTACCTGGTCCCCGACGACGGGCAGCGCCCGCCGAAGATCCCGCTCGGGCATCTCGACGGGCCGATCCCGGGCGTCGGCCCGGGTCAGGTCGACCGCTTCGAGATGCACGTGTGGGTGCACCGTCACAACCCGGACGGGCCGCTCGCGATCTGGAACCCGAACGTGCACTGCCTGTGATTGACAGCGGGCGAGCGGCGCTGGTATTGCTAACGCACAGGACTGGCGAAATGGAGGCTGTGGATGTCTGACGAGGTAGACCGGAACAAGGCCGTCCTCAATCGCTTCTGGTCCGAGGTCTGGGACCAGGGCAACCTGGACGTGGTCGACGAGATCTTCCACGAGAACTTCGTCGACCACGGCCTCGCGCCCGGCCTCACGAAGCAGGGCCCCGAGGGCGCCAAGGAGGCGGTGATGCAGTTCCGCACCGCGATGCCCGACCTCTACCTGCGCTGCGACATGATGGTCGCCGAGGGCGACAAGGTGCTGAGCGTCTGGGAGTCCGGCGGCACCCAGACCGGCCCGCTCTCGAGCGCGCGTGGGACGATCCCGCCGACGGGCAACCGCGGCGTGGTGCGCGGCATGACGCTCAACCGCGTCGAGGACGGCAAGATCATCGAGGCCTGGGACAACTTCGACATCCTCGGCATGCTCATGCAGCTCGGCGTCATCCCGGCCGGCGGGCCGGCGCCGGCGGCGGCGGGCGGCGACGGCTAGGGCTCGAACGTCAGGAACTCCTCGAAGCCCTTCAGCACCTGCTTCTTCGGCGCGAAGCGGAAGAAGCCGCTGCGCACGACGCTCATCACGGGGTTGTCGCCCTGCATCAGCTTGCCCTGCATGCGCGCCCGCTTGACGATCGGCGCCGTGCGCGCGATCCGCCGCCGCTCGTACTCCTTCAGCGCCGCCGGGTCGTCCTCCGAGGCGCCCAGCAGGCGGCCGAGCACGATCGCGTCCTCCACGGCCTGACAGGCGCCCTGGCCGAGTGCCGGCACCATCGAGTGGGCGGCGTCGCCGAGCAGCGTCACGCGTCCGCGGCCCCATGTCTCGCGGCGCGGCAGGTCGTAGATGTCCGAGCGCGCGAGGTCGCGCGGGTCCGTGGCGCGCAGCATCGCGGGCAGCGGGTGCGCCCAGTCGCCGAAGAGGTCGAGCACCGCCTGCTTCGGGTCGGGGTCGCTCCCGTCCGGCGCGGTCGTATAGCCCGCGTACCAGTAGGTGCGCCCGCCGCCGATCGGGTGTGCGCCGAGGATCGTCTTCGGCCCGTACCACTGCGCGTGCGTGCCGTCCGGGAAATCCGTGAACTCGGCCGACGCGAGCCAGGTCGTGTAGCCGGAGTAGTGGCGCTCGGTGCTGTCGAAGAGCGGGCGCACCGTCGACTTCGAGCCGTCGGCGCCCACGAGCACCGCGCCGCCCTCCTCGGCGCCGTTCGCGAAGCGGGCGGTCACGCCGTCCGCGTCCTGCTCCACGCCCACGCACTCGTGGCCGAAGCGGATCTCCACGGCGTCGCCGAGCGCGTCGCGCAGGATGCGCTGAACGCCAGGCCGGCTGATCCCGATGATCGGCGCGCCGACGTTGCGGGAGATCTGCTCCGTCGGCCACTCGGCGATCACCTTGCCCTTGCGGGTGTGGTGCACGAACCGCTTGAGCTCGGCGCCGGCCTCCTCCACCGCCTTGTCGAGCCCGACCTCGCGGATCGCAGTGACCGCGTTCGAGTTCATCGTGAAGCCCGCGCCGAACTCCTTGAGCGAGTCCATCCGCTCGAACACGACCGCCTCGCGGCCCGCCTTGTGGAGCGCGACGGCGGCCGTGAGGCCGCCGATTCCGGCGCCGACGATGATCACCCTGCCGTCGCGAGTCAAACCTGGGGACCTCCTTGAAGTTCCGGGCTAGCCTACCTCCGCCCGGAACGCGCCGCGAGCGTTTGACTGGCCCATGCGAGCCGTGGTAGGTGTTGCTATGGACCCGTCGCCGACAAGGAGGCAAGTGGTGTCAGAGGAGGAGAACAAGGCTCTCGTCCGCAAGTTCTTCGAGGAGGTGTGGAACAACCGCAACCTCGACTACCTGGACGAGGTCTACTCCCCGGATTTCGTTCTGCACGCCCTCTGGCAGAACACGTCGGCGGGCGGGGCGATCGAGGCGTCAGGGACCGAGCCGGCCAAGCAGGTGATCGGCGGCTGGTTCGAGGGGTTCCCGGACATCAAGGTGACGGTCGAGGACCAGGTCGCCGAGGGCGACCTCGTCGGCTCGCGCCACAGCTCCCACGGGACCCACACCAACACCTTCATGGGCATGCCGGCCACGGGCAAGGAGGCGACCGTCACTGGCATGACCGTCACGCGGATCGCCGACGGCAGGATCGCCGAGGCCTGGACCTCGTGGGACGCGCTCGGCATGTTCGAGCAGCTCGGCATCGCGCCGAGCTGACCAATTAGGAGGACTCACATGAAGAGGCTCGCCGGCTGCATCGCGGTCATCGCGGTGGGGCTGTTCGCCGCTGCGTCGTACGCGGCGACCGACGTCACCCGCTTCCAGTCGGACCTGCAGACGAAGAAGCCCCACAAGGCCACCTCGCTGAAGGTGGGGCTCACCTTCGCCGATCCGGCCGACCCGTCGGCGCCGCCGGACTCGCTCGACCACTTCACGATCGCGCTCCACGACGGCACGATCCTCGATCCGCAGGGCTCGCCCACGTGCTCGGCGAGCGACAGCGAGCTGGCGGCGCAGGCCGGCAACGCATGCCCGGACACGACGCAGATCGGCCACGGCACCGCGCACGCGGAGAACGACGCCGGCGTGGAGGCGAACGCCGACGTGACCATCGACCAGCTGCGCGACCTGCGCTGGATGCTCACGGTGTACCTGGCCGGGACCAACCTCGTGGTCGACCACTTCTTCCTCACGCCGAACAACCACGCGCTCGTGTCCGGGACGATGAACGTGATCGCGGGCGGGTTCCACACGCAGCGGGTGGACCTCACCTTCGGGCCGAGCACCTACCAGGGGCACCACCTGGTCACGACCCCGCCGAGGTGTCCGCGGCGCGGCTACTGGAGCACGCGCAGCTCGTTCACCTTCAAGGACGGACACACCGTCCTGAAGAGGGACCGGACGCCCTGCCGGCCCTCTCACCGCAAGCGGCACCGGGGTTAGGATGGGCGAGGCCGCAACCCAAGGAGACAGCTGAATGACAGACCAGCCGGCCGTCGAGCTGCCGGACCACGTCCTCGATTTCCTGAGCGAGCAGGGCACGATGACGCTCGCCACCGCCTCGCCGGCGGGCGTGCCGCGGGCCACCACGCTGCTGTACGTGAACGACGGCCCGACGCTCTACTTCTGGAGCAAGCCCAACACCACCACGGCCAAGCACATCGAGCGCAACCCGATCGTGTCGTTCGCGATCGACAGCTACACGGACGACCTGCGCCAGACGAAGGGCGTGCAGGGCATGGCCGAGGCGCGCGTGATCCTGAGCGGCGAGGAGATCGCACGCGTGGCGGCGCTGTTCGGCGACAAGTTCCCGGACCTCTCGCCGGGCGCGACGATGAGCATCTCGTTCTTCCGCGTGGCCCCGACCGACATCGAGTTCATCGACAACACGGACTCGGGCAGCGAGACACAGGGCGAGACGTTCGGCGCCGAGTTCCACCGGCAGCGCGCCTACAGCGTGTTCACGGACCTGCCGGTCGAGAACATCGACACGATCGGCGCCGCCCTGCAGCAGATGGAGGTCGGCGAGGGCGACGTCGTCGTCCGCGAGGGCGGCCCGGCCGACAAGTTCTTCATCGTCGTCGAGGGCGAGCTCGAGGTGAGCCGCGAGGAGGGCGCCAGGGAGCGGGTCGGCCCGGGCGGCTTCTACGGCGAGGTGTCGATCCTCACCGACACGCCGCGGGTCGCGACCGTCACCGCGACGAAGCCGAGCAAGCTGCTCACGATGGAGCGGGACACGTTCAAGGAGCTCGTGGCCCAGGCGCTCGGGACGACGGCCGAGTTCGAGCGGGTGATCCAGGACAGGCTCGCGGCCTCGGGGCGCTAGGGGGCGGAGTGGAGGCAGCGACCGCCAGGCAGGGGTTCAGCGCCAAGGACTTCCGCAGCGCGCTGGGCGCGTTCGCCACCGGCATCACCGTGGTCACGACGCGCGGCGAGGAGCACGCGTACGGCATGACGGCGAACGCGTTCTCGTCGGTGTCGCTCGACCCGCCGCTCGTGCTCGTGTGCGTGATCAGCGGGTCGGAGGGGTCCGAGCACCTGCGCCAGAACAAGTGCTTCGCCGTGAACATCCTCGCCGAGGAGCAGGAGCCGATCTCGCGCTACTTCGCGTCGAAGGAGCGCCCGAAGGGCCGCGACGCCTTCAGGGAGGTGGCCCACAAGACCGAGATCACCGGCTCGCCGATCCTCGACGGCGTGGTGGCGTACCTCGACTGCTCGCTGCACGTGACGCTCCAGGCCGGCGACCACGACATCTTCGTCGGCGAGGTGATGGCGCTCGGGATCACGGACAACAAGCCGCTCCTCTTCCACGGCGGCGGCTACCAGTTCCTGCGCGAGACTTGATGGCGGCGGCGCCCCGCGAGCAGGCCTACGACGTCGTCGTCGTCGGGGGCGGCATCGGGGGGCTGAGCGCGGCCGCGATGCTGGCGTCGGCGGGGCGCAGCGTGCTGGTGGTGGAGCAGGGGGAGAAGCCGGGCGGCTACGCGCACGCCTTCAAGCGGGACGGCTACACGCTCGACCCCGCCATCTCGGTGTTCCCCCAGGGCCACGACCACGCGCTGCCGGTCGCCGTGCTCGAGCACCTCGGCGTGCGCGACCGCTGCCGCTTCGTGCCGCTCGAGTCGAACTACAAGGCGGTGTTCCCGGACTTCGAGATCGAGACGCCGTTCGACCTCGACGGGTTCACGGCGGTGCACCAGGAGGCGTTCCCGGACGAGGCCGACCGGATCCCGGAGTTCTTCTCGCTCTGCCGCACGCTCCACAAGCAGGCGCACGAGCTGCCGCCGCAGCTCGGTCTCGGCGGCCTCGACGAGGCGGCGCGCCGCTTCCCGGTGCTGTTCAAGTACCTGAAGTCGTCGACGCAGGAGGCGCTCGACGAGCACTTCTCCGACCCGCTCCTGAAGGCGGTGGCCGGCGTCTCCTGGCCTTACCTCGGGGTGCCGCCCTCGAAGCTCTCGTTCGTCACGTTCTCGACAGTGCTGAGCGTGTACCTCGAGGGCTGCTTCTACCCCGACGGCGGCTTCCAGATGCTCGCCGACGCGTTCGTGGCGGGCATGGAGGACGCGGGCGGGGAGCTGGTGCTCGGCCGCCGGGTGGAGCGGATCGTCGTGGACGGCGAGCGTGCCGCCGGCGTGGAGCTGGACGGCGGCGACGTGGTGCGGGCCGAGCGGGTGGTGTCGAACGCGGACGCGACCGCGACGTTCGAGTCGATGGTGGGGGAGGAGCACCTGCCGGCCTCCTTCCTCAAGCGGCTGCGGCGCATGAAGCCGTCGCTGTCGGCCGTGATCGTGTTCGTGGGCACGAGCCTCGACCTGCGCGCGACGGGGGCCGTGCACGAGACGTTCCGGGCGCTGCACGTGGACCACGACGACACCTGGGAGGACATCCAGGCGGGAAAGCCGGGCGGCATGTTCGGCACCGTGCCGACGCTCGCGAGCCCGTCGCTCGCGCCGGAGGGCGAGCACCTGCTGATCGTGCGCTCGCTCGCCCCGTACGACATCGGGCGGCCGTGGGACGAGGCCGCGGAGGACTACACGCGCGTCGTGCTCGACTCCTACGAGCGAGTGTTCCCGGGCCTGCGCGAGTCCGTCACGTTCCTCGAGACGGCCACCCCGCAGGCGCTCGAGCGCCACTCGCTGAACCGGAACGGCGCGGCCTACGGCTGGGAGAACGTGCCGTCGCAGACGGGCGGCAAGCGCTCGCCGCACATCACGCCGCTGCCGGGGCTGTTCCTGTCCGGGCACTGGACGCAGCCGGGCACGGGCTCGCTCCGGGCGCTCGTCTCCGGGCTGCACACCGCCCAGCTCGTCCTGCGCGACATGGGCCTGCCCGGGATCACGTTCGACCATCCGGATTTCCCCCCAGCCGGCTGAGGTATCCGGGCGCGAGATCGGGTACTACTCTTCCGCCGATGCGTCCATGCCTCCTCACCCTCTGCCTGGCCCTGGGCGTGCTGCTCGTGGCCGCCGTTCCCGCCTCGGCCAAGGTCCGCTGGTGCGGCACGTACCACGCCGCCGGGCGCGTCCACACGAAGGACCTCGGCTGCCGCAAGGGGCGCCGGATCGCGAACTTCTACGAGCACCACGGGCGCTGCCCGCACGGCTGGCGCCTGCGGCAGTTCGGCCACGTGGACAGCCCCGGCGGCACCTGGGACGAGTGCAAGCGGAACGGCCGCTGGGTGCGCTGGACCGAGTACGGCGAGTAGCCGACACGCGCAAGCCTCCAGGCCTTAGGGTACCGCTACCCGGAGGCCGAGTATTGAGGGAGGCTTGATGAGCAAGGACGTTTCGGTGGCATCGGACGGCGCCCGCAACCGCGTTCGTCTGCTGTGCGCGCTGGCGGCGCTCGCGGTGATCGCGGCGTTGCTGCCGTTCACGGCGGTGGCCGGTTCCTTCCACTGGAAGGGCCACGGCCATCATCACCACCGAGGCGACGGCAAGCTGCTCTTCTTCGCCTCCGACGGCATGCGCCAGGACGCCGTGGAGAAGTACGCGGCGCAGGGCGTCGTGCCCGGCTTCCGTGACCTGCTGCGCCACGGCGCGAAGGCCTCCGGGAACGGCCTCCTGACGCAGGCGCCGCCGAACACCGGGGCGGGCTGGTTCACGCTCACGACCGGGGCTTGGCCGGGCGTCCACGGGTCGACCAACAACACCTTCCACATCAACGGCCAGCCGTTCGGCAACAGCACGGCGGCGTTCAGTGCCAACAGCATCCTGCAGGCGGAGACGCTCGCCCAGGCTGCCGAGCGGGGCGGCAAGAAGGTGGCGCAGATCGAATGGGCCGGCGGCCGCAGCGGCTCGATCGACGGCCCGACGCTCGACTTCCGCAACTTCCGCTCCGGCCGCGGTGTGGCGACGAACTACATCTCGCCGACCGACAACGCCCAGTTCGTCGCTTCGTTCGGGCTGCAGTTCGACCACCCGGACGGCTTCGCGGGACGCGACCCGTTCCCGCAGGCGGCGCCCTCTGACGCCACCGGCTGGAGCGACGTGCCGCAGTCGTACAGCCCGGCCAAGGAGATGCGGCTGCGGGTGCTCGACGGCACCGTCGACAAGTACGGCCTGAACGCCTACGTCTACGACAGCCGCAACGACAACCGCACGCGCTACGACCGCGTCCTGTTCTCGACGACGAAGGACGGCGACGACTCGGTCGGCGACCTGAAGCAGGGCCAGTGGGCCGACGTCAAGGTCACGATCCAGGGCAGCGACCTGGACGGCAAGACCGGCGCGTTCCTGGTCAAGGTCGAGCGGCTCGACCCGGACCTCTCGCACGTGCGGCTGTTCCACACCTCGGTCACGCGCGCGATCGCGATCTGGCCGAACTGGAAGGGTGAGCCCGGGTTCAGCGGCAGCTTCGAGGACTTCGTCGCCGAGCGCTTCCCGTCGTCGCAGGCGGGCGACTTCGCCGTCCTCGAGTCCGGCATCGTCAGCGAGGAGACCTACGCCGAGCAGGGCCTCTACTGGTCGAAGCTCTACCACCCGCTGATCAAGTACGTGCTCGACACGTACAAACCGGACATCGCGCTCGTGGGCGCCCCCTCGACGGACGAGTTCCAGCACCAGTTCCTCGGGCTCGTCACGAGGCGGCTGCCGAACGGCGCGCCGAACCCGGCGTACGACGACATCGAGGTGAACGGCACGCCGGACCACCGCGTCAGGCAGCGCGAGGCGTTCATCCGCGAGGCCTACGAGGAGGCCGACTCGACGCTGCGCCTCGCCCAGAAGCACCTGCACGACCGCGACCTGAACACGTTCGTCAGCTCGGACCACGGCTTCGCGCCGCAGTTCGCCGCCATCGACGCGAGCAAGGTGCTCGTGGACCTCGGCCTGCTGTCGCGGCCGCAGACGGGCAACTGCCGCCCGGCGACCGGCGAGACGATCGGCATGGCGAAGGCCTGCTACGCGGGCGGCGCGCTGCAGGTGTACCTGAACCTGGCCGGGCGCGACCCGGCGGGCGGCGGCTTCCAGCAGGTCCCGGCGGGCGACGAGGCCAAGACCGTGGGGCGGATCAAGGACGCCTTCCTCGCGCTCCAGGACCCGAACGACTGGACCGGCGACGGGCAGCCGGAGGGCTGGAAGGTGATCGACCGCGTCTTCACGAAGGCGGAGGCGCGCCACATCCCGAACGGGCCGAACAGCACCGCCGACATGGCGCACCCGACCCGCACGGGCGACGTGGTGGTGTTCGCGACGCCGCCGTACCAGTTCGACGCCGCGACACCGGGCACGCTGATCGCGCGCTCGGCATTCTTCGGCCAGCACGGCTACGTGCCGGACGTGCAGGACCTGCGCTCCAACACCAACATGCGGGCCACGTTCCTGGCCGGCGGTCCGGCGATCAAGCACGGGGTCGTGCGCGGGGTGCGCAGCATCGACCTGGCGCCGACCGCGGCGTTCCTGTCCGGCATCCCGACGCCGCAGCAGAGCCAGGGCGTCGTCAGGCGCGACCTGCTGAAGAAGGGCCGCAGGTACAAGGCGCTGTCGATCGTCGGGCTGAACGACTTCCACGGCCAGCTCGAGTCGACCACCACAGCGATGGACACGCTGAACGTCCCGGTCGGCGGGGCGTCGCAGCTGGCCACGATGTTCGACGAGGAGGCCGCCTCGCTGCCCGGCAGGACGCTTCTGCTGGCGGCCGGGGACAACGTCGGCGCCTCGCCGCCGAACTCGGCCCTGCTGGAGGACAAGCCGGCCATCGACGTGGAGAACGCGTGGGGGCTCGACGCCACGTCATTCGGCAACCACGAGTTCGACTTCGGCGTCGAGCGCATCCTCGCGCACGAGGCGCGGGCGAACTTCCCGTTCCTGTCGGCGAACATCGTCGACGAGGACACGGGCGAGGCGCCCGACTTCGTCAAGCCGTCGGTCGTGCTGCGCGTGAACGGCGTGCGCGTCGGGGTCATCGGCGCCACGGTCCACACGACGCCCGAGCTGGTCAGCGCGGGCGCCACGGAGGGCCTCCTGTTCCTCGACGAGGCCGAGCGCATCCAGAGGGAGTCGCGGCGGCTGCGCCGCCAGGGCGTGAAGGTCCAGATCGTGGTCATCCACGAGGGCGCCGTGCTCGGCGCGAACCGGATCGACGGCCGCGACGCCGTGCCCTGGGAGGGCCCGATCATCGGGATCGTCCAGGCGCTCCAGAGCACGACGATCGACCTCGTGATCGCGGGGCACACGCACCGGATCGCCAACACCGTGGTGGGCCACATCCCGGTGGTCGAGGGCGTGAACGCCGGCGGGAGCTACTCGGTGGCCCAGCTGCTGCTGCGGCACGGCGACGTGGCGTGGGCCGGGGCGTCCACACGGGTCGCGAAGGACCTCGGCGTCGCGCAGCGCGCCGACGTGCAGGCGATCGTGGACGACGCGAACGCCCAGACGGCGGTGCTGCGCAACAAGGTGATCGGGACCCAGGCCGCGAACCACGACATCCTTCGCGACCTGACGCGGCTGAACGAGTCGGCGATGGGCAACATGGTCGCCGACGCGATGCGGGAGAAGTATCCGGGCGTGGACGCCGCGATCACGAACTCCGGCGGCCTGCGGCAGGACATCCTGTACGCGCCGCCGTCGGCGGGCGAGCAGCCGGGTGAGATCACGTGGGGCGAGGTGTTCGCCGTGCTGCCGTTCGGCAACCGGACGGTGATCGAGACGCTCACCGGCGAGCAGCTGACGCAGGCACTCCTGAACGGGTTCAGCCCGGTATGCGACCCGAACATCGCGACCGGCCGCTTCCCGCAGGTGTCGGGCCTGAAGCTGGCGTTCCACTGCAACGGCACGACTCCGGTCATCGACCAGCTGGCCAGGGCCGACGGCACGCCGATCGGGCCCACGGACACCCTCCGCTTCGTCACCAACGACTTCATGTACATCGGTGGCGGCGACGGCTACACGGCGTTCGCGAACGGGACCGACGTGCTGCAGCCCGGCGACGACCTGATGCAGGTGGCGATCGACTACATCGGCGCGCATTCGCCGGTGGCCCCGGTGGTGGAGCACCGGATAGTGATGACCTGACCCGGGTACCCGACCCGTAGTGGTCGGGGGTACGGTCGCAGAGCTGATCGTGGGGTGGCGGCGCCATCTGCACCGCCACCCCGAGC
>DASXAA010000242.1:0-3718 GCA_036407035.1 Thermoleophilaceae bacterium | reverse complement strand
GGGCCGGTGGCCGAAGAGCTGCAGGTGCTGACGATGTTCAACGACGGCTGCACCGACTTCCTGTTCGACAAGGCCGTGCCGAACCCCAAGTACACGTTCCGTGTCACGAACATCCAGTCGGCGGACGGAATCACGTCGGCGGTAGGCGCGGCGAAGGCTTGGCCCCAGGCCAAGAAGGTCGCATCCATCCAGCCTGACTACAGCTATGGCCGCAACGTGCACGAGCACTTCATGCTCGCGTACCAGAAGCTCGTTCCCGGCGCCACGGCGGTCTCCGAGGCGTGGCCGAAGCTGGGCACCACCGACTTCACGGCGCACATCACGAAGATCATCTCCGATAAGCCGGATGTTCTGATCTGCGGCGTGTGGGGCGGCGACTACGTGGCGTTCTACAAGCAGGCGCTGCGCTACGGCCTGTTCGACAAGATGAAGGTGGCCACCACGCTGGCCTTCGGCGGGCAGCCGCACGCCATCGGCAAGGACCACCCCGAGGGAGTGCTGGCGGGCTGCCATGCCAACTACTTCTTCACGCATCCCGCCAAGGGGCGCTGGCCGATCAACGATTCGTTCGTCGAGCGCTACTACAAGCGCTGGAACGAATATCCGAGCTTCGAAGCCGACGGCGCCTACACGTCGCTCTACCTGCTCAAGGCGGCGATCGAGAAGGCCAACGGCCTGGTCGGTGGCTGGCCGGACGACGACACGATCATTGCCATGCTGGAAGGCATGGGGATCAACGCGCCGGCCGGCTACCTCTACATCCGGCCCGACAACCACCAGGGCTACAAGGATACCATCATCGGGATGACCAAGAACGATCCCAAGTACGACTTCCCGATCTGGGACCCGGCTTCGATCGTCACCATCCCGATCCGCGACATCACCGCGCCGCCGAATTGGCCGAAGCCGGGCACCACGCACAACGAGTCCACCGCCGCGGCCAACTGGCTGAAGACGACCTGGCACGCATAGGCTGAACCAACTCGTAGGTTGGGTCGAGCGCAGCGAGGCCCGATAGGCATGGTTGGGATTGGGACTGCCGCCGGCCTTGTGCCGGCGGCGACCCGATCTACGGCCACGCAGGGTGATCGGATGCACCGGGGCCATGGGCTCTAAGTTCTCGCGCGGCCGGTGCCGGGCCACCGCAGCGTTGGTCCTGGCCACCGCGGTCGTCCTCTTCAGCGGGCGCACCGGTGCCGGGCATTCCATCGGCCACTTCCCTTCGTACTACCCCGACGAGATCCGCATCGACGCCGTAACGCCGGAGGCCGCCGCTGGCGGCCTCGCCGATGCGACGCTGCATGCTTACGTCGGCGCCGTCCCGACCTTCACCCAGCCGGTGCCCGGCGAGGTCAAGTCGGTCAAATCGCTCGGCGCGTTCCTGGTGCTCTCGCTCGACGCCAAATCCCGACGCTTTGCATCGGCGCAGGCGCGCTGCGCCGCCGCCCGCGGCATCGCGGCGGCGCTCGGAGACGGCAAGGCGGACGGCTTCGTGCTCCATCCCTATCCCATCACGCCCTATCACGCCGACTACCTGCACCACCTGGACCGCGTCGAGGCCGCGAGGGCTGCCGTCGGCTCCGCGCCGGCCGCGGCAGAGCGGATCGGCGCCAAGGGCCGCCTGGCTGAAGCCGTGGTGAGGGCCCGGTTCGGTTCGGTGGCCGACGGCGCGGACGCCATCGTCGAGTCCGTGCCGGTGGAGGACGTCATGTCCGCAGCGGCCGGGCGTGTCGGCGCCTGGCCGGGGCTGCCCTGGATCAGGGAGGGCTGGTTCCACGCCTACCGGCTGCTGGCACCCGGCCTCGACGATGCGGGCCGCGGGGCAGCGGACGAGATCTACCAGCGCCTGATCCACGGCGAATCGCGCGGGGGCTTGGCGGAGCGCGTCGATCTGGAGCGGCGGCTGGTGGCCGCGCTCACCGGCGGCTGCAGCCGCACGGTGGTGGGCTACGCGCCGAGGGTGGAGTTCTCCAACGAGGCCTACCCGCCGGGCGCGGAGAACATCGCCTACGACGCGATCGACGGCCTCAGTGCCCCCGTCTTCGTCCGCACGGTCAAGCTCAAGGAGTACCCCTGGAACGGCAAGCTGCATCTGGGCGTGCGCGATGCCCCGGCGGCGGCGTGGAACCCGGTGGCAGGCTTCACCGACGGCATGGGGCGGCTGATGTGGGCGGCCATCGCCGACCCAGCCATGATCCCCTTCCCGTTCAACGCGAGCTGGATGATGAACCGCATCCAGTTCGAGGCGAGCAAGGTGGAAGGCCGCTCCGGCGGCATCAAGGTGCCGGCCGAGGCGCTGCGGCCGGAGCCGGGCAGCGGCCGGCTCCAGCGCGTGGGCGACTGGGCGTTCGCCTCGGAGAAGGTGACCTACGACGCGATGGCCTCGCCGTTCGACGATGGCACGGAGGAGACGGTTGCCGACGTGCTCTACCCCTATGCCTTCCTCTACCGCTGGGGAGGCGGCGACGCGGCCCGGGAGCCGGCGCTGGCGCCGGCATTCGCCGCCATCGAGGAGCGGCTGGCAGGCGTGAAGGTGGTGCGCGTGAACCGCACTACGCACACCATCGCCGAGGGCCTGGAAGTGGTGACGCGGACGCCCGTGGTGGAGGTGTATCTGCGGGACGCGCCGGGCGACGAGACGCAGGTGGCCGCCCTCGCGCCGCCCTGGAGCACGGTGCCCTGGCACCTGCTGGCGCTGATGGAGGCGGCGGTGGACCGCGGCGACGCGGCCTTCTCCGAGACCGAGGCGCGGCGGCGGAACGTGCCGTGGCTCGACCTGGTGCGCGATCCGGCGCTGCAGGCGAAGTTGCAGGACCTGGCTGCGCAATTCGAGCGCGAAGGCTATCGGCCGGTGGCTTTGCAGGACCTGGTGAGTGCCGACGAGGCGCGGGAGCGCTGGCACTCGCTCAGGGAGTACGCCGCGAAGAACGGCCATTTCCTCGTCGCCAACGGCCCCTTCCGACTGAAGTCCTGGAGCACCGACGGGGTGGTGCTGGAGGCGGTGCGCGAGATGACCTATCCGCTCGGCTTCGGCACCTTCGACCGTTTCGTGTACCCGCCGCGCGCTGTCATCGACGAGGCAACGCAGAACGGCAACCGCATCGTGGTCCGCGCCAGCGCCGACATGACGCTCAAGGGCGGGCGCGGCACCATCCACAGGAGGGAGCCGCTGCTGCACTCGACGGCGCGCGGGACGTATCCGCTTCTCGTGGTGTCGCGCTACCTGCTGCTCGACGCGGCCGGCAAGGTGCTCAAGGTGGACAAGATGGACTGGCAGGCGGACGGGGCCTTCACCATCAACCTGCCGCAGGATTTGCCGCCTGGCGAATATACCGTCATTCTGGCGGTCTTCCTGGACGGCAATGCCGTGGAGCCGTCGGCCAAGGCGTTGCATATCCGCCGCATTGGCGCGTCCGGCGCGCCAGACTAGAAGGCACGGCGCTCCCGTGGCGGCATCCACGGCGAGCTCGTAAGCTCGGATCGGGGTCAGACCCCTGGCCACGACGCCCGATCCTAACTCACCGGCAGCGACCAGGGGTCTGATCCCGATCACGGAGCGGAAATGGAAATCCTGATCGTCCAAATCCTGAATTCCATTTTCCAGGCGGCCTCCTTGTTCCTGCTCGCCGCGGGCTTGAGCCTCATCTACGGCGTGATGCGCATCGTCAACCTGGCGCACGGCAACTTCTATGCCTTCGGCGCCTACGTCTCGGCCTGG
>DASXAA010000241.1:0-22421 GCA_036407035.1 Thermoleophilaceae bacterium | reverse complement strand
GTCACGCGGCGCCCGATGTACCCCGCGTAGCCCTCCGGGCCGCTCGGCGGAGGCGTGCGAACCTCGCCGAGCACGTCGATGACCGCGAGCTCGTCGGCGAACGAGACCCAGTCGTGGAGCTTCTCGGTCGTCCACTGAGGTCCCTCAGCCTCGGCGCAGGACTCGCCGAGCGGATCACCGCGCGCGGACGCGCCTAGGGCGGGCGCGGCGAACGCAAGCGCGACGGCGACCAGCGGGAGCACGATCCTCACGACTACATGGTGGCCCGCGGAAGAGGGTGCGGCAAGCCACTCAGGACATCGGCAGCGCCACCGAATGCCGCGCCCGCCGGCGCACCTCTCGCAGCGCACGTGCCAGCCGTCGGACGCCTTCCTCGAGCTCGTCGGGATCGAGCATCGAGAACGACAGCCTCAGCGAGACCTGCGAGCGCCGCTCCACGGTCAGCGCGCCGCCCGGCGTGAACGCCACCCCGTGGCGCACCGCCTCGGAGTAGAGGGCGCGCTCGTCGACCGGCCGCGTCAGCGTCACCCACAGGTTGTGGCCTCCCGCTGGCACGGTCACGCGGTACTCACCCGCGAGATGACGCTCGAGCGCGTCCAGCAGCGCGTCGCGGCGCTCGCGGTAGAAGGGGATCGTGCTCTCCACGTGGCGGTCGTACGCGCCGGTGGCCAGCCAGCGGGCGGCGATGTGCTGGATCAGCGACGGGGTGTGGAAGTCGGTCTCGAGCTTCAGGAGCGCGATGCGGTCGCGCACCGGCCCTCGCGCCGCCACCCAGCCCAAGCGCAGCCCGCCGCCGACCACCTTCGAGAACGAGTTGACGTACATGACGTGGCCGGGCGCCAGCTCGCGCAGCGGACGGACCTGCTCGCCCTCGTAGTCGACGTCGGAGTAAACGTGGTCCTCGAGCACGAAGAAGTTGCGCTCCACCGCCAGCTCCACGAGCCGCCGGCGCCGCGGCTCCGACAGGTTGCGCCCGGTGGGGTTCTGGGCCGCGGTCTGCAGGGCGACCAGCTTCACCTCGTGCCGCGCCACGATCCGCTCCAGCGCGCCCACGTCCAGCCCGTTCTCGTCGACCGGCACGCCGATCACGCGCGCCCCGGTGGACCGCACGGCGTGCAGCATCCCGACGAAGCCGGGGGACTCCACCACGGCCACGTCGTCCGGCTCGAGCACCGCGCGCGCCGTCAGGTTGATCGCCTGCATCGCCCCCGACGTCACGACGATCTCGTCGGCCTCCGCGGCGAAGCCGACGCCCCGCCCGCGCAGCGCGATCTGCTCGCGCAGCTCGTACAGCCCCTCCGCCGGGAGGTAGGACAGCGCCTCACCGCCCTCGTCGGTGAACACCGACGCGGTGATCGCCGCCAGCTCTGCCGTCGGGTAGGTGCTCGGGGCCGGCCACGCGGCGGCGAGCGAGATGATGTCCGGCTCGCCGGTGAACGTGAACCCGTCGGACAGGACCTGCTCGGGATACGTCACCTCGCGCGCGGGAAGCGCGTACAACTGCCAGTCGTCGCCGCCCTCGGCGCCGGCCGCCGGCGCCAGCGCCCGCACGAACGTCCCGCGCCCCACGGACGCGGTCACGTATCCGAGCTCGGCCAGCTTGCGGTACACGCGCGCGGCGGTCAGGTGGTTCACGCCGACCTCGGCCGCCAGCTCGCGCGTGGGCGGCAACTTCTCGCCGGGCTCCAGCTCACCGGACTCGATCGCGTCCGCGAAACGGTCGACGAGCTGTTGCGTCAGCGACACCTGGCCGCCTCGCTTCAGTGCAGACAAGTCAAGTTTGTATGACATTGCACCACTCTCCTCCGAGGCCGATACTAGCACTAGAGCACGAAGCCACACAACTTGTATTACAACGAAGGAGGCCAACATGTTCCGGATTGCGACCACCCAGAAGCTCGAGCACCCCGCCGTGATCGTTCGTCATTCCGCTTCAGGCGACGCCTCCGAGCTCGCCCGGCTGGCAGCGCTCGACAGCGCGCGTCCGCTGAGGGGGCCGGCGCTGGTCGCCGAGTCCGACGCGCGGCTGCTGGCGGCCCTGCCGATCGGCAGCGGCCGGCCGATCGCCGACCCGTTCGAGCCCACCGCGGAGCTGGTGGCGCTGCTGGAGCTGCGCCGCGACCAGCTGACGGCCCGTGACGGCGACCCCCGCCGCGGCATCGGCGAGCGGGTGCGTTCGCTGCTTCGCCTGCCGCTCACTCCGCGCTCGTCCTAGACGCCTTCCCCC
This sequence comes from Thermoleophilaceae bacterium, assembly GCA_036407035.1. Taxonomy (GTDB): domain Bacteria; phylum Actinomycetota; class Thermoleophilia; order Solirubrobacterales; family Thermoleophilaceae; genus JACVRW01. Next base: position 20,194 of record DASXAA010000241.1, on the reverse strand, counting down.
CAACGCTCCCCTGCGCGACGGCGCCGGCCCCTCCGCCGGCGCCGTCGTCCTTTTCGGAGCGCCGTGCCGCTCTGCCCCCCGGAGCGCCGTGCCGGCCGACCGCAACCCGGAAGGGGCACGCCGTGTTGAAAGGGGTGAGTACCGGCGGCGGCGGGGGCACCACTGTCGCCGGCCCTGACTCCGATCTCGGGAGGTACCGACGCATGAAGCGCATCCTGCGCCGACGGCCCTCGCCCGCCCTGGTTGTGGCCGCGGTGGCCCTCTTCCTCGCGCTGGGCGGGACCGCCTACGCGCTCACGATCACGGGCGCCGACGTCAGGAACGGATCGCTGACGGGCGCCGACATCCGCAACCGCTCGCTGACCCAGTCCGACCTCAAGGGCCGCGCCCTCAAGGGCACGCTGATGATCAAGGACTCGGTCGGCTACAACGCCGTCAAGGAGGAGGTGCTCGACGCCTCCAAGTTCAAGAAGGTGAAGAGCGCCGAGGCGGCCGACTCGATCGCCGGCGTCACGCCGCAGCGGATCGACGCCTTCACCCTGACGGGCGGCGAGTCACGCGGCGTCGGCAACGTCGGTCCGCTCGTCCTGACCGCACGCTGCCGCACCGAGGGGGCCGACCAGGTCGCGGAGATCGTAGTCCAGACGAACCAGAACAACTCCGCCGTGGACGGCGCGACCAAGGACACCGACTTCGACATCGGCGAGACGGTCGCGCTCGTGGCCGCGCGCGCTGCCACGGGCACGCCGGCATTCGACCAGGAGACCGCCGGGGCCGCGATCGCCCCGGACGGCACGGAGATCCTGGGCCAGGAGCTGTACGCCGGCACGAGCGTGCTCGGCCAGGCGAACGTCTGCCGGTTCGGCGGGCTGCTCTACGTGGGCTGACCCCGAGCGTCCCGGGACGGCGCGGCGGGCCAGGGGGCTGGAGAAGGAAGCCGGTTCCGCGGCCGCCGCGGCGGATTTCGCGGAAGCGTCCTATCGAAGTGCCCCAGGAGGGCACTTAGGTAGGACGCTTCCCGGAAACCAACGCCCGGGCCGCCCCCTGGTTGCCCAAAAGAACCAACCGGCCCGCCGCGGCGCCGGAGCAGATCGCGGCGCGACCGACCGCCTGGCCGCGCCGCCCCGGATCAGCGCAGCTCCGCGGACGTCTTGCCCAGCAGCTGCCGCGCCACGATCAGCAGCTGGATCTGCTGCGTGCCCTCGAAGATGTCGAGGATCTTCGCGTCGCGGGCCCACTTCTCGAGCAGCTCGTTCTCGCCGTACCCGACACTGCCGCACAGCTCGATGCAGCCGAGGGCGATGTCCACCCCGGCGCGGCCCGCCTTGGCCTTCGCCATCGAGGCGTGGAGCGAGTTGGGCTTGCCGTTGTCGGCCATCCACGAGGCCTCGAGCGTCAGCAGGCGCGCGGCCTCGTAGTCGGCCTCCATCTCGAGCAGCCGCGCCGCGGCCGCGTGCTGCGCGTAGGCGGGGCGGTCGTAGTCGATCGCCACGCCGGCCTCCTCGAGCCGCGCGCGCGTCTCCTCGAGGCAAGCTCGCGCGACCCCGACGGCCATCGCCGCGACCAGCGGGCGCGTGTTGTCGAAGGTCCTCATCACTCCGGCGAAGCCCTGGGTCACGTCGATCTCGGGGCTGCCGAGCAGGTTCTCCTTCGGGACGCGGCAGTCCTCGAGCCGGAACGCCGCGGTGTCCGACGCGCGGATGCCGAGCTTGCGCTCCAGGCGGTCGAGCTTGAGCCCCGGGTTGTCGCGCTCGACCACGAACGACTTGATCGCCGCGCGCCCCTTGGAGCGGTCGAGCGTCGCCCACACGACGATCAGCTCGGCGCGCTCGCCCGACGTGACGTAGATCTTCTCGCCGTTCAGCACGTACTCGTCCCCGTCCAGCTCGGCCGTGGTACGGATCGCGGCGGAGTCCGAGCCGGCCTCCGGCTCCGTGATCGCCATCGCGGCCCACTTGCCGTCGAAGCGCGCGTGCTGGTCGTCGTTGGCCACCGAGGCGATCGCCGAGTTGCCGAGCCCCTGGCGCGGCATCGACAGCAAGAGGCCCACGTCGCCCCAGCAGAGCTCCATCACGCCGAGCACGGTGGCGAGGTTCGACCCGTTGCGGTTGCCGCTCGCGTCGCCGCCCGAGCCGTTTCGCACCCCGGTGGCGCCCGCGCCCCCGGTCGCACTGCCGTCGTTCATGCCATCGATCATCGCGGCGAGCATGTCGAGCTCCTTCGGGTACTCGTGCTCGGCGAGGTCGTACCTGCGCGAGATCGGCCGGAACACCTCGGTCGCGATCTGGTGCGCCTGGCCCACCATCTGCTCGAACTTCCTGGGAATCTCGAGGTTGATCACGCCGGTGGTTCGCTCACACGAGCAGGGCGCCCTCCATCACGCCCGCCGCCCTCAGGTCGCGGTACCAGCGCTCCACGGGATGCTCCTTGACGTAGCCGTGCCCGCCCAGCAGCTGCACGCCCTCCGAGCCGATGCGCATCCCGTGCGTCGCGCACAGCCGCCGCGCCACCGCGACCTCGCGCGCGAACGGCTCGCCGCGGTCGGCGCGGCTCGCCGCGCGCAGGGTGGCGAGGCGCATCCCCTCGAGCTCGATGCCGATCTCGGAGACCGCGAACGCCACCGCCTGCCGGTGCGAGATCGGCTCCCCGAACGCGACGCGGTCGTTCACGTACGGGATCGCGTAGTCGAGCACGGCCTGGGCGGCGCCGACCGCGAGCGCGCACCAGGCGAGCCGCGCGCGCTGCACGCACTCGGCGAACGCCGCCGGCTCGCCGCCGCCCAGCAGGGCGCCGCTTGGCAGGCGGACGTCATCCAGCACCAGGCGCCCGGTGGCCGCGGCCCGCAGCCCCATCGCGGGCTCTGGCTCGACCATCAGGTCGTCGGTCGAGGACTCCACGAGGAACAGCGCCGGCCCCACGTCCTGTGCGCGCGCCGCCACGAGGAACAGCTCGGCCTCCGCCGCGCGCGGCACCAGCGACTTCACGCCGCTCAGCACCCAGTCCGAGCCCTCGCGCACGGCACGCGCGGCAGGCTCGAGCGGGTCGAACAGCGCCCTCGGCTCGAGCAGCGCGAGCGCCGCGGCGGGAACGTCGTCGCCCGTGAACGCGGGCAGGTAGGCGGACTGCTGGTCCGCGTCGCCCCACAGGCCGAGCGCGGTCGCCACCGCCCCGGGGGCCAGCGCGGCCGCGGCGATGCCCATGTCGCCGTGGGCGAGCGCCTCGGCCACCAGCACGGCGGTCACGGCGGACCGCTCCGGGATCACGCCGCCGAGCTCCTCGGGCACGCCCAGCACCGCCGCGCCCAGCTCGACGGCCTGGGCGAGCAGCTCGGGCGGCGCCGCGCACGCCTCGTCGGCGGCCGCGGCGGCCGGCCTCACCCTCTCGGCCGCGAACGACCGGACCGCCTCCTGAAGCATCTGCTGCTCCTCGTCCGGCGTGAGGTCGAAGAGGCCGGTCGAGCGGACGCGCGGCTGGCGCGCGGGGCGGGCCAGCTTCGTCGCCGCCCTGAAGGTGCGGCTCGCGGCCCCGGCCGATCGGAACCCGTTCCGCGTCGCGTGGTAGAGCGCGCGCTCGAACGGTCGCCGCGCGCCGACCCTGTCGAGCAGCTCGGAGCCCGCGATGCGGGTGAGCGCCTTCAGCCCGAGGCCCATGCCGCGCTCCGTGGGATTCACGACGCGGGCTCCACGCGGCCGTCCAGGTGCGGCTCGGCGCCGCGGACGAAGAAGTCGATCGCACCGTCGGCCGCCGAGCTGCCGAACTCCACCGTGCCGGGCAGCAGCAGTGGGCGCCGGAAGCGCACGTCCACGGAGTAGGCGGCCGGCAGCCGCGGCTCGAGCGCCGCGAGGCATCGCGCCTTGGTCCACATGCCGTGGGCGATCGCGCGCGGGAACCCGAGCGCCTTGGCGGTCAGCGCGTGCATGTGGATCGGGTTGCGGTCGCCGGACACGGCGGCGTAGCGGCGCCCGAGGTCGCCCGGCAGATGCCACTCTGCCGACGCCGGGAGCGGCTCGTGCTCGGCGGCCTTCGCGGCGGCCGGCGCCGGCGCGCCGTCAGCCCCGCCGCCGCCGCCGCGGCGCAGGATCGTGCTCGTCTCCTCCCACACCGGCTCGTCGCCCACCAGCGCCTCGGTGAGGATCGAGAAGGTCCGCCCGCGCGGGTGCGGCTCGAGGCCGCTCGCGCGCACGCGCAGCGACAGCGGCTCGCCGATCCGCACGGGACGCCGCTGCTCGATCCGGTTGCCCACGTGCACCAGCCCGATCGCGCCGAACGGGAAGCGGCCGTCGGCCATCAGCGCCATGTGGAGCGGGAACGCGAGCACGTGCGGGTAGGTCGCCGGGACGGTGTCGCGCAGCGTGAAGCCGCACACCTTCGCGTAGGCGGCCACCCGCGCCGGCTCGACGGGCGCGTCCGAGAGCCGCAGCTCGAGGTCCGGTATCTCGCCGCCCCCGCCGGGCACGAACGGCAGGTGCGACGCGCCGGGCACGAGTGGCGCGGCGGCCCGCGCGTAGAGCGGCAGGACCTTCGGCGCCGTGCGGAGCTCGCGCGCCGTCATCACGCTCCGATCAGGCTCTGGCCGCACACGCGCACCACGTTGCCGTTCAAACTGCCCGAGCCCGAGCCCGCGAACCACGCGATCGCTTCGGCCACGTCGACCGGCAGCCCTCCCTGGGACAGGCTGTTCATCCGCCGCCCCGCCTCGCGCAGGGCGAAGGGCATGCGGCTCGTCATCTGCGTCTCGATGAAGCCCGGCGCGACGGCGTTGATCGTGACGCCGCGCTCCGCCACCACCGGGGCCAGCGCCTCGACCATGCCGATCACGCCGGCCTTCGACGTGGAGTAGTTGGTCTGCCCGGCGTTGCCCGCGATGCCGCTCACCGACGACACGCAGACGATCCGCCCGTTCGGGCGCAGCACGCCGGCGTCGAGCAGCGCGTCGTTGATGCGCTCCTCGCTCGAGAGGTTGATCTCCATCAGCTCGGTCCAGCGGTCGGCGGGCATCTTGGCGAGCGTGCGGTCGCGCGTGACGCCGGCGTTGTGCACCACCACGTCGATCCCCTCGGAGAACCGCTCCGCGACCGCTGCGGGGGCGTCCGGCGCCGTCACGTCCAGCTCGAACGCGTCGCCGCCCAGCCGGTCCGCCACCTCGCGCAGCTGCGCCGACTGCGCCGGCACGTCGAGCGCCACGACGTTCCCGCCGTCGCGGCTGAGCGTCTCGGCGATCGCCTCACCGATGCCGCGCGCGGCGCCGGTCACGAGGGCCGTCCTGCCGGCCAGCGGCCGCTTCCAGTCGACCTCTCCGGCCGCCACAGCCGGGCCGACCAGCACGACCTGGCCCGACACGTACGCCGACCGCGGCGACAGCAGGAAGCGGAGCGTCGACTCGATCTCGTCCTCGCCGCCGGGCTCGACGAGCACGAGCTGCGCGGTCGAGCCGCGGCCGAGCTCCTTGGCGAGAGCGCGCGTGAAGCCCTCGAGGGCGCGCTGGGCCGTCGCCGCGCGGCCGCCGCCGCAGTTCGCCGGCGGCGTGCCGAGCACGACCACGCGGCCGCTCGGCTCGAGGTGCGGCACCTCGGGGTGGAAGAACCCCTGCAGCTCCACGAGCCGCGTCGAGTCCGCGATCCCGGTGGCGTCGAACACGAGCGCCTTGAACGTCTCCTCGCCGGCGGTCCTGCGGTTGTGGAGCGCCGCGTCGAGCCCGGCCGCGGCGGCCGCTTCGCGCAGCGGCCGGTCGGGCGTCGTCGCCGCCCGGACGCCGGCCGAGGCGAGCACGCGCGCCGCGGGCTCGGCCAGCCACCCGCCGGGGGCGGCGCCGAGCAGCACGCGCCCGGACACGAGCGGCGCGCCCGGTCGCCATCGCTCCAGCGGCGCCGGCCGCGGCAGGCCGACGCGCCGTGCCACGAAGCGGCCCGGCGGGGTGCCGATCACCTGGGCGTAGCGGTCGCTCATGAAGCCTCCAGCACCGCCACCACGCCCTGGCCGCCGGCGGCGCAGATGCTGATCGCGCCGCGGCCGCCGCCGCGGTCGCGCAGCGCCTTCGCGAGCCCGGCGACGATGCGGCCGCCGGTGGCCGCGAACGGGTGGCCCGCGGCGAGCGAGCCGCCGTTCACGTTCAGCCGCTCGCGGTCGATCTCGCCGAGCGGCTCGTCGCGGCCCAGGCGCTCGCGGCAGAAGACGGGGTCGTCCCACGCGCGCAGCGTGGCGAGCACCTGGGCGGCGAACGCCTCGTGGATCTCGTAGAGGTCGAAGTCCTGCAGCGAGAGCCCGGTGCGGTCGAGCAGGCGCGGCATCGCGTACGCCGGCGCCATCAGGAGCCCCTCGCGCTTGTGGACGTGGTCGACGGCGGCGACCTGCGCGTCGACGAACCACGCCAGCACCGGCAGCCCGCGCTCGCGCGCCCAGTCCTCGCTCGCGAGCAGCACCGCGGCTGCGCCGTCGCTGAGCGGCGTGGAGTTGCCGGCGGTCATCGTGCCGTCCTCGCCGCCGAAGACGGGCCTCAGCCTGGCGAGCTGGTCCGGGTCGGAGTCGGGCCGCAGGTTCTCGTCCCGCTCGAGCCCGAGGTAGGGCATGACGAGGTCGGCGTGGAAGCCGCGCTCGTAGGCCGCCGCGAGGTTGCGGTGGCTGCGCGCGGCCAGCTCGTCCTGCTGCTCGCGCTCGATCCCCCACTCGCGCGCCATCAGCGCGCAGTGCTCGCCCATCGAGAGCCCCGTGCGCGGCTCCTCGTTGCGCGGGATGGCCGGCACCACGTGGCCTGGGCGCACACGGGTGAGCGCGCGCAGCTTGCCGGCCGTCGAGCGCGAGCGGTTGGCGTCGAGCAGCACCTCGCGCAGGTCCTCGTTGAGGCCGATGGGGGCGTCGGACGTGGTGTCCGCGCCGCAGGCGATGCCGGAGTCGGCCTGGCCGAGGGCGATCTTGTTCGCGACCAGCACGGTCGCCTCAAGGCCGGTGCCGCACGCCTGCTGCACGTCGTAGGCCGGCGTCTCCGGCGCGAGCGCAGTGCCCAGCACGCTCTCGCGCGTCAGGTCGCGGTCGCGCGGGTGCTTCAGCACCGCGCCGCCGGCCACCTCGCCGAGCCGCTCGCCCTGGAGCGAGAAGCGCTCCACGAGCCCGTCCAGCGCCGCCGTGAGCATGTCCTGCGCGGTCGCGTGGGCGTACGCGCTGTTCGAGCGCGCGAATGGGATGCGGTTGCCGCCGAGGATGGCCACCCGGCGCGGCGCGGCGCTCATCGCGCCGCTCCTCGCCGCGGCGCCGAGCGACGCCTCAGGCCGGGCTCGAGCGAGGCCACGAGCAGGTCCGCCACCTCCGCCGCGGAAAGTGCGCCGGTGCGCAGCCACCAGCGGGCGAGTGCCTCGGCGGCGCCCAGCACCGCGGCCGAGAGCGCCTCGACCTCCACCCGCGCGCGGTTGCGGCGGGACGCGGGGATCTGCTCGAGCAGGGCGCCTGCCACCAGGTCGCTGAGACGTGAGCGGTACACGCCCACGCGCTCCGCGATCTCCCCGCCCGCCGGGAGCGTCTCGTCGAACAGCACCCCCCACGCCGCCCGGTCGTCGTCCACGAACGCGAAGAAGGCGCGCAGGCCGGCCCCGAGCGCCTCGGCGGAGGTCCCGGTCGTGGCGACCGCGCCGAGGATCGTCTCCACGAGCGCGTCACCCGAGCGCTCGAGGCACGCCAGGTAGAGGCGCTCCTTGTTGCCGAAGTAGTGGTACAGCAGCGGCTTCGTGACCCCGACCTCGGCCGCCACGTCGTCCATCGTGACGGCGGTGTAGCCACGGTCGGCGAACAGCGCGTGCGCCGCCCCGACGGTCTGCTCCATGCGCTCCTCGCGGGGAAGGCGCGTGCGTGGAGGGGCGCTCGCCTGAGCCATCGCGCGACAATTTACCGCAATATAAATTTCTATGCGGGTAAGGAGCCGCTCCGGCTTCGTGTCATATAAATAGGGCCATCGCGGCGCCGGCCCCGCCGGCGCGCTCCGGGAGGAGGAGTCCCATGGCCACGACGGAATCCAAGGTCGGAGCGTTTCCCAGCCCGTACTCGATCGAGACGCCGGCGGGCTGTGAGGGCTGGGAGGAGATGTATCCGTATTACGCGCTCTTCGACGAGCACCGCCGCGAGAAGGACGAGAACCGCTTCTGGTTCTGGAACTCGATGCACTTCCCGCTGCCGATGCCGGCGTTCGACGTCGCCTGTATCGACTCGCCCTACCAGGCCGTCGGCTCGTGGCAGAACCGGGTCTTCGCGGTCCCGCCGGCGATGGGAATCGACTACCGCGTCGTCAACGGCTACGTGTACATCTCGGGCAACCCGGTCAGCGACCCGCAGCAGATCGCGGAGCGGGCCGAGTTCTTCCAGCGCCGCGCCGGGCACTACTTCCAGAACTGGGGCGACCTCTACTCCAAGTGGAAGCGCAAGATGGAGGCGCTGATCAACGAGATCACGGCGCTGCGCGTGCCCGAGCTGCCCAAGTACGAGCCGGACGAGGTCATGTTCGACGACGCGCGCAACACGGCCTTCTACGAGGTGCTCGACTCGTACCACCGGACGCTCCGCTGCGGCGATCTCATGTGGCAGCACCACTTCGAGTTCCTGCTGCTCGGCTACGGGGCCTACGCGACCTTCGCGGACTTCGTCAAGACGCACCTCCCGGACGTGCCGGACCAGCACATCGCGCAGATGGTGGCCGGCATCGACGTGCTCCTGTTCAAGCCCGACGCCGAGCTGCGCCGGCTCGCCCGGCTGGCGATCGACACTGGCGTGGGCTCCGCGTTCGTCGAGGGGCGCACCTCGGCCGAGATCGAGGACGAGCTGTCCGGGAGTGAGGACGGCCGCCGCTGGCTCGAGGAGCTCGAGCAGGTCAAGGACCCGTGGTTCAACATGGCCACCGGCGACGGGCTCTACCACTACTACGGCAGCTGGAAGGACGATCCCAGCATCCCGTTCGCGTCGCTGATCGGGCACGTGAACGCGCTGCAGGCGGGCGAGGACATCGAGCGGCCGACGGACGAGCTGGCCGCCGAGCGCGACCGCCTCGCGGAGGAGTACGGCGCCCTGCTCGACGACGAGTCGCGCGCGACGTTCGACGAGCTGATGAACCTGTCCCGGACCGTGTTCCCCTACGTGGAGGAGCACAAGTTCTACTGCGACTACTGGTTCCTCACGACCTGGTGGAACAAGATGCGCGAGTTCGGCGGGCTGCTCGCCGAGCACGGCTTCCTCGACGACGGCGAGGACGTCTTCCAGCTCGGGCGCCACGAGGTGGCGTCCGCGCTCGACGAGCTCGTGCTGACCTGGGCCACCGGCGGCGAGCCGCTCGGCCCGAAGCACTGGCCGCCGATCGCGGCGCGGCGCAAGGAGCTGCTCGCGAAGCTCGAGGACTGGACGCCGCCGCCGGCGCTCGGCATCACACCCGAGGCCGTGACCGACCCGATGACGATCATGCTCTGGGGCGTGACGACCCAGCGCGTGCAGGAGTGGGCGCGCCAGCAGGAGGGCGGCTCGGAGCTGAGCGGGGCGGCGGCCTCGCCGGGCGTGGCCGAGGGCCCCGCCCGCGTGGTGAAGACGGTCGGCCAGCTGTCGGACGTGCGGGACGGCGAGATCCTCGTTTGCACGATCACCTCGCCGGCGTGGGCGCCGATCTTCTCGAAGATCAGGGCGGCGGTGACCGACATCGGCGGCGTGATGTCGCACGCCGCGATCGTCTGCCGCGAGTACGGCCTGCCGGCGGTGGTCGGCACCGGCAGGGCGACCTCGGGGATCCGCACCGGGCAGACGATCCGCGTGGACGGCTCCACCGGCGTCGTCACGATCCTCGGGGAGGACTCCGACGGGGCCGGCTGACGAGCACACCCGCCCGCTCTCGGAGCTGCGTCAGGCGGACGCGGCCGCCTTCGGCGGCAAGAGCTCGACGCTGGGTGAGCTGATCGCGGCGGGGATCCCGGTGCCGCCCGGGTTCGCGGTGTCCACCGCGGCGTTCTTCGCGTTCCTCGCCGAAGCGAAGCTCGAGCCGGTGATCGCGTCGGCGCTCGAGGGCGCGGCGCCGGGCGACGTGAACGCCGTCGGCGCCGCGTCGAGCGCGATCGCCGAGGCGATGCGCGCCGCGCCCGTGCCGGACGCGGTCCGCGACGAGGTGACACGGCGGTACGCCGAGCTGTCGGAGGCCGCCGGCGATCCGGAGCCGCCGGTGGCGGTGCGCTCGAGCGCGCTCGGAGAGGACAGCCACGAGGCGACGTTCGCCGGCCAGCAGGAGACCTATCTCTGGGTGCGCGGCGCCGCCGACGTGTGCGACGCCCTGCGCGACTGCTGGGTCAGCCTCTACAGCCCGACGGCGATCAGCTACCGCGCCGGCCTCGGCGAGGCCGCGCATGCGCCGGCCATGGGCGTGGCGGTGCAGCTGATGGTCGACGCCGAGGTGTCCGGCGTCATGTTCACCTGCAACCCGGTGAGCGGCGACCCGAGCATGGTCGCCGTGAACGCGGCCTGGGGCCTCGGCCTCGCCGTGGTCGGCGGCGAGGTCACACCGGACGACTACCTCGTCAGCAAAGTCACACGCGAGGTGGTGCGCGAGCAGCTGAACCCGAAACGGGTGGAGTACGTGCCGCACCCCGGCGGCCACGGGGCCGAGCGGCGCGAGGTCCCCGCCGAGCGCAGCGACGCCGCCTGCCTGACCGCGGACACCCTCGCCCTGCTCGTGGACGTCGGGCGGCGCGTGGAGGACTACTTCGGCTCGCACCAGGACATCGAGTGGGCGATCGCCCGCGGGTCGGCACTGCCCGAGGGCCTGTTCGTCGTCCAGTCCCGGCCGGTCACGGTGACGAAGACTGCGCCGAAGCAGCGCGAGCGGCCGTCGGCGATCGAGCTCGTCATGGGCACCTTCGGCGCCTGGCCGGAGAAGCGCTGATGGCGCTCAGCGACGAGGACGTGTCGGAGATCCTGCGGATCATCGACGAGTCGAAGCTCGCCGAGCTGCGGATCGAGACGCCCGAGTTCCGCCTGCACGTGCGGCGCGGGAACGCCGCGGAGCCCGCCCCGGAGGCGCCTCCGGAGCCCGCCGCCGCGCCGACCGCCGAGAGCGACGGCGCGGCCACGGTCGACGCGCCGATGCTCGGCACCTTCTACCGCGCCGAGTCGCCGGGGGCGGCGCCGTTCGTGGACGTCGGCGCGCGCGTGGAGGAGGACACGGTCGTCTGCCTGATCGAGGTGATGAAGATGATGAACTCGATCCGGGCCGGCACGGCCGGAACGATCGTGGAGGTCTGCGCCGACAACGCCCAGCTCGTGGAGTACGGCCAGCCGCTGTTCCGGGTGCGGCCGTGAGCGAGATCGTCGAGATCGTCGACACGACCACGCGCGACGGCAACCAGAGCCTCTGGAGCGCCACCGGCCTGACCACACCGGACGTGCTCGCGATCGCGCCGGTGATGGACCGCGTGGGCTTCCGCGCGCTGGACTTCACCTCGAGCACCCACATGGCCGTGTCGGTCCGCTACCACCGGGAGGACCCGTGGGAGCGGGTCCGGCTCGTGAGCGCGGCGATGCCGCGGACGCCGCTCAACTTCATCACCACCGGGATGCGGTTCATATCGTGGACTCCCGCCGGCGAGGACGTGATGCGGCTCGTGTTCCGCTGCGTCGCCCGCAACGGTATCCGCCGCTTCCAGATCGTCGACCCGTCGAACGACCCGGACGGCCTGCTGCGGTTGGCGCGGATGGCGCGCGAGGAGGGCGTGGCGGAGGTGGTGGTCGGGCTCACCTACTCGATCAGCCCGGTCCACACGCACGGCTACTACACGGACCGCGCGCGGGCGGTGGCCGCATCGCCGGACATCGACAGGCTCTACCTGAAGGACCCCGGCGGCCTGCTCACCCCCGACGCGGTGCGCGAGCTGGCGCCCGCGTTCATCGGTGCGTTCGCGCCGCGGCCGGTGGAGCTGCACAGCCACTGCACGATCGCGCTCGGGCCGCTCGCGTACGTCGAGGGGCTGCGGGCCGGCATCCGCACGCTGCACACGGCCGTGGCGCCGGCGGCCAACGGCACCTCCAACCCTGCGTGCGAGACCACGCTCCGTAACCTCGAGGCCGAGGGGTTCTCCCACCGCCTCGATCGCGACGCGCTCGCGGAGATGTCGGCCCACTTCCGCGCGCTCGCGCTCGACCGCGGGCTGCCGCTCGGCGCGCCCGCCGAGTACGACGCCGCCTACTACCGCCACCAGATGCCGGGCGGGATGGTCACGACGACGCGCCGCCACCTCGAGGAGATCCGCCGGCCGGAGCTGTTCGACGCCGCGCTCGAGGAGGTCACGCGCGTGCGCGCGGAGATGGGCTACCCGATCATGGTCACGCCGGTGTCGCAGTTCGTCGCCACGCAGGCGGTCATGAACGTGATCGACGGCGAGCGCTGGCGGAACGTCTCGGACGAGATGGTGCGCTACTTCCTCGGCCACTTCTACGAGCCGCCGGCGCCGATGGACCCGGAGGTGAGGGACAGGGTGCTGTCGCGCCCGCGCGCCGCCGAGCTGCGCGACCTGGAGCCGCTCGGCCTCGAGGGCGCGCGCGAGCGCTTCGGGGCCGGGACCTCCGACGAGGAGCTGCTGCTGCGGCTGACGATGCCCGAGGAGCAGGTGGACGCGATGCTCGCGGCCCGCGGCGCCGAGCGGCCGCCGCCGTCGCGGCGCGACCCGCTCGTCCGGTTGCTGCGCGAGCTCGCGCAGCGCGAGGGGATCGGGTACCTGCGCCTCGAGAAGGGCGGCGAGGTCCTGGAGTGGCGCCGTGCGGCTTGACGACGTGCGCGGGTTCGTGTTCGACGTGGACGGGTCGCTCGTGCACCGGGACGCGCACTTCAGGGCGCGCCCGCTGCCGGGCGCCGTGGAGGTGCTGGAGCGGATCAGGGCGTCCGGACGACCGCTCGTGCTGTTCACGAACGGCAGCCACATGACCCCGGCCGCGTTCGCGGAGGGGCTGACGGAGGACGGCCTGCCGGTGAGCGCCGACGAGCTGCTGACGCCGGTGTGCAGCGCGCTCTCGTACCTGGAGCGGCGCGCCCCCGGCAAGCGGGTGATGCTGTTCGGCTCCGAGGCCACCCGCGAGCGCATGGCCGCCGCGGGTGTGACGCTCACCGACGGCGACGACGCCGAGGTGGTGTTCGTGACCCACATACAGCAGGTGGACCTCGACGCGCTCGAGCGGGCGGCGCGCGCTGTGTACGGCGGCGCCCGGCTCCTGACCGCGAACTACACGGCCGGCTACTGGGGCGCGAACGGGCCGATCTTCAGCCGCGGCGCGATGGTCACGGCCGGGATCGCGAAGGTCACCGGCGCGCGGCCGGTGGTGGTCGGAAAGCCTTCGAAGGTCGCGGTGGACGAGCTGTCGCGGCGCCTGGGGGTCGACTCGCGGGACGTGTGCGTGATCGGCGACGATCTCGTGATGGACATCGCGCTTGGCCGGCTGGGGGGGTCGCGGACGATCCTGGTTCGGAGCGGCATGAGCGGCTCGGTGGACATCGAGCGCGTGCCGGAGCGGCAGCGCCCGGACGCCGTGGTGGACGGAGTGGAGGAGGTGCTCCCTTGGCTGTGAGCGAGATCGGGCAGGTCATGTGGACGCCGCCGGCGGACGTGCGCGAGACGACGCAGATCGGTCGCTATCTCAACTGGCTCCGCGACGAGCGCGGCCGCGACTTCGCCGGCTACGACGAGCTGCTCCGGTGGTCGCTCGACGACCTGGAGGGCTTCTGGGCCTCGCTCTGGGACTGGTTCGGCATCCGTGCCCACGCGCCGTTCGAGCGCGTGCTCGGCTCCAGCGGGATGCCCGGCGCCGAATGGTTCACGGGCGCGCGGCTCAACTACGCCGAGCACATGGTCGGCCGCGACGAGGACGTGGCGCAGACCGCGGTGATCGCGCGCTCGCAGACGCGCGGGCCGTTCGAGCTCACCTTCGGCGACCTGCGCGAGCAGGTGGCGCACGCCCGCGCGGGGCTGCGGCGCCTCGGCGTCGGCCCCGGCGACCGCGTGGTCGCCTACCTGCCGAACGTCCCCGAGACGCTGGTCGCGTTTCTCGCCACCGCGAGCCTCGGCGCCGTCTGGGCCACGTGCGCGCCCGAGTTCGGGCCGCGCAGCGTGATCGACCGCTTCGGCGTGCTCGAGCCGAAGGTGCTGCTCGCGATCGCCGGATACCGCTTCGGCGAGAAGCCGATCGACCGCCGCGCCGAGGTGGCCGAGATCCGCGCCGCGCTGCCGGCACTCGAGCATCTGGTCCACGTGCCGTACGCCGGCGGCGGGGACGACCGGCTGCCGGACGCCGTCGGGTGGGACGAGCTGATGGCCGAGGCGGGCCCGCTCGAGTTCGACCCGGTGCCGTTCGACCACCCCCTGTGCGTGCTCTTCTCGTCCGGCACCACCGGGCTGCCGAAGGCGATCGTGCACCGCCACGGCGGCCTGCTGATCGAGCACATGAAGAACCAGGGGCTGCACTTCGACGTGGGCCCGGGCGACCGCTTCATGTGGTTCAGCACCACGGCCTGGATGATCTGGAACGCGCTCATATCCGGCCTCCTGCTGCGCGCCGCGATCGTGATGATCGACGGCAACCCGGTGTACCCGGACGTCGCTGCCCAGTGGCGGCTGGCGGAGGAGGTGCGGCCGACGACGATGGGCGCCGGGCCGGCGCTGATCATGGGGTGCCGCAAGGAGGGCGTGCGCCTGCGCGACGAGCTCGACCTGTCGAGCGTCAGGCACCTGGGCGCCGCCGGCTCGCCGATGCCGGCCGAGGGCTTCGACTGGGTCTACGAGCAGCTCGGACCGGACATCCTGCTGGACGTCGGCAGCGGCGGCACCGACGTGTGCTCGGGCATCGTGCAGGGCAGCCCGCTGCAGCCCGTGTACCGCGGCGAGATCTCGGGGCCCGCCCTGGGCGTGGACGTGGCCGCCTACGACCCGCAGGGCAAGCCGGTGATCGGCGAGCTCGGCGAGCTCGTGATCCGCCAGCCGATGCCCTCGATGCCGGTCGGGTTCTGGAACGACCCCGACGGCAGCCGCTACCGCGCCGCGTACTTCGACGACTACCCGGGCGTGTGGCGGCACGGCGACTGGATCCTGATCAACGAGCGGGGCAGCTGCGTGATCACGGGCCGTTCAGACGCCACCCTCAACCGCGGCGGCGTGCGGCTCGGGACCGGCGAGTTCTACGCGGTCGTGGAGGACCTGGACGAGGTGCTCGACAGCCTCGTCGTGCACATCGAGGACCCCGAGGGAGGCGCAGGCGAGCTGATCCTGTTCGTGCAGCTGCGGGAGGGGATCGAGCTCGACGCGGAGCTGCGCGCGCGGATCGCCGCCACCCTGCGCGAGGCGCTCTCGCCGCGGCACGTGCCGAACGCGGTGGAGGCGGTGCCGGGCATCCCGCGCACGCTGACCGGCAAGAAGCTCGAGGTCCCGGTCAAGCGGCTGCTCCTGGGGGCGTCGCCGGAGCGGGTGGCGAGCCGCGACTCCCTCGCCAATCCCGAGGCGATCGACGCCTTCGTCGCGTACGCGGGCGGCCGGCCGGCGGGCTGACCTGCACAATGTCGGCAATGGAGAACCGCGTGGCGTCGGAGCGGCTCCGCGCCCTGCAGAGCGTCACGGACACGGCCCTGTCCTATCTCCCGCTCGACGAGCTGCTGGACGAGCTGCTCAGACGGGTCGTCGAGATCATGGACGTGGACACGGCCGCGATCCTCCTGCTCGAGGCCGACGGGCGCTCGCTCGTCCCGCACGCGGCGAGGGGCCTCGACGGCGAGCTCGACCTCGGCGTGCGGATCCCCGTGGGGGCGGGCTTCGCCGGGCGCGTCGCTGCCGGGCACCGGCCGGTGGTGGTCACGGACGTCCAGGGCGCCGGCATCCTGAACCCGGTCCTGCGCGGCCGCGGGCTGAAGTCGCTGCTCGGGCTGCCGCTGTTGGTGGAGGGGCGGGTCATGGGCGTGGTGCACGTCGGCTCGCTGCAGAACCGGGTATTCGACGACGCCGACGTCGGCGTGCTGCAGATGGTGGGCGACCGCGCCGCGATCGCGGTCCGCGACCGCATGATCGACCGCGAGCGGGGCTTCGCCGAGGCCATGCAGCAGATCCTCATGCCGGCGCTGCCGGAGTTCCCGTGGATCACGCTGTCGGGCCGCTACATGCCGGCTGCCGAGGCGCGCCTTGGCGGCGACTGGTACGACGCGTTCGCGCTCCCCGGCGGCAGGCTCGGCCTGGCGATCGGCGACGTCGCCGGCCGTGGCTTCCACGCCGCCGCGATCATGGGCCAGCTGCGGAGCGGGCTCAGGGCGTGCGCGATGGACGGCAGCCCGCCCGACGACGTGATCACGCGGCTCAGCCACCTGCTGCGCCAGCTCGACCGCGGCAGCAGCGCGACGCTCCTCTACCTCGTGATCGACCCGCTGCGCGACACGCTCGCGGCGGCCGCCGCCGGTCACCCGCCGCTGCTCCTCAGCGACGGAGAGGGCGCGTTCGACTACCTCGACCTGCCGCCGTCGGTCCCGCTCGGCACCGTGCGCGCACCGCGCTACGGGCGGACCGAGGTCCCGTTCGACGCGGGCGCGGTGATCGTGCTCTACACGGACGGCCTCGTCGAGCGCATCGGGGAGGCGCTCGAGCTCGGCTTCGAGCGGCTGCGGGCGGCGGTGTCCGCGGCGCCGCGCGACCCGAAGGACCTGTGCGACTCGCTGCTCGCGGGAGTGCTGCCCGAGGGCCCGACGCGCGACGACGCCGCGCTCCTCGTGGCCCGCACGCTGCCGATCACGGGCAAGTTCGCGGCGCGCCTCCCGGCCGAGGTCGACTCGATCCCGCTGCTGCGCCGGCTGCTCGGCAGGTGGCTGCAGGACGCCGGCGCCTCAGAGGTGGAGCTCGAGGAGATCGCGCTCAGCACGTCGGAGGCGTGCGCGAACGTGATCGAGCACGCGTACGCGCCGGGCGAGGCGGCGATGGAGGTGGAGGCCTCGCTGTCGGCGGACGGCGACGCCGTCGTGTCCGTGCGCGACCATGGACACTGGCGCGAGCCGCGCGGGCGTCACCGCGGTCGGGGGTTCGTGCTCATGCGAGGGCTCATGGACAGCGTCGACACGATCAGGGACGACGAGGGCACGACCGTGCGGCTGTCCCGGCGCCTGGAGGCGCCCAGCAGGTGAGCGCGTTCCCGGAGCTGCAGGTGGAGCGCCACGACCTCGTGCCGGTGGTGACGCTGTCCGGCGACGTGGACATCACGATCGCATCGGAGCTCCGTACGGCGCTCCTCGGAGCGGTGGACAACAGCGACCCCGGGCTGGTGGTCGACCTCAGCGGCGTGCGCTATCTCGACAGCGCGGGCGTCAACCTGCTGTTCGAGCTGGCGGACTCGCTGGGCGTCCGGCGCCTGGCTTTCGCGCTGGTCCTGCCGGGGGGCGGGCTGGTCGAGCGGGTGATCACGCTGGTCGACCTCGGGTCGGTCGCGCGGATCGAGCGTACGATGGAGGAGGCGGTCGCGTTCGTCGAGGCAGGCGGCGCGCCCGAGGCGTGAAGAGGCCGATGTTCTCCGAGTCCACATTCCAGCTGCTGCGGCTGCGCAGCGAGCTCCGCGGCGACACCTACGTCGTGGAGGCGCACGGCGAGCTCGACCTGTCCACGTGCGACGCGTTCGTGCGCGAGCTGCGCGGCGCCGGCGCGTCCGGGGCGAAGGAGATCCTGCTCGACCTGAACGGCCTCGAGTTCATCGACTGCGCCGGCGTCGACGCCATCGTGCGGATGGACGAGCGCTCGCGAAAGCGCGGGCGACGGTTCGTCGTCGATCCCGGGCCGCTCCAGGTGCGGCGCGTTTTCTGGCTCACCGGCGCGGCCTCGCGGCTCAGCTTCGCGCCGAAGCGGCGCGGTTAGAGTGCGCCCACGTCCACCGCGCCGTCAGCCACCCACCCAGCCGACCTGGGCGTGCTCGAGGCCGCCGACCTGCTGCGCTCGCGTGGGCTGTCGGCGGTGGAGCTGCTCCACGCCTGCCTGAGGCGGATCGAGGAACGGAACGGCGGCGAGCCGAGCTTCGACGGCGCGCCGGGCGCGGTCAATGCCTGGGTGCGGCTGTATCCCGAGCGCGCCGAGGCGCTGGCGCGCTCGGCGGACGAGCGCCTCCGCAGAGAGGGCGGCGAGGCGCCGGTCGTCTGCGGGATCCCGCTCGGGCTGAAGGACCTGTACGCGGTCGCCGGCCTTCCGCTCACGGCCTCGAGCCGCGTGCTGGAGGGCTCGGTCGCCGAGGCCGACTCCACCGCGTGGGCGAGGCTCGCGGCGCGCGGCATGGTGCTCGTCGGGCACCTGCACACGCACGAGTTCGCGGCCGGCGGGACCACGGACCAGGTGGGGAACCCGTGGTCGCTCCAGCGCTCGGCCGGAGGCTCGAGCGGCGGGTCGGCCGCGGCGGTGGCGGCGGGCATGGTGCCGGCGGCGCTCGGCACCGACACGCTGGGCTCGCTCCGGATCCCGTCGGCGCTCTGCGGGACCAGCACGATCAAGCCGACGCGCGGGCGGGTGCCGATCGACGGGATCGTGCCGCTGGCCGCGAGCCTCGACCACGCCGGGCCGATGTGCCGGACGGTGGCGGACTGCAGCGCGCTGCTCGACGCCCTGGCGGCGGACGGCCCGCAGATCTCGCCGCTGTTCCCGCCGCCTGCGCCGCTCGGGCGGCTCCCCGTGGAGCCGCGGCCCGGGCCGCGGCCGCTCGAGGGCCTGACCGTCGCTCTGACCGACCGCCCGTCGCGCCAGCCGATCGACCCGGACGTGGCCGACGGGCTCGAGGCGGCGCGCGCGGCGTGCGAGCGGCTGGGCGCGCGGGTCGTCCAGCACCAGGCGCCGGCCGAGCTGGACGCCTCGAACATGACGACGATCCTGCTCGCCGAGATGCGGGCGCTGCACGGCGGCTTCGCGGACAGGCTGGAGCGGTATCGCCCGAGCATCCGGGCCCTGGTCGAGGCGACCGCCGGCTTCGGCGACGTCGCCGGGTACATCCGCGCACAGGAGCGGCGCGCGGAGTTCACGGCCGAGTGGCAGGCCTGGTTCGCCGAGCACGGCGTGGACCTCGTGCTCGAGCCGACCGTGCCGCCCGTCGCCCACGTGCGCGGCGCCGGCTACGACGCGGGTCACGAGGGTGGCGAGGGCGACCCGCTGATCGCGCTGACCGCCACCTGGGACCTGACCGGGTTCCCGGTGGTCGCGCTGCCTGCGGGGCTCGGCTCCCGCAGCGGGCTGCCGGTCGGTGTGTCGCTCGTGGCGGTGCGGGGCGCGGAGGCGCCGCTCGTGCAGGCGGCGATCGACCTCCAGGAGCACGCGCTGACGCCGCCCGCGTTCAGCCTCTGACGGCACGGGTACAGCCCTTGGGGAACATCCCGTCTCAAGGAGCGAAGCGAACATGGCAGACGAAAGCCCGGTGGTCCCGCCGGCGCGCCTCCAGCCGTCGGCGTCCTACAGCTTCACGATGCGGCTGAGCCTGTCCCAGCAGCAGGGGGCCGCGTTCGCCGAGGTGGCGCACGCGATCGCCGAGGCCGAGGCGATGCTCGGCGCGATCGACCTGGTGCGCGTGGAGCGCGACGTGGTCGTGCGCGACGTGACCGTTGCCGCCAGGGACTCGGACCACGCCGAGGCGGTCGTACGCGCCGTGCGCGAGCTCGACGGGGTGCGCGTGGACAGCGTGTCCGACCGCACCTTCCTGATGCACAAGGGCGGCAAGATCGAGGTGAACGGGAAGCTGCCGCTCAAGACGCGCGACGACCTCTCGATGGCGTACACGCCCGGCGTCGGGCGGGTGTCGATGGCCGTCAACGAGGACCCCGCCAAGGCGTGGGCGCTGACGATCAAGGGCAACGCCGTCGCGGTCGTGTCCGACGGGACCGCGGTGCTCGGGCTGGGCGACATCGGCCCGGCGGCGGCGATGCCGGTGATGGAGGGCAAGGCGATGCTCTTCAAGGAGTTCGCCGGCGTCGATGCGTTCCCGATCTGCCTGGACACCAAGGACCCCGACGAGATCGTCGAGACCGTGCGGCGCATCGCCCCGGGCTTCGGCGGGATCAACCTCGAGGACATCTCGGCGCCGCGCTGCTTCGAGATCGAGAGCCGCCTCAGGGAGGCCCTCTCGATTCCCGTCTTCCACGACGACCAGCACGGCACCGGGATCGTCGTCGCGGCCGCGTTCCTCAACGCACTCAGGCTAGTCGACAAGCGGCCCG
>DASXAA010000240.1:0-12363 GCA_036407035.1 Thermoleophilaceae bacterium | reverse complement strand
CAGAAGGAGCTGCCGGACCACTACTACGACGTCGGCATCGCCGAGCAGCACGCGGTGCTGTTCGCGGCCGGGCTGGCGCTGCAGGGCGCGAAGCCGGTCGCCGCTATCTACTCGACCTTCCTTCAGCGCGCCTACGACCAGATCGTCCACGACGTCTGCCTGCAGAACCTGAACGTGGTGTTCGCGATGGACCGCGCGGGCCTGGTCGGCGATGACGGCCCCACCCACCACGGCGTGTTCGACATCTCCTACCAGCGCTGCCTGCCGAACATCGTGCTGATGGCGCCGCGCGACGAGGCCGCGCTCGTGAACATGCTGCGCACCGCGCTGCTCCGCGACGACGGGCCGGTGGCGCTCCGCTACCCGCGCGGCGAGGCGGAGGGCGTGCGGCTGCCACGCCGGCCGGAGGCGATCGAGATCGGCCGCGGCGAGATGCTGGTGGAGGGCGAGCGCGTGGCCTTCCTCGGCTACGGCCACGGGGTGCAGGTGGCGCTGGGGGCCGCCGAGCGACTCGCGGGCGAGCACGGGATCGAGCCGACCGTGGCCGACGCGCGCTTCGCCAAGCCGCTCGACGGCGAGCTGATAGAGCGGCTGGCCTCGGAGCACGAGCTGCTCGTGACCGTGGAGGAGAACGTGCTCGCCGGCGGGTTCGGATCGGGCGTGCTCGAGGAGCTGGCGGACCGCGACCTGCTCGGCCGGCTGCGCGTGCTGCGCTTCGGGCTGCCGGACCGATACGTCACGCACGGCAAGCCGGCGCTCCTGGCCGAGGAGGTCGGGCTGACGCCCGACGCCGTGGCGGAGCGCGTCGCGCAGGCCGTGCTCGAGCCGTCGCTCGCGTAAAGCGCGCTACCAGCGCGTGAAGTCGGTCTCGGCGTCGACGCGCATCGCGAACGCGACCACCAGCCGGACCACCTGCTCCACGTCCTCGAGCTCGACCAGCTCGACGGGCGAGTGCATGTAGCGGAGCGGGATCGACACGGCGCCGGTGGGGATGCCGTTGCGGCTGAGATGCATCGCATCGGCGTCGCTGCGGGTGCTGCTCCCGGAGACCTCGACCGTGTACTCGATGCCCTCCGCCTCGGCGGTCTCGATCAGGAGGTCCGCTACGCGCGGGTTGAGAACCGGGCCGCGCGAGATCACCGGGCCGCTGCCGAGCTCGTGCTTGCCGATCTCGTTCGGCTCGATCCCCGGGGCGTCGGTGGCGTGGGTCACGTCGATGACGATCGCCACGTCCGGCTCGAGCCCGTACGCCGCGACCTTGGCGCCGTGCAGGCCGATCTCCTCCTGCACCGGCGCGACCGCGACCACCGGGCCCGCGGTTCCGCCCCCTTCCGCCACGCGGCGCGCGGACTCGAGGGCGATGTAGGCGCCGAGCCGGTTGTCGAGCGCGCGCGACGTGAGCCGGCCGTTCGGCAGCTCGACCGGGTCGGCGGCGATCACGACGGCGTCGCCGAGCTTCACCATCTCGCGCGCCTGGTCGCCGTCGCGGGCGCCGACGTCCACGTGCAGGCCCTTGAGCTCGGCCGCCTTCTTGCGCTCGTCGGCCTCGGTCAGGTGGGGCGGCTTGCGGCCCACCACGCCCGGCACCGGCCCGTTCCCGGCGAGCACGTGCACCCGCTGGCCGACGAGCACCTGGGCGTCCCAGCCGCCGGAGGAGACCACGCGCAGGAAGCCGTCGTCGCTGATGTGGCTCACCAGGAGCGCGATCTCGTCGACATGGCCGACGATCGCGACCGTCGGGCCGTCGGCGCGCCCGGCCACGCTCGCGCTCGGGCTGCCCATCTTGTCGACGACGACCTCGGCGAACTCCCCCGCCGCCTCGCGCCAGACGCCCACGGGCGCCTCCTCGAGCCCGGGTGGGCCGGCGGCGGTGAGCAGACGATGGAGCAGGTCGGGAACGCTCAAGGATCGACCTCCAGGCGGGGTTCGACGGAGACGGGGGTCCGCAGGCTGTTGGCGATGTTGCAGTGCTCGTGCGCGGTGTGGACGAGCTTCCGCACGCGCTCCTCAGGGGCCTCCGCCGCGAGCACGATCCGCGGGCGCAGCACGATCTCGCTGAGGCCCTCGTCCTCGGGCATGGAGGCGGTGGCGTCGTCCTCGTACTCGACCACGTCGATGCGGGCCTTCGCCGCGAGGTGCAGGAACCACAGCATCTGGCACGAGGAGGCCGCCATCACGAGCAGCTGCTCGGGGTTGAGGATGCGCGGGTCGCCCTTGCTCTCGCCGGTCGTGAGGCGCAGCTCCTGCTCGGCGGGCGGGGCGAACCCGGTGTGCGTGCGGTCGTAGTCGTCCCAGCCGAGACCGGTGGAGCCGGTCCAGCGGACGCGCGTGGTGTAGGTCGCGACGGCCACGGTCGCGGGGAGTCTGCCACGCCCCCGGCGACCGCGTTCACCGCTCCCGCGACCGCCCCGCGGAGCCGCGGGAGGCTACCGCGCAACGAAACGGCCCCGCCGGGGGCGGGGCCGTTCCTGAGGGAGGAGTGATGCGATATGTGGTGCGGTGAGAGGAAGTTCCTAGGTCGGGCGTGCGCTGTAGCGGGTCACGGTCGACACTACGAGCGCGACGAACCCGGCGACGGCGAAGAGGGCCATCGCGTCGGTCTCGTCGGCGAGCCCGAAGACGACTCCCGCGAGGAGCAGACCGAGCGCCAGACCGCGGTCGTACACGGCCTGTGCGGAGACGGGGAGCGTCCCGCGGCCGTCCGAGTCGGTGCCGGCGACCCCGAGCCCGACGGCGAGCGCACCGATCACCACGCCGGTGACGATCGCTGCCACGCCCAGCCCGAGCCCCAGCGGCGCGACGATGAGCGCCGTCCCCGCCAGCATCAGCAGGCCGGACCTCGTCGCCAGCGGTATGAGCCTCACGACGGTCATCGCCTTCAAGAGTCACGACGAGGCGCCCAAGCTTGTGTGAGGTCGGTCACACTGCCCCGCGGCCGTGAGTACGCTGCGCGCGTGCCGAAGCGCCGTCTCGACGCATTGCTGACGCAGCGGGGCCTGTTCGAGAGCCGGTCTCGCGCCGCCGCCGCGGTGATCGCCGGCGACGTGCGCGTCGGGGAGCGGCGGGCGGAGAAACCGGGCCAGCTCGTGCCCGATGACGCGAAGGTCTCGGTGCTGGAGGCGCCGCAGTTCGTCTCGCGCGGCGGCGTGAAGCTGGCGAACGCGCTCCACGCGTTCGGGATCGACCCCGGCGGGAGACTGTGCCTCGACGTCGGCGCCTCCACCGGCGGCTTCACCGACTGCCTGCTACAGCGGGGCGCGGCGGCGGTGGTGGCGGTGGACGTCGCCTACGGCGAGCTCAGCTGGCGCGTCCGCCAGGACCCGCGAGTGACTGTGATCGAACGGACGAACGCCCGCTCGCTCGAGGCGGGCATGCTGCCGTTCGAGCCGGACCTGATCGTGATCGACCTGTCCTTCATCTCGCTGTCGAAGGTGCTGCCGGCAGTGGTCGCGTGCGCGGCGCCCGCGTTCGACTGCCTCGCGCTCGTCAAGCCGCAGTTCGAGGTCGGCCGCGAGCGCGTGGGGAAGGGGGGCGTGGTCCGGGATCCGGCCGTGCGCCGCGCGGCGCTCGTGGAGGTGGGTCGTCACGCGCGCGAGGAGCTGGGGCTCTCGGTGCTCGGCTACGCCTCGTCGGGGCTGCCCGGCCCGGCCGGCAACCGCGAGAGCTTCTGCCGGCTCGCCGAGCCCGGCCGAGAGGGGGCGCTCGACGACCTCGACGCCGCCGCGCTGGAGGCAGAGCCGTGAGCGCGGCTCCGCGCGCGATCACGGTGTTCACGCACCACAATCCTGCGCAGACCGCGCCGTCGCTGCGCCTCCTGCTGGATCTCGCGCGCGAGGCGGGGGTGGAGGTGCGCCTGCCGGCGGCGGAGGTCGAGAAGCACGCCCTCGCCCCCGAGGCCGAGGGCGCCGTTCTCGGGGCCGACCCAGAGGGCGAGACGGACCTGGCGGTCGTGCTCGGCGGCGACGGCACGATCCTCTCCACGCTGCGCCTCTACACGGGCCGCGACGTGCCCGTGTTCGCCGTCAACTACGGCGCTATCGGGTTCCTGTCCACGGTCGAGCACGCCGACCTGGAGGAGGGCCTCCGGCACGCCCTGGCGGGAGAGTTCGACGTGCTCGAGCTGCCCGCTCTGGCCGCCGCGACGGGCGCAGGCGAGGCGCTCGCCTACAACGACATCTCCTTCCACCGGCGGCACAACGGCCGCGTGGCGGAGCTCGCCTACTCGGTGGCGGGCGAGCAGCTGGGCGAGGTGCGCTGCGACGGCCTGGTCGTGTCCACCCCGGCCGGCTCGACGGGCTACAACCTCGCGAACGCCGGGCCGGTGCTCGCCTGGGGGGTGGAGGGGTACGTCGTCTCGTTCATCGCTCCGCACACGCTGACCGCGCGGGCGCTGGTGGTCGCGCCGGACGATGAGCTCGAGGTGACGAACCGCTCCGAGGACGCCCCCGTAGACATGACGGCGGACGGCCAGGCCGTCGCCGAGCTCGGCGAGCAGGGGGCCATCCGCATCCGCTTCGTGCAGGGGCGCGCTCTGCTCGCCCAGGCCCCCGGAGCGACGTTCTACCACCGCCTTCGTGACAAGTTCGGGCGCCTCGCCTACTGAACGCGAACGGCAGCGTTACAAGATGCGCACAGGTGCCCGGCCCCGTCCGGACCCGCTGGTAGACCTGGCAGCGTGCTCCACGAGCTCCGCATCGAGAACCTCCTGCTGATCGACCGGGCCGAGCTGCGCCCCGGGGCGGGACTCAACGCGATCACCGGCGAGACCGGCGCCGGCAAGACCGTGCTCGCGCACGCGCTCGACCTCCTGCTCGGCGGCAAGCCGCGTCCGGGCATAGTCCGCCCGGGCGCGCGCGAGGCCTACGTGGAGGGCGTGTTCGAGCCGCCCCCGGGACTGCTCGACGCCCCCGAGCTCGCCGACCTCCGCGAGCGGATCGGGGAGGCCTCGCCCGAGGAGCTGGTGCTCGCCAGACGGGTCGGCGAGGAGGGCCGCACGCGCGCGTTCGTGCAGGGCCGCTCAGCGTCGGCGGCGGACCTGCAGGCGCTGGGCGCGCGGCTGTTGGCGTTCTTCGGACAGCACGAGCACCGGCGGCTCACGCTCGCGTCGGCACAGCTCGAGCTGCTCGACGGGTTCGCGGGCGTGGGTGCGCTGCGGGGCGAGCTCGCGGGGGCTCACGCGCGCGTGCGCGAGTTAGGGGCGGAGCTCGACGAGCTGCGCGAGCGGGCCGGCAGCCGGGACCGCGACCTCGACCTGCTGGCGTTCGAGATCGACGAGATCGACTCGCTCGGGCCGAGCGAGGAGGAGAAGGCGGAGCTGCTGGCGGAGCGCGAGCGGCTGCGGCGGATCGACGGGCTGATGGCGGCCGCGGGCGGCGGCGCGGAGGCGATCGCCCCGGAGGCCGGCGACGCCGGCGTTGCGGCGCTGCTGGCGGAGTCGGAGCGGTTGGCGGAGTCGGTGGCCGGGGTGGACCCGGCGCTGGACGAGCTCGCGCGCCGGCTGGCCGGGCTGCGGATCGAGGCCGAGGACGTGGGGGCCGAGCTGCGGAGGTACGCCGACACGCTGGAGGCGGAGCCAGGCAGGGTGCAGGAGGTCGAGGAGCGGCTCGACCTGTACGAGCGGCTCGAGCGCAAGCACGGCGGCAGCGTGGCGGCGGTGCTCGCCCATGCGGAGCGTTGCCGGGCCGAGCGCGACCGGCTCGAGCAGGCGGAGGTCGCGACCGAGCGGGCGGCAGCTGACCTTGCGGTCGCCGAGGCGGCGCGGTCGGAGCTGGCGGGGCGCCTGGGCGAGGCGCGGCGCGAGGCGGCGCCGCGGCTGGCCAAGCGGGTGCGGCGCGAGCTGAAGGCCCTCGCCATGGAGGGCGCCTCGTTCGAGGTCGTGCTCGAGCCGCGCGACGAGATCGGCCCGAGCGGCGCGGAGCGGGCCGAGTTCATGCTGGCCCCGAACCGCGGGGTACCCGCCGCGCCGGTGCGCGAGGCGGCCTCGGGCGGCGAGCTCTCACGGGTGATGCTCGCGCTGATGACGGTCGCGGGCGCGGGCGAGTCGCGGACGCTCGTGTTCGACGAGGTGGACGCGGGGGTCGGAGGGCAGACGGCCCGGGCGGTCGCGGAGCGGCTGCGGGCGCTTGGCGCGGACAGGCAGGTCCTGTGCATCACGCACCTGCCGCAGATCGCCGCACTGGCCGACCGCCACTTCCGCATCGAGAAGTCGAGCGACGCGAAGCTGGCCGTCGCGAGCGTGGAGACCCTCGAGGGCGACGGCGTGGTCGAGGAGCTCTGCCGGATGCTCGGCGCCGAGGCGTCGGACGAGGCGGCGCGGCGCCACGCGGAGGAGCTGCTGGCCGCGGCCTAGCCCGTACGGCCGCTCCAGGGACTACACTCAGGATCCCAGAGTCCTAGATGCCCACCAGCCGCCAGCAACCCCACTTCGTGTTCATCACCGGCGGCGTCGTCTCCGCACTCGGGAAGGGCATCGCGGCGGCCTCGATCGGTCAGCTTCTCGTCGCGCGCGGCCTGTCCGTGACGATCCAGAAGTTCGACCCGTATATCAACGTCGACCCGGGCACGATGAGCCCGTTCCAGCACGGCGAGGTGTTCGTCACGGAGGACGGGGCCGAGACCGACCTCGACCTCGGCCACTACGAGCGCTTCACGGACGTGAACGCCACGCGCTCCTCGAACGCGACCGCCGGCGCGATCTACAACTCGGTGATCCGGCGCGAGCGCCGCGGCGACTACCTGGGCGGCACCGTCCAAGTGATCCCGCACATCACCGACGAGATCAAGAACCGGATCAAGCTGGTCGCCGAGTCGGCCGACGTTGACGTGGTCATCACCGAGATCGGCGGCACGGTGGGCGACATCGAGTCGCTGCCGTTCCTCGAGGCGCTGCGCCAGTTCGCCTCGGACCTCGGCCGCGAACGATGCATGTTCGTGCATCTCACGCTCGTGCCCTTCCTCGGGCACGCGGGCGAGCTGAAGACCAAGCCGACGCAGCACTCCGTCCAGGAGCTGCGCCGCATCGGCATCCAGCCCGATCTCGTGATGTGCCGCTCCGAGGAGCCGCTCGGCCGGGACATCCGCGAGAAGATCGCGCTGTTCGCCAACCTCCCGGTGCCGAACGTGATCTCGGCACGAGACGTCGACTCGATCTACAAGGTGCCGCTCGAGTTCCGCGAGGAGGGGGTGGACGAGCGGATCCTGTCCCACTTCGGGATCGACGCTCCCGAGCCGGACCTCGCCGAGTGGCGCGGGCTGATCGAGCGGATCGAGGGCGCCGCGGCGCCCGTGCGGATCGGGCTGGTCGGAAAGTACACGCAGCTCTCCGACGCCTATCTGTCGGTCATCGAGGCGCTCAACCATGCCGGCGCGCGTCACGGGGGCAAGGTCGAGGTGCGCTGGGTCGACTCCGAGCGCCTGACCGACGAGGAGGCCGAGCGCGAGCTGGCCACCTGCGACGGGATCCTGGTGCCCGGCGGCTTCGGCGTGCGCGGCATCGAGGGCAAGATCCAGGCCGCGCGCTACGCGCGCGAGTACGGCGTGCCGTACCTCGGGATCTGCCTCGGGATGCAGATCGCGGTCGCGGAGTTCGCCCGCCACGTGGCCGGCATGGACGGGGCCAACTCGACCGAGTTCGACCCCGAGACCCCGTATCCCGTGATCGACCTCCTGCCAGAGCAGAAGGAGGTCCGCGACATGGGCGGCACGATGCGCCTCGGCGCGGACCCGGTCAAGCTGCACGACGGCACCCGCGCGCGCGAGATCTACGACGACGCGGTGATCTACGAGCGCCACCGCCACCGCTACGAGGTCAACAACCACCTGCGCAAGCGGCTGGAGCACGCCGGCATGGTCTTCTCCGGCACGTCGCCGGACGACCGCCTGGTCGAGGTGATCGAGCTGCCGGACCACCCGTTCTTCGTGGCGTCGCAGTACCACCCGGAGTTCAAGTCGCGCCCGCTGCGCCCGCAGCCGCTGTTCAGCGAGTTCGTGAGGGCCGCCCTCGAGCGCGCGCGGGAGCGGGCGCCCGAGGTGGCCCCACCTCGGGAGCGAGCGCCCGAGGTGGAGCCCCACGTGAGCGCCGCCTCCGAGTAGCCTGCCCCGCCATGAGCGCCGCCGGCCGGCCCGCGTCCCCCGAGGAGCGCGAGCAGCTCCTCGCCGACTTCGTCCGCCTGTGCGAGATCGAGAGCCCGTCGCAGAGCGAGCGGGCGATCGCGGACGCCCTCACGGCGGACCTGCGCGCGCTGGGGCTCGAGGTGGAGGAGGACGACTCGGGCGCCGAGACCGGGTCAGACGCCGGCAACCTGCTCGCGCGCATCCCGGCCCCGGAGGGCTCGCGCACGATCCTCCTCTGCGCGCACATGGACACCGTCCCACTGGCCGCGCCGGTCGACGTGCTGCGCGAGGACGGCATCTTCACGAACCGCAACGAGGCGATCCTCGGGGCCGACAACAAGGCCGCCGTCGCGACGATCATGGGCGCCGCGCGGCGGTTCGCGGGCGGTGGCGCCCCGGTCGGTATCGAGCTGCTCTTCACGACCTGCGAGGAGCACGCCTTGGCCGGCGCCAAGGCGGTCGAGCGCGGGCGGCTCGAGGCAGAGCTCGGCTTCGTGTTCGACCACGCCTCGCCGGTGGGCGAGATCATCGTCGCGTCGCCCACGTACTACCGGCTCGAGGCGCGGTTCCGGGGCACGGCGGCCCACGCGGGCATCCGCCCCGAGGACGGGCGCAACGCGATCGCCGCGGCGGCCAGGGCCATCGCAACGATGCGGCTCGGCAGGCTCGACGACGACACGACGGCCAACGTCGGCCTTATCTCGGGCGGCACGGCGGCCAACGTCGTCGCGGAGCGCTGCCGCGTCGAGCTCGAGGCGCGCAGCCTCGACGACGCCCGCGCCGGCGAGGTCGTCGGCGAGATGGTGGACCGGGTCTCGGAGGCCGCCAGCGACGCCGAGTGCGATGTCGAGACCTCCGTCGAGCGGCTCTTCCGCGGCTACCGCCTCGCGCGCACCGCGCCCGCGGTCGAGCTCGCGGCGGCTGCGCTGCGCGAGTGCGGGGTGGAGCCGACCTACATCGCGAGCGGCGGCGGCAGCGACGCCAACGCCTTCATCGCCGCCGGCCTGCCCGTGGTGAACATCGCGAACGGCACCGAGCGCAACCACCAGCCCGACGAGTCGGTCACGGCCGAGGCGCTCGAGAGCATGCTCGACGTCACGCTCGCGCTCGTCGCGGCGGGAGCCGGGTAGCAGCGATGGGTTTCGAGCGGATCGACAGCAAGACGGTCTGGGAGGGCAAGATCGCGACCGTCCGCATCGACCGCTTCCGCTACGACGACGGCGGCGAGGCCGACCGCGAGATCGTGGCCCACCCGGGCGCCGTCGCAATCGTCGCCCACGACGGCGAGCGCCTCTTCATGGTGCGCCAGCCCCGCGAGGCGGTCGACGAGCAGGCGCTGCTAGAGCTGCCGGCGGGGAAGCTCGACGAGGAGGACGAGGAGGTGCTCGACACGGCCCGGCGCGAGCTGGCCGAGGAGATCGGTAGGGGCGCCCGCACCTGGGAACGCCTGACGAGCTTCTACACCTCGCCCGGGTTCGCGGCCGAGGAGTGCCACCTGTACTTGGCGACCGATCTGCACGACGCTGACGGCAAGGCCGTGGAGGAGGAGCGGATCGAGATCGTCGAGGTCCCGCTCGACCGCCTCGACGACGCCATCCGGGAGTGCCGCGACGCCAAGAGCCTCGCGGGACTGCTCTGGTTCCGGGCCTACCTGCGCTGACCGTTCAGCCCGCGCGCGCCTGACCATCCGTCGCGCGGCGCTGGCCCCCGCGCGCGCTGAACCATCCCTTGCAGGATGGCCCGTTCGTTGCAGGGCCAAGGGATGCCGCGGCGGTGGCCGAACCGGTGTGGAGATGGCCACAGTCGCACGACCGATCGAGACGTACCGGTTCGAGCACCTGGTGCTCGACTACCTCGCCTACCTCGAGTTCGAGCGCGGGCTCTCGCGCAACACGCTCGAGGCCTACCGCTCGGATCTGTTCCAGTTCGGGCGCTTCCTGGAGGAACGGGGCCTTTCTGCGGTCGACGCCGGACCGGCCGACGTGTCCGACTTCCTGACCGGGCTGGCCGCGAACGGCAGCACCGGAAAGCCGTCGTCGCCGGCGACGATCCACCGCAAGGCCGCCTGCCTGCGCTCGTTCTACCGCCACCTGCGGCGCGAGGGCGTGCGCGACTCCGACCCAACGGCGACGCTGAGCGCCCCTCGCCGCAACCGCAAGCTGCCGAACGTGCTCACCCGCGGCGAGGTGGATCGGCTGCTCGCCCAGCCGCGCGGCTCGGAGCCGACCGCCCTACGCGACCGCGCGCTGCTCGAGCTCATGTACGCGTGCGGGCTGCGGGCATCCGAGGCGATCGGGCTCGAGGTCGCGGACGTGGACCTCGACGAGGGCGTGCTGCGTGCGCGCGGAAAGGGGTCGAAGGAGCGGATCGTGCCGGTCGGGCAGCAGGCGGTCCGGACCGTGCGGCAGTACCGGGAGCGCGGCCGCCCGGCGCTCGTGAAGGGGCGTCCCGAGGCGCACCTGTTCGTGAACTTCCGGGGCGGGGCTTTGACCCGCCAGGGCCTGTACAAGATCGTGCGCCGCCACGCGGCGAGCGCGGGGCTCGCCGACCGGATGAGCCCGCACACGCTTCGCCACACCTTCGCGACGCACCTGCTGGCCGGCGGCTGCGACCTGCGCTCGGTCCAGGAGATGCTGGGACACGCGGACGTGGCAACGACCCAGCTGTACACCCACCTGTCGAGCGAGCGCCTGAAGGACGTGTACTTCAAGGCGCACCCGCGGGCGACGCTGGACTGAGGACGGGCGCGCCGGCGCCCGCGGCCCGCCGGCGCCCGCGGCCCGCCGCCTGCTAGAACCGGTGGCGTGCCCGAGCTACCCGAGGTCGAGACCATCCGGCGCCAGCTGGCGCCCTCGCTCGAGGGCGTCCGGCTCGAGCGGATGGAGATCCTTGATGCGCGCTGGTGCGAGCCGGCCCCGCCGTCCGCGCTCGAGGACGCCGTGCGTGGTCGCGAGATCGAGTCGGTCGGGCGGCGCGGCAAGTACCTGATCCTGTCCCTGGAGGACGACGTCCACCTGGCCATGCACCTGCGCATGACGGGGAACCTGCTTCTGGTCGCCGGCGACGCTGAGGACCCGCCGCACCTGCGGGTCCGCATGGAGCTCGGCAGCGGCAGGAAGCTGCTGTTCGTCGACGTGCGCCGCTTCGGCACGGGCGTCGTGCTGCTCGGACCCGATGCGCTCGAGGAGTACTTCGACACCCGCCTCGGCGTCGAGCCGCTCAGCCCCGACTTCACTGCCGAGGCGCTGCGAGGGCTCGCCCGAGGCCGGCGCGCGCCCGTGAAGGCCTTCCTGCTGACGCAGGAGCGCATCGCGGGGGTCGGCAACATCTACGCCGACGAGGCGCTCTGGCGCGCTCGAATTCATCCGCTGCGTCCGGTCGGCACGCTGAGGAGGCCCCAAATCGAGGCGCTGCGCGAGGCGGTGGTCGAGTCGCTCGAGGCGGGGATCGACGCGAAGGGCGCGTCGATCGACGACTACCGCCACGTCGACGGCGAGCGCGGCAGCTTCCAGGACCGCTTCCTGGTGCACCTGCGCGAGGGAGAACCGTGCTTCCGGTGCGGCACGCCGATCCGGAAGATGCGGGCCGCCGGGCGCGGCACCTACGTGTGCGAGCGCTGCCAGCCGCGGCCGCGAGCGCGGCGACGCGCCAGGGTCAGCGCGCCCTGAGCCCACACAGGAGCGCCAGCTCCCGCCACTTCCAGATGCACTCCACCTCGGCGAATCCGAGCTCGCGCAACCAAGCCAGCTGCGTCTCGACCGCCACGAGCCGGTTCGACGGGTCCTCCGGCACCCCGAGCAGGTCGAGGAACTCCTGGTGGAGCGCCGGCGTGGGCGAGGCCACGTGCTCGAGGTTGCAGAACAGGCCGCCCGGCTCGAGCACCGCGAGTACCTCGCCGTAGAGCTCCCGCTGCCGAACCTCCTCGAGGTGATGGATCGCGAAGCTCGAGACGACCACGTCGAAAGGGCCGAGCCCCGGGAGCGGCCGCGAGAAGTCGTGCTCGACCACCTCGACCTCGGGCACGCCATCGAACCGCTCTCGCGCGCGGGCGAGCATCGGCGGCGAGAAGTCGAGGGCCACCCCAGAGGCGTCCGGCCGAGCGTCGCGGACGAGGGCGAGCAGCCGGCCGTCGCCGCAGCCCAGATCGAGCACACGCCCGAGCCGCGCCGGCAGCAGCTCGAGCAGCGCGGCGTCGCCCTCGAGGCGATGAGGGATCGCGTCGGCCCGCGAGCGGTAGTCCTCGACCTTGTC
>DASXAA010000239.1:0-4246 GCA_036407035.1 Thermoleophilaceae bacterium | reverse complement strand
CCGGGCGCCCGGTCACGTCCTCGTCGTCGAGCATCACGCGGCCCTCCGTCGGCTCCTCGAAGCCGGCGATCATCCGCAACGTCGTCGTCTTGCCGCAGCCCGACGGACCCAGCATCGTGAAGAACTCTCCCTGCTGGATGTCGAGGGTCAGCTCGCGGACAGCCGTGAAGTCGCCGAAGCGCTTCGTGACCGTCTCGAGCCGCACGCTGGGCTTGGCATCGCCTTGGCCCTCGTGGCTCATGCTGCCGCTGACGCTATGGCCAACCTGGCGTGAAGGCAAGTGGCGAAATGAGGAAAACACCAAGTCTTAATTGGACATCGTGGCGTACGGATGGGCCCCTTGTTTCACTCTCCGCGCCCTTGTGTTGCTCCCATAACGCAGATACCGTTGTCCAGACCGTCTAGCACCCGTAGAAGTTGAGGAGAGCGAATGGCGACCACCCCGCAGACGGCGTTCGAGCCCCGCGTGGGCGCGCCCACTGCAATGCAGGAGAAGGCGCGCCGCCACCTGTGGATGCATTTCACGCGCATGGGGGCCTACGACGACGACCATGAGATCCCCATCATCGTGCGGGGCGAGGGGAGCTACGTCTTCGACGAGCACGGCAAGCGCTATCTCGACGCGCTGTCGGCGCTGTTCTGCGTCAACGCCGGCCATGGGCGCACCGAGATCGGCGATGCGGCCGCGGCCCAGGTGCGCGAGCTCGGCTTCTTCACCAACTGGAGCTACGCCCATCCGAAGGCCATCGAGCTCGCCGAGCGAGTAGCCGCGCTCGCGCCCGGCGACATGAACCGGGTGTTCTTCACCTCGGGCGGCTCCGAGGCGGTTGAGTCGGCGTGGAAGCTGGCGCGCGCCTACCACAAGCTGAACGGCGATCCGCTGCGGACCAAGATGATCGCGCGCCAGACCGCCTACCACGGCACCACGCTCGGCGCGCTCTCGTGCACGGGCATCACGCCGCTGCGGACCACCTTCGAGCCGCTCGTGCCAGGCGGCTGCCACGTGCCGAACACGAACTCCTACCGCTGGCCCGAGGACCGCGACCCGCTCTGGGCGGCCGACCAGATCGCCGACCGGATCGAGTTCGAGGGGCCGGAGACGGTCGCCGCCGTGATCCTCGAGCCCGTGCAGAACTCGGGCGGCTGCTTCACGCCGCAGGAGGGCTACTTCCAGCGCGTGCGCGAGATCTGCGACAACTACGGCGTGCTGATGATCTCGGACGAGGTCATCTGCGCCTGGGGCCGGCTCGGCTACTACTTCGGCGCCGAGCGCTACGGCTACCTGCCGGACATGATCACCACCGCCAAGGGCATCACCTCGGCGTATGCCCCGATGGGCGCGGTGATCGCCAGGGACAAGATCGCCGAGCCGTTCCTCGAGGGCAACAACTCGTTCTCCCACGGCATCACGTTCGGCGGCCACCCCGTGGCGGCGGCGATGGCACTGGCCAACCTCGACATCTTCGAGCGCGAGGACCTCTGCGGCCACGTGCGCGAGAAGGAGGACGAGTTCCGCCAGATGCTCGAGGGCCTGCACGAGGACCTGCCGATCGTCGGCGACGTGCGCGGGGCCGGCTACTTCCACGCGCTCGAGCTCGTCAAGGACAAGGACACGAAGGAGAGCTTCAGCGACGCCGAGTCGGAGGAGCTCCTGCGCGGCTTCATGTCCGGCGAGCTGTTCAGGCGAGGGCTGATCTGCCGCGCCGACGATCGCGGCGACCCCGTGATCCAGCTCTCGCCACCCCTCATCTGCGACACGGAGCAGTTCGAGGAGATCGAAACCGTGCTCCGCGCCGTGCTCACCGAGGCATGGGAGCGGATCGTCCACCACTGAGACCGCCCGGCGGCCGCGGCCGGAGGAGGCACCGCTGGTGCTGACCGTCCGCGGCCTCGTCGCGGAGATGGGCCTCGAGCTCGTCTCGGGCGAGGACGGCGCGGACGCGCCCGTCCGCTGGGTCCACATCTCGGAGCTGGTCGACCCGACCCCCTGGCTCTCCGGCGGCGAGCTGCTGCTCACCACCGGCATCCAGCTGGAGGACGAGGAGCGACAGCGCGAGTTCGTGCGGCTGCTGGCAGGCCACCATCTGGCCGGGCTCGGGTTCGGCACGGGGTTCAACCACGCCGAGCTGCCGGCGGCGCTCATGGACGAGGCGCGCGGCGCGGGCTTCCCGATCTTCGAGGTCCCGTACGAGCTGCCGTTCATCGCGATCACCGAGAAGGCGTTCACGCGGCTCGTTAACGAGCAGTACGAGGTGCTGCAACGCGGCATCGCGATCCACAAACGGATGGAGCGGCTCGTGCTGGAGGAGCGCGGGCTCGACGAGGTGGTGCGCGCGCTGGCGGCCGCCACCGGCGGGGCCGTCCTGGTGCTCGGGTCGCGCGGCGAGGTGATCGCGTCGAAGGCGTTCAGGCGCCAGCTGCCGGACGAGGCGCTCGACTTCGTGCGCGACGAGGTCGCTCGCCGCTCGGCGCAGCTCGCCGCGGGCACGGCCAAGCAGGCCGAAAGCGGCGAGTTTGCCCCGGACCATCCCGAGATCGCCGGCCGGTCGCTCGTGCTGCCGGTCTCGATCCGCGGCCGCGGCGCGCCGCAGGCCTGGCTCGCCGCGGCGCGCGACGCGGGCGGGCTCGGAGACTTCGAGAGGCTCATCCTCCAGCAGGCCGTGACGGTGGTCGCGCTCGAGCTGATGCGTCAGCGCGCGATGCGCGACACCGAACGCCGGTTGGCCGGCGACGTGCTGGCCGAGGCCCTCACCGGCAGGCTGTCGGAGGACGAGGTGGGTGCACGCCTCCGCCCCTTCGGCGTAGGCTCGCAGGCGGCGGTGATCGTCTTCGCGGGAGGAGACGGCGCCGCCGCCACCCCGGCCGAGGGCGACCTCGACCGCTTCCTCTCCGAGGCCGGCGTCGGCGCGCTCGTGGCCACGCGCGAGCGGCTCCTGTGCGCGGTGGTCGATGCCCGCGAGGGGCTCGACCCGGTCGCGCTGGCGGGTCGCGCGCGCGAGACGCTGTCGGTGGACCACGGCCCTCTGCGCGCGGCGGCGTCGCGGGCCGCGCCGGTGGGCTCGCTGCGGCGCACCTTCCACGAGGCGCGCTGCGCGATGGAGGCGGCGGCGCTGGCGAACGGCACCTCCCCGAAGGTGGCCTCGTACCGCGACCTGGGCGCGTTTCAGCTGCTGCTCTCGCTCCAGGACGACGACGCCCTGCGCCTCTACTGCGACAGCGTGCTCGGGCCGCTCGAGGACGCGAGCGGCGAGTACGGCGACGAGCTGATCCGCTCGCTCGAGGCGTTCATCGAGCAGAACGGCCAGTGGGAGAAGGCGGCGCGCGAGCTGTACTGCCACCGGCACACGCTGCGGTACCGGATCCGGCGCGTGGAGCAGCTCACGGGCCGCGACCTGTCGAGCGCGCGCGACCGGATCGAGTTCTGGCTCGCGCTTCGGGCGAGGGAGCTTGTGCAGTGAACGGAGACGAGGAGGAGGCGACCCCTGCATGAAGGTCGGGATCCCGACGGAGATCAAGACGGACGAGTACCGCGTGGCGATCACGCCGGTCGGCGTGCGCGAGTTCAGCCAGCTCGGCCACGAGGTGCTGATCCAGAAGGGCGCCGGCGAGGGCAGCGCGATCGAGGACTCCCACTACGTGGCGCAGGGCGCGCGCATCGTGCCGGACGCGGACGCGGTCTTCGACGAGGCCGAGCTGATCCTGAAGGTCAAGGAGCCGCTGGCGGAGGAGGTCGAGCGGCTGCGCCCGGGGCACGTCCTCTTCACCTACCTCCACCTCGCACCCGCGCCGGAGCTGACCAAGGGGCTGTGCGACTCGGGCGCGACGTGCATCGCCTACGAGACCGTCGAGGACGAGCGCGGCGCGCTGCCCCTGCTCGCGCCGATGAGCGAGGTCGCCGGTCGCCTCGCGGCCCAGGTCGCCGCGTCGA
This sequence comes from Thermoleophilaceae bacterium, assembly GCA_036407035.1. Lineage (GTDB taxonomy): Bacteria > Actinomycetota > Thermoleophilia > Solirubrobacterales > Thermoleophilaceae > JACVRW01. The sequence continues at coordinate 318 of DASXAA010000239.1, read as the reverse complement.
CGCTCGCGAGTGACGGCGCCGCGCGCGGCGTGCTGATGGGCGGCGTCCCCGGCGTGGCCCCGGCGCGCGTGCTCGTGATCGGCGGTGGCGTCGCCGGGACGAGCGCCGCGCGGGTCGCGGTCGGCATGGGCGCCGAGGTCGTCGTGCTCGACCGTTCGCTGCGCCGTCTGCGCGAGCTCGAGGTCGAGTTCGGGCGGCTCGTGACGACCCGCTTCGCCTCGTCGCTCGCGATCGAGGAGCTGCTGCCCGAGGCCGACGCCGTCATCGGGACCGTGCTCGTCCGTGGCGCCCGCGCGCCGCACGTCGTGCGCCGCGAGG
>DASXAA010000238.1:0-4051 GCA_036407035.1 Thermoleophilaceae bacterium | reverse complement strand
TGATGTCCTGTAAGGCCGCGTCGAGCGGATTCGCTGCCATCGTGCTCGATCGTACCGACAGATTCGGCCCCGTCTCGGGCCATGAGGACCTCCCGGAAGGGTCCGCGTCCAAGGATCTGCGCTAGCCGGCGAAGCGAGGCCGCGGCTCGGTTTCGGTGGAGGCTATGCACTGGGCCCGCTCTTCTTCCGCGCGTGATCGCGATACCGCGCCCGACCGCGGCCCGGATTGACATGAGTGTCGCTTCCCCATGGGAGGAGCACTCTTGTCGCCCGCCGGCGAGAGTGCCGCCCTCGCCTGATAGGAAGTGTCTTCCCGCCCGGGCCCTCGCTGCTGGGATGGACGAACCCCAGGTGTCTGTCAGCGCGGATTCCGGTGCCGGCTCGCTGCCGCTCGTGTCGGACAAGCAGCTCTCTCGTTGTCCACCCAGTCTGAGGACCAGAGGGTGGGATTCGAACCTCGGCACGCGAGCCGGCCGATGACACAGCCAGGCGATGCGATCCCGGAGCGGAGAGGGTGGGATTCGAACCCACGAGGCAGTTTGACCCGCCCACACGATTTCCAGTCGTGCACCTTAAGCCTCTCGGTCACCTCTCCGGAGGGTGCCCAAGGGTAGCCGTACGTTTTCGCTATCGACATCGACCACGAGGAGGATGCCCATGCGGCCGGAAGCGATCAAGCCACTCGAGGCGCTGGTCGGAGAGTGGGAGTTCGCGGCGAGCGTGCAGGGCCGCGAGAGCGCGCGCGGGCGGACGCGGTTCGAGTGGATGGAGGACGGCACCTTTGTGCTCCAGCGCGCGGACGCCGAGCCGCTCGACGAGTTCTGGGCGAAGCACTCGCCGTTCCCGACCACGTCCGTGATCGGCGCGGACGACGGCGACGGCCGGTTCTCGATGCTCTACTCGGACGCGCGCGGCGTCGTCCGGATCTACGAGATGACGCTCGAGGATGGCGTCTGGAACGTCTGGCGCGAGGCGCCGGGCTTCCGTCAGCGCTTCGTCGGCACGTTCAGCGACGACGGTCTGACGATCAGCGCCCACTGGGACCGCTCGAGCGACGGCTCCGACTGGGCGCGTGACTTCGACATGACGTACACGAGGGTCTAGCCGGCCGGGGATCCACCGAGCGCTCCCGATCATCGGCGTGGGTCGAGCGATAGGTCGCTTGACGACATGTCGCCTCACAACCTATAGTGCGCTCGGCGATGTCCCAGGCGACCTTCTACGTCCTCGCCGCCCTGCTCGGCGAGCGCCTCCACGGCTACGGAATAATCAAGCGCGTCGCGACGCTCTCCGGTGGTTCGGTGAAGCTCACGACCGGCACCCTCTACGGAGCGCTGGACCGCTTGGTGGGCCAGGGCCTCGTCGTCGCCGACGGCGAGGAGGAGGTAGATGGCCGCCTGCGCCGCTACTACCGGATCAGCGACGAGGGGGCGGAAGCCGTCCGCGAGGAGGCGGCGCGCATGAGGCGTGCGGTTCGCGCGGTTGCGCGGGGAAGCCGCGTGACGCTGGAGGGCCGCACACGGTGAGGACCCCGCGCCTCTACCGGATCGCGCTGCGTGCGTACCCGACCGCGTACCGGGCGGCCCGCGGGGCCGAGCTCGCCGCGACGCTCGCCGATGGTGACGCCGAGCGTGGCCGGCCGTCGAAGCGTGAGGCCCTGGCCCTTGTGGGACGGGGGCTGGCGATGCGAGTACGTTCGGCCACCGCCCCCGCCGGGCTGCTCGTCGCCGCCGCCGTCCTCATGCTGCTGGCGGTGGTGGGCGGCTTCGACTGGGCGGACACCGCCTATCTCTCGTATGGGCCCGGCCTCATCGTCGCGTTCGGCGATGGTCCGTCGTGGGCGCTGCAGGTAGCACTCGGCGTCGGCGCGTACATGGCCATCGTGGCTGGACCGTTCGGGGCGGCGGAGAGCCGACCGCGACGTCTTGCAGCCGCCTGGTTCGCCGCTCCGGTCGCGATCGTGATCCTCTTGACGCCAGGCCGGCTCTTCCAGCATGGCCCGCCGGACGGGGGCGCTGTCGGGGAGTTCCTGCGGTGGGCGCCCGCGGTGGTTGCGGACTGGCCGGTGACGGCGCCGGCATGCGCCGGCGCGATGCTCGCGACCTGGCTCGGACTGTCGGCGCTCGGCAGGCTGGGACAACGCCACCGCGAACGCCTGCTCGCAGGTTTCCTCGCAGTGCTGGGGGCGGTCGTTGTGGCGAGGATCTGGCTGCTTCCTAACCTTCCGGATGAGTACGGCAACAGGTCCGTCGGCGACCTCGGGACGGCAGCCCTCCTCACGGCAGGCGCCGTGCTGGTAGCCGTTGTCACGCTGTGGCGCGCCTGGCGGATCGCCCCTCGAGGGCGGTGATCACGCGCGATCGGTGGGGTCGGCGCAGTCAACTCCGTGAAGCGCGGCCAGCATCGCGCGGATCTCGCCCGGTCTCCAGACGACCTGACGCCAGGTACACCTCGCCGGCCGCCAGCCGTGGACCAGGAGTAGCTGGTCGCGTCGGCGATCGCTCTCGAACGCCTGGCGCGTGAGGTGGTAGCGGCGGCTGTCGACCTCCACGACGAGGCGGCGATCGCGCCAGAGGAAGTCGACCGTGAAAGCGTGGTTCTCATCCAGCACCAGTCGCGCGTTCACCTCGGGACGTGAGACGCGCGCCTCCTTGCAGAGGGTGAAGAACAACCTCTCGAGCTCGCTCCTGGTCAAGGTCATCGCGGGATCGAAGTCGGCGACCACCCCGTGCAGCACGGGAGCCCCGCGGCGCCCGTGCGCTCGGCTCAGGACGTCGGCTGCCTCGTGTCCGTCGAACAGCCGCAGGATCTCGGCCTGCTCCATGGCGCGTTCCACGCCCCGGCGGTCGACTGTTTCGGCCAGGTCGAGCAGCGTGCGGGCGACATTCGTGCAAGGAATGCCTTCGACGCACGCGACGTCCCGAGGGTCGAGCGCCCTCACGCGATGGACCTCGATCCGCGGGCGCGACCACCGGCCGCGGTGCGGGGTGGTGACGTCGGTCATCCGTCTGGAACTCGGGCGCAGGTTCCAGAGATCCGCCGACGAGCGGTGGGACAGCACCGCCCCCGTACCGCACGCCAACACCGCGGCCATGTAGATGCCCTCGGAGGACAGCACCGAGTGGCCAACCGCGTAGACGCCCCGGTGGACGGGATGGAGCTTGCCCGTGGCCACCCTGCTCCGTACCGCACTGGTGCTCAGGCCGAGCGCCGCGAGCTGCCACAAGGCGATAACCCCGTGCTGTGCCGTCGCCAGGCGGGCGATCATCACGTCCAGAGGGGGTGGGCCGGTTTCCGTCCGCCATTTCGTCGCAATCCGGCCCACCCCCGACATGCGGCCGATGATCCGGCAGATCGTGTGACGGGTCAGCGCACTTGTGTGACAAGTTCGTGACAGCGGGCCGGCCGCCCGGCGAAGCGGGGGTGGTGGGCGGCGAAGCGGGGCGGGCCGCCCGGCGAAGCGGGGGCGTGAGCGGCGAAGCGGGGGCGGTGGGCGGCGAAGCGGGGGTGGTGGGCGGCGAAGCGGGGCCGGCCGCCCGGCGACGCGGGGCCGGCCGGCGGGCGACCGGGGGCTGTGCCCGCCCGGCGGACGGCCGCTCCGCGGCCCGCCTCCGATTGTCTGACACCCTGTACTCACCGTGACCACTCGCGCCTGGGCCCTGTTCGCCGCCGTCTCCGTGCTCTGGGGCATTCCGTACCTGTTCATCAAGCTCGCGGTCGAGGAGTTGTCGCCGGCGTTCGTCGCGTGGGGGCGGGTCGTGCTCGCGGCGGTGGTGCTGCTTCCCATTGCCTGGCGGCTCGGGGCGCTCGCCGGGATCCGCGCCCGGCTAGCCTGGCTCGCCGCCTTCGCGACCGCCGAGGTCGTCGTCCCGTTTCCGCTGATCAGCTTCGGCGAGCAGCACGTCTCGTCGTCGCTGACCGCCATCCTCATCGCCGCGCTGCCGCTGATCGTGGCGCTGATCGCCCTCCGCTTCGACCACCAGGAGCGCGCCACCGGCGTCCGGCTCGCCGGGCTGTTGACGGGGCTCGCGGGGGTGGTCGCGCTGCTCGG
>DASXAA010000237.1:0-14716 GCA_036407035.1 Thermoleophilaceae bacterium | reverse complement strand
ACAGTGGACGGGATGCCAGCAGGAATCCCGGGGGTGGGCTGGTTTCCGACGCATAGTGCAACGGAAAACGGCCCACCCCCCGTCCCACCCATGGTTGCCCGCCGTAAGCGCCCGACCCGCCACGGCGCCGGCCGCGAAGCGTCCCCCGTAAGCGCCCGAGCGGACCAGGCGAGGGCCGGCCCGAACCCTCTAGTGCTCCCACCCCCGGAGCCCCTCGACCGCCCGGCCCTCAGCGTCCACCACCTCCAGCCCGGGCTCGCCCTCCGTCACCTCACCGATCCACGTGAGCCCAGTCGCGGCCTCGGCCCGCTCCGGCGGCATCGTGACCAGCAGCTCGTAGTCGTCCCCGCCGGTGGCGGCCAGCGAGCGCGCGTCGCGCCCCGTGGCCCGCGCCACCTCCTCCACTCCGCTCGCGAGCGGCACGTCGTCCAGCCGCAGCAGGACCCGCACACCGCTCCGCTCCGCCACGTGCCCCGCGTCGGTCGCGAGCCCGTCGCTCAGGTCGATCATCGCGGACGCGCCGGCGGCGGCCAGCGCGCGGCCCTCGCGCAGGCGCGGCTGTGGGCGCAGGTGGCGCGTCGAGAGCTCGGGATCCTCCGGCGCCTCGCCCCGGACCACGAGCAGTCCCGCCGCCGACGCCCCGAGGTCGCCGGTCACCCCCACGAGGTCGCCCGGGCGCGCGCCGTCCCGGCCCACGAGCTCGTCCTCCGACTCGGCCCAGCCGGTCACGGCCACGGTCACGACGAGGGCGGGCGCGCGTACGACGTCGCCGCCCGCGATCGTCACGCCGGTCTCTGCCGCCAGCTCCTCCATCCCGCCGACCAGCTCCAGCGCGCCGCCGAACCCGGACGGCAACGCGAGCGAGACGTAGGCCTCGCCCGCCTCCGCGCCCATCGCCGCGACGTCCGACAGCGCGGTGGCGAGCGCCTTCCAGCCCACGTCCGCCGGGGAGTGGGTCTCGAGCTCGAAGTGCACGCCCACCGCCACCGTGTCGATCGACGTCACGGCCACCGGCCGCGCCCGCACGACGGCGGCGTCGTCGCCCGTCCAGCGGACCAGGCGGCCGCTGCGATTCGAGATGGCCCTCTCGATCGCGCGGATCAGGTCGAGCTCGCGCACCGCGGACACGGTAACCCGGCGGGGGCGTACAGGCAGAGGTGCCGGGTACAGTCCCGCGGGTGGCTGCGACGGAGCAAGGCCGCGAGGACGCCCCAACCCTGCTCGAGCGCGCCGGCACGGTGGCGGCGGGCATCGGCAACGTCAAACCGAAGCATCCCGCGCTCCGCCTGGGTCTCCAGTACGGGGTCCCGGCGCTCATCTTCGCCTCGCTCGTCTACTTCGTCGTCAAGCAGTGGAACGACCTGCCGGACTTCGAGTGGCATTTCAAGCCGGGCTGGCTCGCCGTGTCGGCCCCGGCCGTGCTGCTCTTCTACGCCGCGCAGGGCGAGGTCTGGCGCCTGATCGTGCACGCCCTCGGGGAGGACCACCTCCGCGCCGTGCCGGCGCGGGCGATCTGGGGCAAGTCCCTGATCGCCCGCTACGTGCCGACCAACGCGCTCATGGTCGTGGGCCGGCTCGTCATGGCCGAGCGCGAGGGCGTGCCGAAGCGCGTGTGCCTGGCGAGCATCGTCTACGAGCTCGGCCTCGGGTTCGCCACGGCGGTGATGGTCGGCGCCTACTTCGTCATCCAGCTGCCGGACCTGCAGGACCAGCCGGCCCGCTACGCCGTGATGGCGCTGATTCCGCTGATGCTGGCGGTGCTCCATCCGCGCGTGTTCTTCCCGTTCACCAACTACGGCCTGCAGAAGCTGGGCCGCGACCCGCTCGAGAGGGCGCTGCCGTTGAGGCGCGTGCTCGAGTTCTCGGCCATGTACATCGGCTGCTGGCTCGCGGTCGGGGTCGGGGTGTACGCATTCGCCAGTGCGCTGACCACGCTCGACGCCTCGGACTTCCCGTACGTCGCGGCCTCGTACCCCGTGGCCTTCTGCGTCGCCGTGCTGACCTTCATCGCCCCCGGCGGCCTCGGCGTTCGCGACGCTGCGCTGGCGCTCTCGCTGAAGGCGGTCGTGCCGGCCGCCGTCGCCACCGCCATCGCCGTGGCGTTCCGAATCTTCCAGACCGGGATCGAGCTCGTGTACGTCGGGGCCGTGGTCTGGCTCGCCAAGCGCGAGACGAGCAGGGCCGAGCGCTACTGACCGTCGGGCGGCTGCGCGCCGCCCTGGTCCTGCCCGCCGCCCGGCGGGGCTGTGGGCGGGGCCGCGGGCGGCTGCTGGACCTGCGGCTCCTGCTGCGGCGGCGACTCGTACAGCCGCGGGTCGTACTGCTGTCCGCCGGTGGTGCCGCCCGAGTTGTCGGGCGACTCGTCGTAGGTGTTGCCCGTCGACGGCGTGCCGTTGTAGTACGTGCTGCTCCTGCCGGTCGAGGAGTACTTGCCGAAGAACGGGTGCGACACGAACGCCTCCGTCGGCGGCGCGAAGGAGCTGCAGTCGCTGCCGTGGGCGACGTCCATGAAGGCGTGCCAGACGGGCGCCGCGTACGTGCCGCCCTGGGCGCCCGGCATCGCGATGCCCGCGTCGGGATAGCCGACCCACACCGCGGCCGAGAGCTTGGGCGTGAAGCCCACGAACCAGGCGTCCTTGGCCTCGTCGGTCGTGCCGGTCTTGCCCGCGGCGGGGCAGCCGTAGTTCGCCGCGGTGCCGGTGCCCGATTGCACGTTCTGCTCGAGCACCTTCGTCACCTCGGCGGCCTGGCCGTCGGTCAGCACGCGCTTGCCCTTCGAGCTCGCGAGGTTCTCGCTCTTGCCGTCCGGGAAGACCACCTTCTCGATCCCGGTCGGCCGGTGGCGGATGCCGCCGCTGGCGAGTGTGGCGTAGGCGCCCGCCATCTCGAGCGTCGTGACGCCGCGCGTGAGCCCGCCGAGGCCCTCGGCCGGATAGCAGTCGAGCTTGGTCGTGATCCCCAGCAGCTTGGCCGTATCGCATACGGCCTTCGGGCCGATGTCGAGGATCAGCTGCGCGTAGACGGTGTTGTCGGACGACAGCGTCGCCCGCGTGAGGCTCACGGTCCCGATGTAGCTGTCGCCGAAGGTGTGGACCTCCCAGTGCCCGTACTGGGGGTCGTTGATGTTGAGAGGCTTCGAGGTGTAGTAGGTCGAGTCCGGGTTGATGCCCTTCCGGATCGCCGCGGTGAGCACGAAGGTCTTGAACGCCGAGCCCGGCTGGCGGTGGCCCTGCGCGGCGAGGTTGAAGTTGCGCTGGTCGTAGGTGCCGCTCGACGCCATCGCCCTGATCTTCCCGTTGCTCGGGTCGACCGCGACGATCGCGGAGCTGGGGCCGCTCGGATCGGCGTAGTACGAGTTGATCGCGTTGCGGGCGGCGTCCTGCATCTTCGGGTCGATCGTCGTGTGGATCCGCAGCCCGCCCTGGCGCACGACGCCGATGCTGTAGCGCTCGATCAGCTGCTCCTGCACGTAGTCGAAGAAGTACGGCTCGCGCCGCTGCACGTAGCGCCGGCCGTGCTTGAGCTTGAGGTCGCTGGAGGCGGCCTTCTCGTACTCGGCCTGCGTGATGAAGTGGTTGTCGACCATCCGCTGGAGCACCTCGTTGCGCCGCTCGATGGCCGCCGTCTGGTTGCGGAACGGGTTGTACTGCGACGGCGCCTGCGTCAGCCCGGCCAGCAGCGCCGACTCCTGCAGGTTGAGCTTCTTCGCGTGCTTGTTGAAGAAGGTGACCGCCGCGGCCTCCACGCCGAGCGACGTGCGCCCGTCGACCGTGCCGTACGGGACGGTGTTCAGGTACTTGTGGAGGATCCAGGTCTTCGAGTGCTCGTCCTCCAGCTCCGACGCCAGCTTGGCCTCGCGGATCTTGCGGGCGAAGTCTCGCTTCGGGTCCTTGATGTAGAGCGCGCGCACGAGCTGCTGCGTGATCGTCGAGCCGCCCTGCACGGTCTTGCCGGACTCGAGGTTCTTGACCCCGGCGCGGACGATCGCGTTCAGGTCCACGCCCTTGTGGTGGTAGAAGCGCTCGTCCTCGATCGCCACGGTCGCGCGGCGCATGTCGACCGGGATGTCGCGCCACGGGATCACGCGCCGCAGGATGTCCGACTGCACGAAGCCGAGCCGCGAGCCGTCGGCCGCGTACACGACGGAGATCTGCCCCTTGTCGTCGGGCTTCAGCTCGCTCAGGTCCGGCGCCGTCGACGCGATCGCCAGCACGTAGCCCGCCAGCGACAGGATTCCGATTACCAGCACGATCCCGAGCACGCCGATCGCCAGCAGCACCTTGCTGCGGGCGCCACGGGTCTTCCTTCTTCTGGCCTTTCGCTGGCGATGGGTCATGAGACGGGGGGCGGCGACGGCGGAGCGCTAGTGCGCGATTGTCACGAAGCCTCGACGGAGGATAGACCGTGCTCGCGCAGCCTCCGCAGCCAGCGCCGACGCAGCTCGGCCGCGATCTTGCCGCGCTCGCGGGGGTTCTCCGCCCACGTCGTCGCGCTCAGCCGTACACCTTCCTTGTCGACTTCGGCAACGGAGGCCCTAACCCCTTCCTGCTCGGAGACGATCAGCTCGAGCGCGCGGTCCAGGTCCGTGTCCGGCGAGACCCACACGGACACCTCCACCTGCACCCGCGGGTCGACCACCGTGTGGTTCTCGATCGAGCTCTGGGCGAGCCGCTCGTTCGGGACGATCAGCCGGCGGCCGTCGTCGAGGCGGATGTACGTGTAGCTCAGCTTCACGTCCTCCACCTCGCCGGTCTCCTCCTCGAACGTGACGAGGTCGCCGATCCGGATCGGCTGCGTGATCGCGAGCAGAATGCCCGCGATGAAGTTCGCGAGCGTCTGCCGCGCCGCGAAGCCGACCACGAGGCCGAGGACCGCCGACGAGGCCAGGATGCCGGTCGCCACCGACCGGACGCCGGGCAGCTTCGTCAGCGCGAGCGCGACGCCGACCACGAGGATCGTGACGAAGATCAGCCGCCGGACGAGGCGGAACCTGGTGTTGGCGACCGGCGACAGCTCGCCGCCGACCACCGCCTGGCCGAGCCGCTCCCCGCGCCGCACCAGCACGCGGTCGACGATCTCCGCGACGATGATCGTCCCCACGATGATCGCGACGGCCTGAAGCCCGTTCTCGTGCTCGCTCACCCACGACCCGAGCAGGTACAACCCCCACATGGCGTATGAGGCTAACCCGCGGACGCCCGCGGGGGTGTCGATCGCGCTGGCGCGCTCGGACGCCGCGCGGATCTTCCTCTCCTCGCGCGCGCTCGTGGCGGTCGTGGCGATCTTCGCGGCTCTGTCGTTCGGGCCGGCCGCCGGCGGGCTCGCCGCCCGCAACGCCGCGAAGTTCGACGTCCCCGCGCTGACCCACCCCTTCGGTGGCTTCGGGGACGTCACGCTGTCCCCGCTCGCCCGCTGGGACGCGGTCTGGTTCCTGCGGATCGCGGACGAGGGCTACGCCGACAGCGAGCCCCGCGCCGCGTTCTTCCCGCTCTACCCGATGCTCGTGCGCACGGTCGGGGAGCTGGGCGGCGGCTCGCGCGGCGCGCTGCTGATCGCGGCCTACGCGGTCTCCCTGGCCGCGTTCCTCGGCGCCCTCGTGCTCCTGCAGCGGCTGGCGGCGCTCGAGATCGGGGAGCGCGCTGCGCGCGCCGCGGTGCTGTTGCTCGCCTTCTTCCCGGCTGCGGTGTACTTCGGAGCGCCGTACTCGGAGAGCCTGTTCCTGCTGGTCTCCGTGGGGGCGTTCTACGCGGCGCGGACCGAGCACTGGGCCTGGGCCGGCGCCTGCGCCGCCTGCGCCGCTGCGACCCGCAGCGCCGGCATCCTGCTGCTCGTGCCGCTGGCGCTCCTGTGGCTGGGCGGTCGCCGGCGCCCCGTGGACGCGGCATGGCTGCTGCTGGCGCCAGCCGGCCTGGCGGCGTACGCGCTCTACCTGGGGCTCGCCGAGGGCGACGCGCTCCGCTTCCTCGACGTGCAGGACGCCTGGTACCGCCACTTCGCCGGGCCGCTCGGCGGGGCGTGGGACGGTCTGGCGGCGGCGGTCGACGGTGCCCGGCAGCTGCTGTCGGGCTCGCGCGTGCCGGTGTACTTCACGGAGGCCGCGGGCGACCCCTTCCGGATCGGCGCCCTGAACGTGATGCTGTTCGGCTTCCTCTGTTTCGCGATCGTGGCCTGCGTGGGGGCGTTCCGGCGGCTCGGCGCCGCCTACGGCGCCTGGGTGGCGGTGGCGCTGGCGCTGCCGCTCTCGTTCCCCGTCACGCCGCAGCCGCTGATGTCGCTGCCGCGGTTCCTGTCGGTGCTGTTCCCGATCTTCATGTGGCTCGGGTTGGTCTGCGAGGAGCGGCGGATCACGGACCGGGTGGCGGCCGTCTCGGCGGTCGGGCTCGGCCTGTTCACGGCGCAGTTCGCCACGTGGCACTGGATCTCCTGACGTGGCGGTCCTCCTCGACGCGCTGGGCACGCTCGTGGAGCTGCAGCCGCCCGCGCCGCGGCTGCTGCGACGGCTCGCCGAGGAGGGCTTCGAGGTCACGGAGGATCGGGCGGCGGCCGGGTTCGGCGCCGAGATCGCCTACTACCTCGCCCACCACCTCGAGGGCTCGGATCCCGAGTCGCTCTCGGACCTGCGCGACCGCTGCGCCACCGCGATGATGGACGCCCTCGAGCTGCCGGGTCTCGACCACGCGACGGCGCGGCGCGCGATGCTGGGCGCGCTCGAGTTCGAGGCCTATCCCGATGCGGCGCCGGCGTTGCGGGGGCTCCGCGAAGCCGGTCACGTGCTGGTGATCGTCAGCAACTGGGACTGCTCCCTGCCGGATTGGCTCGGGCACACGGGGCTGCTCGAGCTCGTGGACCGCGTGGTGACCTCCGCCGACGTGGGCGCCGCCAAGCCGGACCCGGCGATGTTCGAGCGGGCGCTGGAGGTTGCGGGTTCGAGCGCCGAGGACTCGGTGCACGTCGGCGACTCGCTCGACAACGACGTGCGCGGCGCCGGCGCTGCCGGCATCCGGGCGGTGCTGGTGCAGCGCGACGGGGAACCGCCCGCCGGGGTCGAGACGATCCGCGCCCTGACGGAGCTGCCCTCCCTACTCTGATTGGTCCCGATGGACGCCACGATCACGCCGCCGCCGCCGAACCCGCCGGAGCTGCCCGAGTCGGCGGCCCCGCGCTGGCCCGCCTGGTACGCGGGGGTGGCGTTCGTGGTCGGCATCATCGGGACGCTGATCGTCGTGACGATCGTCTCGCTGGCGGCCGGCGTGGACGTGGACGCCGAGGACCCCGCCTTCACGATCGTCGCCACCCTGATCCAGAGCGCGATCTTCATCGGCACCGCGCTGCTGTTCGCGTCGATGACCGCGCCGCCGCGGCCGTGGCAGTTCGGGCTGCGGCGTACGGCCCTCTGGCCGGCCGTCGGCTGGGCGGCGCTGGGGCTCGTCGCGTTCTACGTGTTCGCCGCTGTCTACAGCGCGATCCTCCAGCCCGACGCCGACCAGACGGTGGCCCAGGACCTCGGCGCCGACAGCGGCACGTTCGGGCTGGTCGCGGCGGGCTTCATGGTGGTCTGCGTCGCGCCGTTCGCGGAGGAGTTCTTCTTCCGCGGCTTCTTCTACAAGGCGCTGCGCACGCGCTTCCCCGTGCTGGTCGCGGCCATCATCGACGGCGGGCTGTTCGGCGTGATCCACTTCAGCGGCAACGGCACCGAGGAGATCCTGCTGCCGCTCGCACTGCTCGGCTTCACCTTCTGCCTCGTCTACGAGCGGACCGGCTCGATCTTCCCCGTCATCGCCATGCACTCGATCAACAACTCGATCGCCTTCGCCGCCCAGACGGACGGGTGGGCGGTGTCGGTGGTGCTGGGTCCGCTGGTGATCCTGGCGTGCATGGTGGTGCCGCGCTTCGCCCGTCCGGCCGCCGTGTTGCGTTGAGGATTTGCACGCGGACTTGCGGCGAGCTGGCGGCTTCTCATGGCATAGTGGTGCCTCGATGACCCACCGCGCTCCGTTCCTGGCCCTCCTCGGCGCGCTCGCGCTGGGCGTTCCCGCCGCCTCGGCGCAGACGCCGCCGCCGTCCGACCCGACCCCTCCTGCTCCTGCGCCGCCGGCCCCGGCGCCGAAGGCCGGCTCGGCCTCCTTCAAGGTCGTCACCGGGCTTGCCACGCACAAGATGCGCTACGTGGCCTCGGGCCAGAAGGTGTTCCTGCAGGGCCGCGTGAGGCCCTATGTGGCGGGTCAGAAGGTGACGATCGAGGTCATCAGCAAGGGCAAGGTCAGCAAGCGGATGCGGGCGAGGGTCCGGAGGCGCGGACTCATCCTGAAGCGGTTCATCGTGGGGAACACCGGGTTGCGGCGGATCGTGGTGAGGCATTCCGCAACGGCGCAGCAGGTGAAGTTCCGCGCGCGCGACCAGCGGGTCACGGTCGTGGACTGGTCGGCGGGGGCCGGTACCCGCGGTGTCAAGGTCCTGCTGCTCCAGCGCGGGCTGCTGTCGCTCGGCTTCGCGACGCCTGTGACCGGCTACTACGACGACGCCACCGCGCGCGCCGTAACGGCCTTCCGCAAGACGAACGGGCTCGGGCGCGACGGGTACGCGATCCCGCAGGTGTACGGGCTGGTGATGCGCCACAAGGGCGCGTTCCAGCTGCGCTACCCGACCGCCGGCAGGCACGTGGAGTTCGACTGGTCGCGGCAGGTGCTCGTGCTCGCCAACGGGGCGCGCCCGTACCGGACCTACCACGCGTCCTCCGGCAAGCCCTCGACCCCGACGGTCTTCGGCACGTTCAGCTTCTACCGCAAGCAGCCGGGGACGAACTCCCACGGCATGGTGGACTCCAACTACTTCATCGGCGGGTACGCGATCCACGGATACGCGGACGTGCCCAACTACCCGGCGAGCCACGGGTGCATCCGGGTGCCGATCCCGAATGCCGACGAGATCTACAGGTGGATCCCGCTCGGCATGAGGATCTTCGTGTACGAGTAGCGGCGGGCGGCGCCCCTGCGGACGCCGCCCTGCGCGGAGATCGTCAGGCGCCGGCCTGAGCCGTGCCGGCGGCCGCGCCGCCGGAGGCGGTCGTCCCGGTGGCCGAGCCGGCCGCCGCGGTGTCGGACGCGCCGGTGTTGGCAGCGGGGGCCGTGCCGGTGCCGGAGCTCGCGGGCGGCGTGCCCGGGGTGGAGTCCGTGCTCGCGGGGGCCGGCGCGGCGGACGGAGCCGTGGCGGACGCGACCGGAGCGGACGCGACCGGAGCGGGCGCCGGAGCCGTCGGAGCTGCCGGAGCGGTCGCCGTCGGGGCGGGAGCCGGTGCCGGAGCGGCCGGTGCCGGCGCGGGGGCCGTCGGAGCCGGAGCGGCCGGGGCGGTCGTGGCCGGCGCGGGGGCCGGGGCCGGAGCCGGGGCAGGCGCGGGTGCCGGAGCCGCCGGCGCGGCCGTGGTCGGGGCCGGAGCGGCCGGGGCCGGAGCGGCCGGGGCGGTCGTCGTCGGCGTGGGCGCTGGTGCCGGCGCCGGGGCCGCCGGAGCGGTTGTGGTCGGCGCAGGCGCCGGAGCGGGCGCCGCCGGAGCGGTCGTGGTCGGCGCAGGGGCCGCCGGGGCAGGCGCGGGAGCCGGTGCCGGTGCCGCCGGGGCGGTCGTGGTCGGCGCCGGGGCCGGGGCCGGAGCGGGCGCGGGCGCCGCGGGCGCCGGTGCCGGCGCGCTCGTCTGCGTCACCGCCTCGCCGGCCGGCGGTGCCGCGTACGCGCCGGTGCTCGTCGTGGCCGTGGTGGCCGGTGCGGCCGCTGCCGCCGTTTGCGTCGACGCGCCCTTGAACGCCTCCGCCTGGCTCGCGCTCGGCGTCGTCGCCTTGAGGGTCGCGGCGCGCGTGACCTTCCCGCGGACCGCCGCGGTCGTCCGCGTCGTCGCGCCCGTGCCGCTCGCCGCGCTGGCGCTCTGCGAGCGGGCGCCAGGGATGCTCTGGCCGCGCAGGTACGGGGCGGGGTCCTGAGCCTGGCCGTTCACGCGCGTCTCGAAGTGCACGTGCGGGCCGGTGCAGTGTCCGGTGCAGCCCACGTACCCGATCACCTGGCCCTGCCGCACCGACTGGCCGGTGCCGACCGCGAAGCCGGACAGGTGCGCGTAGCACGTGGTGAGCGCGCTCGTGTGCCGGATGCACACGATGTTCCCGTAGCCGCTCTGCTGGCCGGCGGTGGTCACGGTCCCGCACGCGGCCGCGTGGATCGGCGTGCCCATCGGGACCGCGAGGTCCACGCCCTCGTGGCCGCGGCCGTCGCCGTACGGGGACGTCTGGACGCCGTTGACCGGCGCCGTGATGCGGGCCGAGCCGCAGCTGCCGGTGGTCGTCTGGACCGGGAGCGAGGTGCGGGGCTTCGGGGCGGGGGTGTTGCCCGGATCGCGCTGCACGGGCGCGCTGACGGTCTGCCGGTCGCCGCCGGCCTGCCCGCTGCCGCTCTGCGTCTGACCCGACCCCGTCTGCCCGGTCTCTGCCGGGGCGCTGACGTTCTGCGTCTGGCCAACCGCCGGCTCCGCGGCGGCCTGCGAGGCGGTCGAAGCCGCCGCCGGCGGCGCGGCCAGCGGCACCTGCTGCTCGATCGCCTGCCTGACCTGGGAGGGCACGTCGTCGCCGGTCGCGGCGCCGGACGCGCGGGCGGGCGTGAACAGCGCGCCCCAAGTGGCCGGGCCGACCACGCCGTCGACCTGGAGCCCCGCCGCGAGCTGGAAGCGGCGAACGGCCTGGTCGGTCTGCGGCCCGAAGATCCCGTCCGTGGGCACCCGCAGCGCCTGCTGGACGTGCGCCACGAGCTCGCCGGTGCTGCCGAGCTTGAGCGGCAGGCCCCCCTCCTTGATCAGGATCGAGCGGTTCGCGGGCGACGAGATCGCCACCTGCCCGCGGAGGGCGGAAGAGGTCTGTGCGAACGCGATCGGCGCGCCGGTGCCGGCGAGCATCGCCGTGGCCACGGCCGCCGACATGTGCTTCCGGCGGTTCATCTCGCGCCGGACTCGCGGCGCCAGCGCGCGACGCTGGCGCGAGCGCTCCAGCGAGCGCTGCCACGCCTCAGGTCGTGCCAGATCCCTCTGGGCGGTGCTCATCCGTCTGTCCCCTTCCTTCTGGGCCTGCGGGGTTAGCTGACGGGCTCGCGCTGGAAGATGCGCTACGCGGCACTCATGACCGCGACTCGCCCCCGGACGACCAGTCGTCCATGTGGGTTCCCCGCTCCTCGCGACGGCACGCGAGGACTCGGCGCTTGACTCGAATTCCCTGCAACACGGCTACATAACCGTTGTTGCGCCCCGCGAGGCTAGCGAACTATGCGGCCGGACGCCACTAGGACTCGGCCGCGCGCCAGTCAGCGGCGTGGTGCCGCTGCCTCGGCAGGAAGTTCGCGAGCATCCCGAGGCCGACCCCGTAGAGCAGCAGCGCGAGCAGCGTCGCCGCCCCGCGCTCGGCCCAGGGGTTCGTGAAGTCGACCAGCCCGCCGAAGGGCCCGAGCAGCACGTCGTTGGCGTCGTCGATCGCCTCGCGCACCTGCCCGTGCTCGCGCTCGCGGACCGCCTCCTCGCCGGAGGAGGGCACGATCGCCGCGACCGAGGCGTCGGAGTCGCCGAGCTCCTTGGCGAGCTCGTGCTGCTGGTGCTCCGAGCCGCGGCCGAGCTCGTCGGCCGCGAAGCAGATGAAGCCGGCCGCGATGATCACCGACGCCGCGATGGCCATGAGGCGGATGAGCGATCCCATTCGGCCTCTACTATCGGCACGCCTCGTGCAGACCCTGACCCCGGAACGAAACTTCTCCGCACATGGGTGACGCCCGCGAACGGCTCGCGGGAGCCCTCCGCGACCACGCCCTCGTCATCGGCGAGATCACGCTGACGAGCGGGCGCCGAGCGCAGTACTACGTCGACGCCAAGCGGGCCATCCTGCGCCCGGAGGGCTTCCGCGCGCTCGGCGAGCTGGTCGCGGCCGAGGCCGAGCGGGTGGGCGCGACCGCCGTGGGCGGCATGACGATGGGCGCGGACCCGGTCGCGTGCGCCGCGCTCGCCGCCGGCGCCCCGGTCAAGGCGTTCTTCGTCCGCAAGGAGCGCAAGCAGCACGGGCTGCAGCGCTGGATCGAGGGACCCCAGCTCGAGCCGGGCGAGCGCTGCCTGATCGTCGAGGACGTGGTGACCACGGGCGGCTCGACGATCGCGGCGATCGAGCGCGTGCGCGACGAGGGCCTCGAGATCGCGGGCGTCGCGAGCGTGCTCGACAGGCTCGCCGGCGGCGCCGACGCCATCCGCGAAGCGGCGAACGGCGCCCCCTACACCCCCCTCACCACGATCGACGACGTGTATCCCGATCGGCCGGATCGCTGACGACGCCCAGCCAGCCGTCGATCAGCCGTCTCGAGATCGAGAAGCCGGGGGGCAGCCGGATCCCGCTGCGGCCGGCGGCTGCGTCCTCGACCTCGGAGCGCGTGAACCAGCGGACGTCGGCGAGCTCGCCGTCGCCGGGCCGCGGGTCGCCTCCGGCGGCGCGGCCCTCGAAGCCGAGCATCAGCGACGTGGGGAACGGCCAGGGCTGCGAGGCCACGTACTCGACCGACTCGACCCTCACGCCCGACTCCTCGAGCACCTCGCGCCGCACCGCCTGCTCGAGCGTCTCGCCGGGCTCGACGTAGCCGGCCAGGATCGAGTAGCGCTCCTCGGGCCACGACGCCTGGCGACCGAGCAGCAGGCGGTCGTCCGCGATCACCCGCATGATCACGACCGGGTCGGTGCGGGGGAAGTGGAGCGCCCCGCAGGACGGACAGCGGCGCTGGTGGCCGGCGTCGGACGACACGGTGGGGGCCCCGCAGTTCGAGCAGAACCGGTGGCGGCGGTGCCAGTTGAGGAGCGCGATCGCGTAGGCCACGAGGCCGGCGTCGGTCTGGGACAGGCTCGAGGCGACTTCCCGCAGCCCGCTCATGCGGCCGTTCTCGGCGCCCGTCCCGTCGACCGCGAACAGCGGGCGGCCCTCGAGCAGCCCGAGCAGGACGGTCTCGCCGCGCACCGACCGCGGCTGCACCAGGGCCGGGCCCTCGTCGCCCATCAGCACGGCCGCGTCCGACACGACGAGCGCCCGGGCGTCGGGATCTTCCAGGCGGGCCTCGAGCCATTCCGGCTCGGCGCGCCGGCCGGAGGCGCGGTCGAGGCGCGCCCCGGCGAAGGTGAGGGGCGCGCGCGGTTCCATCGGCGCCAGTCTACGGCGCGGTCGTCGCTTGTAGGGACACAACAAGAACCCACACCCAAGATCGGTGCCATGTGGCCAAGAACGGCGCGCTGCTTGTGCCTAGGGTCCAGACGATGTCGAAGCTAGAGCGCAGAGTCAACATCGCCGCCGTGCTCATACCGTTCATCGTGGTCGCGATCGCCGTGCCGCTGCTGTGGGGCGACTGGGTCGGTCCGTCGGACGTCGCGGTGTTCGCGGTCATGTATTTGCTGAGCGGGTTCGGCGTGACGGTCGGCTTCCACCGCATGCTGACCCACCGCGCCTTCGCCACCCACAGCGCGACGCGCTACGTGTTCGCCGTGCTCGGCTCGCTCTCGGTGCAGGGGCCGGTGATCGACTGGGTCGCCGACCATCGCAAGCACCACGCCCACGCCGACGACGAGGGCGACCCGCACTCGCCGCACGTCGGCCAGAACGCGGGCGTCAAGGGCGCGCTCCGCGGACTGTGGCACGCGCACGTGGGCTGGCTCTGGCGCACGCACGGCCAGGCGCGCAAGTCGAAGTACGCCAAGGAGCTGATCGAGGACCGCGGCATGCGGCTGATCAACCGCCGCTTCCCGTTCATCGTGCTGGGCAGCCTGCTGCTGCCGGCCCTGCTCGGCTTCGCGCTGACCGGCGGGGAGCTGTGGGGCGCGCTCACGGGGCTGATCTGGGGCGGTTTCGCGCGCATCTTCCTGCAGCACCACATCACCTGGTCGGTGAACTCCATCTGCCACTTCTTCGGCCGCCGCCGCTTCGAGGTCGACGACCACTCCACCAACGTGTTCTGGCTCGCGCTGCCGTCGCTCGGCGAGTCCTGGCACCACAACCACCACGCCTTCCCGCGCTCGGCGGCACACGGCCTGCGCTGGTGGGAGCTCGACCCGTCGGCGTTGCTCATCCTCCTGATGAAGCGGCTCGGCCTCGCATGGGACGTCGTGCTGATCTCACCCGAGCGGCAGGCGCAGAAGGCGGGCGCGGCCGCCGGCCGGACGCCGCAGGCCGCGGTTCAGTAGGAGGCGCCGCGCGGCGAGGGCGAGAGCGCCGCCCGCATCGCCTCGGCGCAGAGCTGCTCGAGCGGGAAGAGCATGCCGCGGACGATCGCGAGCGGCTCGCGGTCCTCCTCGCGAATCCAGTCGGCCTCGTCGCGACTCTCCACGAAGTGCTGGACGGCGTCGCGCAGGGCCGACAGCCGCGCCGGGCGCATCACGAGCGTGCCGGTGCCGCCGACCAGCTCGCCGAGCTCGTCGGCCAGGGCGGTCAGCTCGCGCAGCTGGAGCACGTCGTCGCTCGACATGTCCGCCATCCGGTAGCGCTCCGCCGCGATCGCGGCGACCGCGTGCGCGGCGGCGCCGGTCTCCTCTTCGCCGAGGTCGAAGAGCGCGTGCACGACCGGCTGGTCCTCGAGGTCCCGCGTGATGTCGACGTGCGCGCGATCCATGTCCCTACAAGTGTTATCGGTCTCCTACCCGTCAATTTGACACCGATCCCATTCCCGCGCGTGGTTCGGTGGC
>DASXAA010000236.1:0-9924 GCA_036407035.1 Thermoleophilaceae bacterium | reverse complement strand
TCGACGTGATCCTCGCCCTGATCGCCCTCTCCGCGATCGCGCTGCTCGTCGTCACCGCCACGCAGTCGGTGCCGGCCGTCCCGATCGCGCTCGACGCCGTCGTCGCCCTGGCCGGCATCGTCGCGACCGTGCTGGTGCTGGTCCGCGTCCTCTGGATCCCGGACGGCGCCGACGGCCGCGAGTGGGGGCTGTGGCTCGCACTCGCCGCGGCGCTCGGCATCGCCGCGGGGGCGTGGCTGGCGATGCGGGACGAGCGGCTCCCGACCGCCGCCCAGCCCGAGATCGAGGCGAGGCCGGCCCCGCGACCGGAGGGCAGCGCGTGACGTTCGCGCGGCTGCGGCTCGCCGACTGGGTCGCCCTGATCGCGGCGCTCGCGCTGCTGCTCGTGACCGCCGCCGACTGGTACGGCACCACGACGGGCGACGAGGCCAGGCGCGTGCAGAACCTGACCGCGCCCTCCGGCGGCGAGACCGGCGACGTCGAGCGCGAGGTGAGGGAGGACGCCCGCCTGCGGGCGGAGGCGGCGGAGCGAAACGCGTGGCAGGCGACCGGCGGGATCGACCGGCTCATCCTGATCGGGTTGCTCGCGACGGCGGCCCTGGCCGTATACGCGGCGTTCATGCGCGCCGCCGGTCGCCGCTACGGGTCGGGCCTCAGCCCGAGCCTGCTGGCCGGGGTGGTCGCCGCGGGGACCGCGCTGCTCGTGACCTACCGCATCGTGCAGGAGCCGGGCTTCGACGCGTCGACGACCGTCAAGGCCGGCGCGCCGGTGGCGCTCATCCTGCTGGGCGCGATCGCCTTCGCCTGCGCGACCGCGGCGAGGGCCGAGGAGGCGGGCACGGAGCTCCGCGAGCTCCCCGTGGCCCACGGCACCGAGAGCCCGGCGTCGTGAGCCCGCTCGAGTCGGGCATCGAGCGCAGCGACGAGTTCATCGTCGAGGGCGAGCTGCTCACGGACGTAGGCGGCACGCTGCCGATGAGCGTCCTGTCGACGCCGGGGATGATCTCGATGATGGAGTGGACCGCGTCGAACCTCGCGCTCCAGAACCTGCCAGAGGGGCACGCCACCGTCGGCTTCGAGGTGTGCGTCAAGCACGTGGCCGCCGCGCCGGGGGGCTCCACGTGCGTCGCGCACGCGCGTCTGCGCGAGGTCGAGGACGGGCGCAAGCTGCGGTTCGACGTCGAGGTGCGCGAGGGCGACCGCACGATCGGCGTCGGAACGCACGAGCGGCGCGTGATCGACCGCTCGCAATTCGGCGGCTGAGATGCCCCGCCGACCTATCCGCGTCGATCCGCCGGCGGCGCTGCGGAAGGGGGTCGCGGCGATCCGGCGCGAGGTGGGCGTGCCGGAGGACTTCCCGCCCGTCGTGCACGCCGAGGCGGAGGCCGCGGCGAGGCGAGCGCCGCAGCGCGAGCGCGTGGACGTGCCGTTCGCGACGATCGACCCGCCCGGGTCCCGCGACCTCGACCAGGCCATGCACCTCGAGCGCCGCGGCGACGGCCACCGCGTTCGCTACGCGATCGCCGATCCCGCCGTGTTCGTCGCGCCCGGCGGGCCGCTCGACGACGAGACGCACAGCCGGGGCGTCACCGTCTACGCGCCGGACGCCAAGGCGCCGCTCTACCCGCCCGTGCTCTCCGAGGGCGCGGGGAGTCTGCTGCCGGGGCAGTGGCGGCCGGCGGTGCTGTGGACGCTCGACCTGGACGGGGAGGGCGAGCTGAGCGGCACCCACGTCGCGCGCACAGAGGTGCGCAGCGTGGCGCAGCACACCTACAAGGACGTGCCGGCGGACCTGATGGAGCTGCTGCGGGAGATCGGCGAGCGCCGGATCGAGCTCGAGCGGGCGCGCGGGGGCGTGCAGCTGGCGGTGCCCGAGCAGGAGGTGGTCGAGGAGGACGGGGGCTGGACCGTCCGGTACCGGGTGCCGGCCGAGAGCGAGAACTTCAACGCCCAGATCTCGCTGCTCACCGGCATGGCGGCGGCGCGGCTGATGCTGGACGCCGGCTTCGGCATCCTGCGCACGCAGCCGTCGCCGGACGAGCGGGCGATGCGGCGCCTTCGCCGCCAGGCCGCCGCGCTGGGAGTGGGCTGGCCGGAGAAGGCGACGTACGCCGAGTTCGTCCGCGGGCTCGACCCGAACCGCACCAACCACGCCGCGCTGCTGCACGAGGCGACGAGCGTCGGCCGGGCGGCGGGGTACACGGCGTTCGACGGCGCGCCGCCCGCCGAGTCGACCCACTTCGCGGTGGCCGCCTCCTACGCGCACGCGACGGCGCCGCTGCGGCGCCTTCAGGACCGCTGGGTGTCGGAGTGCTGCCTGGCCGCGTGCGCGGGCACGCAGCCACCCGACTGGGTGCGCGCCGGGCTCGAGCGGCTGCCGCCCGAGATGGCGGACGGCCAGCGGCGCGCGAACACGGTCGAGCGGTGTGTGGTGGACCTGGTGGAGGCGCTGGTGCTGGCCGGGCGAGAGGGCGAGCGCTTCGAGGCTGTCGTGATCGACGAGCAGCTCATCCAGCTGCGCGAGCCGGCGGTGCGCGGCCGCCTCGAAACCGACTGCCCGCCGCCCGGCACGGAGGTGAAGGTGCGGCTCGAGCGCGCGGACGCGGCGACGCGCACGGTGGCCTTCTCCGTCACTCGACCGTGACGCCCTCGATCCCCGGCGGCGGCTCCGGCAGCCGCGGGTCGATCCGCTCGAGCGCGTCCAGCAGCAGCTCGCCGACTGCGAGGCTCTTGACCCAGTTGCGGTCGGCCGGCACCACGTGCCACGGCGCCCACTCCGTGGACGTCTTGTTCACCACGCGCTCGTATTCCGCGATGTAGTCGTCGAACCGCTTGCGCTGCTCGAGGTCGCCCGGATTGAACTTCCACCGCTTCTCCGGGTCGTCCACGCGCTCCTGGAGGCGCGTCCGCTGCTCGTCCTTCGAGACGTTCAGGAAGACCTTGACGATCGTCGTGCCCTCGTCGGACAGCATTCGCTCCCACTCGCGGATGTGCGCCGGCCGGCGATCGGTCACCCGCTTGGGCGCCAGGCCGAGCACGCGCACCGTGACGGCGTCCTCGTAGTGCGAGCGGTTGAAGATCCCGATCTCCCCGCGGGCCGGGAGCGCCGCATGGACCCGCCAGAGATAGTCGTGGGCAAGCTCGGCGCTGGTCGGCGCCTTGAAGGACACGACCCGGCACCCCTGCGGGTTGAGGCCGGTGAACACGGATCGCACGACGCCGTCCTTCCCGGACGCGTCGAGCCCTTGGAGGATGAGCAGCACGTTGTGCCGGCCCTCGGCGTACAGCCGCGCCTGGAGGACGGCGAGGCGATCGACGACCTCGGCCAGGCGCTGTCGCGCCGCCTTCTTGCCCTCGATGCCGAGCTTGTCGCGGGCGTCGCGCTCCGCGATCCGCGCCTCGGTCCCGGGCTCGACCCGCACGCGTTCGATCATGGGCGCATGCTACGCGGGCGCTGCGTACACTCGGCGCGTGCCGGATCTGCTCCTCGGCTCCAGCGTAGAGCCCGCCGGTGAGCCGGTCACGGTCGAGTCCGGGGACCTGACGACCCACGGCGTGATCGTCGGCATGACCGGCTCGGGCAAGACCGGTCTCGGGATCGTGCTGCTGGAGGAGGCGCTGCTGGCCGGGGTGCCGGCGCTGATCCTCGACCCGAAGGGCGACATGGGCAACCTGCTGCTCACGTTCCCCGATCTGGCGCCGGGGGACTTCAGGCCGTGGGTGGACGAGTCCGAGGCCCGCGCGGCCGGCATCACCGTGGACGAGCTCGCGGCCAAGACCGCCGCCGACTGGAAGGCCGGTCTCGAGTCGCAGGGGATCGGGGCCGACCGGATCAAGGCGCTCCGGGAGGCCGCCGACGCGACGATCTACACGCCCGGCTCCGAGGCGGGCGTGCCGCTGAACGTCGTCGGCTCGCTCGCGGCGCCACCGCTGTCCTGGGACACCGAGGCCGAGACGCTGCGCGACGAGATCGAGGGCGCCGTGACGAGCCTGCTCGGCCTGATCGGGATCGCGGCCGACCCGCTCGCGAGCCGCGAGTTCGTGCTGCTCTCGAACCTGATCGAGAACGCCTGGCGGGCGGGCCAGGACCTCGACCTCGCGACGCTGATCGGACAGGTCCAGGCGCCGCCCGTGCGCAAGCTCGGCGTGTTCGACGTCGACACCTTCTTCCCGCCGAAGGAGCGCACCGAGCTGGCGCTGCGGCTGAACGGGCTCGTCGCCTCGCCGGCCTTCGCGGCCTGGGGCGCGGGCCCGCCGCTGGACGTAGGCGCGATGCTGCGGACCCCGGAGGGCAAGCCGCGGGCGGCGATCGTGTACCTCGCGCACCTCTCCGAGGAGGAGCGCCAGTTCGCCGTCACGCTCGTGCTCTCGAAGCTCGTCACGTGGATGCGCGCCCAGCCGGGCACCTCCGAGCTGCGCGCGCTCGTCTACATGGACGAGGTGTTCGGCTTCGTGCCGCCGACGGCGGCGCCGCCCGCCAAGAAGCCGATCCTGACGATCCTGAAGCAGGCGCGCGCGTTCGGCGTGGGGATGGTGCTCTCGACGCAGAACCCGGTGGACCTCGACTACAAGGCCATGTCGAACGCGGGCACGTGGATGGTCGGCCGGCTGCAGACGGACAACGACAAGGCGCGCGTGCTCGACGGCCTCAAGTCCGCCGCCGGCGGCGCAGACCTAGCGGCACTCGGCGCGACGATCGGCGGGCTCGGAAAGCGCCAGTTCATGATGGTGAGCGCCAAGGCGGCGGAGCCGTCCGTGTTCGCCACGCGCTGGGCGATGTCGTACCTGCGCGGGCCGCTGACGCGCGACCAGGTGACTCTGCTGAAGGGCGAGCCGCCGGCCGCGCCCGCGCCCGCAGCCGCCCCCGACGCTCCTGCCCCGGCGGCCGACGGCACGCCGGTGGCGCCGCCGGTCGCGGCGGGCGTCCCGGTCGGCTACCTCGACGTCGCGGCGGCGTGGGCCGCGCAGGTTGGCGCCGCCGCGAACGGAGGCCGGCTGCGCGCGTACCTCGCGGCGCGCGTCAGCGTCCGCTTCGACGACGCGAAGGCCGCCGTCGACGAGCAGCAGGAGTACGAGGCGCTGTACGGGCCGCTCGACGAGGGGCTCGACCTCGAGCGCGAGACCGTCGTGGACTTCGAGGACCGCGACTTCGGCGCGGCGGCGCCGGACCCGGCCCATTACGTGCTGCCGTCCGTGCCGGTGGAGGACACGTCGTTCTTCCGCGGCGCCGAGCGCGACATCGCCCGCCGCCAGCAGCGCAGGCAGGCGCTCGAGCTGCAGCGCAACGCCAAGCTGAAGCTCACGTCCCGGCCCGGGGAGACGCCCGATCAGTTCGCCGGGCGGTGCGACGAGGCGGCGCAGGCGGCCGCCGACGCCGAGACGGCCAAGATCCGCGAGCGGCTCGAGGCCAGGCAGGACCGCCTGCAGGCCGCCCTCGAACAGGCGCAACGGCGGGTCGAGGAGCTGTCGGTCGACGAGCGCGCGCGGGAGGCGAGCGAGCTGACCGCGGGCGCGGGCGCGATCCTCGGCGCCCTGCTGGGTGGCAGGCGGCGCACCCGCTCGATCGCCAGCGCCCTCGGCGGCGCCGCGTCCCGGCGCGGCATGTCGACCCGCGCGGCCGAGCGCCGCAAGACAGCGGAGGCGAAGGTCGCGAGCGTGCGGGATGATCTCGAGGAGATCGAGCAGAAGATCGCCGAGGAGGTGGAGGAGATCGACGCCAGGTGGCGGGAGGTCGCGGCGGCCACCGAGACGGTCGCGATCCGCCCGGAGGCCGCCGATGTGGCGGTCGAGCGGATCGCGCTCGTGTGGGTGCCGCAGCCGTGAAGTTCAGGGACCGCGCGAAGCTCGACCCCTCGCAGGTCTCCGACCGCCGCGGCATGGGCGGCGTGCCCGGCGGCGGCCGCACGATCGGCGGCGGCGCGGCGCTCATCGTCGTGGTCATCGGGCTGCTGTTCGGCGTGGACCTGACCGGCGGCGGCGGCGCGGGCGGTCTCGGCGGCCTCGGCTCGCTCGACGAGCTCACGACCGGCCAGACGCGCGGCGGCGGCAGCGAGCTGGCGTCCGAGTGCCGCACCGGCGCCGACGCCAACAGGCGCGAGGACTGCCGGATCGTCGGCTACGTGAACAGCATCCAGGCGTACTGGACCGACGAGTTCGACCGCCAGGGCGAGCGCTACACGCTCTCGCCGACGAGCTTCTTCAGCGGCCAGACCTCCACCGGCTGCGGCGGCGCGACGTCGGCCGTCGGGCCCTTCTACTGCCCGCCCGACAGGACCGTGTACATCGACCTCGGCTTCTTCGACGACCTGCGCGACCGCTTCGGCGCGACCGGCGGGCCGTTCGCCGAGGCCTACGTGCTCGCGCACGAGTACGGCCACCACGTGCAGGACCTGACCGGGATCCTCGGGCAGGGCTCGAACGAGGCGGGCGCCCAGGGCCGGTCGGTGCGCACGGAGCTGCAGGCCGACTGCTTCGCCGGGGTGTGGGCCCATCACGCGGTCGAGACCGGCTTCCTGCGGCAGCTGACGCAGGCGGACGTGACGGACGGCCTGGACGCCGCGGCGGCCGTCGGCGACGACCGCATCCAGGAGCGGGCCCAGGGCAGGGTGACCCCCGACACCTGGACGCACGGCTCGTCCGAGCAGCGCCAGCACTGGTTCCTGACCGGCTACCAGAGCGGCCGCGTCAGCGCGTGCGACACCTTCCGCGGCGAGATCTGACGCTCAGCGCTGCTCCGCGGCCGACCGCTCCAGCTGGGCGAACGCGTTGTCCACGTCCTCCCGCTTCGCGACCTCTCCGTCCGGGCTCGCGCCGTCCACGAGCCCCGGCAGGAGCTGTGCGATGCCCTCGGCGGCCTCGTCCTCCGAGACGCCCGCCTCCTTGGCGATGCGGGACACCTCGTGGTCGCCGACCGCCTTGCGCACCTGCTTCCCGCTGACCCGATTGTTGTCGCCCTTCCCGACCCAGGAGTCGGCCTCCGAGCTCAGCCCCTGGGCGCGCATGCCGCCGAGGATCTTCTCGAGCCCGCCGCCTTTGAGCAGCCCGAGCACCAGCGGCAGCAGTGTCATCAGCGTGCCCGCGCTCAGGCCGCCGCCGCCCCCGGACCCGCCGCGTCCGCCCGTCAGACCGCCGAGGATGCTGCCGATGTCGCCCGCGCCGCCGCCGCCGCCGCGACCGCCGAGGAGCCCGCCCAGGATCTTGTCCACGCCCACAGCCTCTCCTTCCGCCGACGAGGCTGGGACGCTACTCCGTTCCGCCTACAATCGGCGCCCGATGATCGATCGCGAGCAGGTGCTCCACGTCGCACGGCTCGCCCGTCTCGAGCTGACCGAGGACGAGGTCGCGCGGATGCCGGGCGAGCTGTCGACCATCCTCGAGCACATCGAGACGATGAGCGAGCTCGACCTGGACGACGTGGAGCCCACGTCGCACGTGGTCGAGCTCCAGAACGTGCTGCGCGAGGACAGGCCGCGCCCGAGCCTCGACCGCGACAAGGCGCTGGATCAGGCGCCCGACGCCGCCGAGGGCGGGTTCCGCGTGCCGAGCCCGGGGCAGGGATGAGCGAGGAGCTGCTCGCGCTCACCGCTGCGCAGGCGGCCGGCCGCGTCCGGGCCGGCGAGGTCTCCGCGGCGGAGCTGTTCGAGTTCTGGCGCGCACGCGCGCAGGCCGACGACCACGGCGCGTACCTGTGGGTGGCCGAGGAGGGGCCCGATACGCCGGCAGACGCCCCGCTCGCGGGCGTCCCTGTGGCGGTGAAGGACCTCTTCTGCGTCGAGGGCGTGCCGAGCGCGGCCGGGTCGCGCATCCTCGAGGGCTACCGCCCGCCCTACACGGCCACGAGCGTGGAGAACCTCGTGCGGGCCGGCGCGCCGGTGCTCGGCAAGACGAACCAGGACGAGTTCGCGATGGGATCGTCGAACGAGAACTCCGGCTTCGGCCCGGTACAGAACCCCTGGGACCGGACGCGCGTGCCGGGTGGGTCGTCCGGCGGCTCGGCGGCCGCGGTCGCCGCAGGCACGGCGCCGTGGGCGATCGGCACCGACACCGGCGGGTCGATCCGCCAGCCGGCGGCGCTGTGCGGCATCGTCGGCATGAAGCCCACCTACGGCGCGGTGTCGCGCTACGGGATGATCGCGTTCGCCTCCTCGCTCGACCAGTGCGGCCCGCTCACGCGCGACGTGACGGACGCGGCGCTGCTGTTCCGGCACCTGTCGAGCCGCGACCCCTGCGACTCGACCTCGCTCGGGCTGCCCGAGGAGGTGCGGCTGCCGAGCGCCGAGCGGCTCGACGGGCTCCGCTTCGGCGTGTGGGGCCTGGACGAGGAGGGGCTCGAACCGGGCGTGAAGCAGGTGTGCGAGGGCACCCTCGAGCTGATCGAGCAGCTGGGCGGAACGCTCGAGCCCGTGGAGCTGCCGCACGCGCGCTACGGCATCGCCGCCTACTACGTGATCGCCCCGGCCGAGGCGAGCGCGAACCTCGCCCGCTACGACGGCGTGCGATTCGGGTTGCGCGCCGGCAACGGCGACCTCACCTCGATGTACGAGCGGACCCGCCACGACGGCTTCGGCGACGAGGTCAAGCGCCGCATCATGATCGGCACGTACGCGCTCTCGTCCGGCTACTACGAGGCCTACTACGGCACGGCGCAGAAGGTACGCACGAAGATCGCCGACGACTTCAAGGCGGCGTTCTCGAAGGTGGATTTCGTGGTCACGCCGACCTCCCCGACCGTGGCCTTCGAGCTCGGCGAGCGCACCGCCGACCCGCTGGCCATGTACCTGTCCGACTACTTCACAGTGCCGATGCCGCTCGCGGGCATCCCGGCGATCTCGATCCCGAACGGCCTGTCGGAGGGCCTGCCGGTCGGCTTCCAGATCGCCGGCCCGGCGTTCAGCGAGAACCGCATCCTCGACGCGGCGCACGCGCTCGAGCGCGCGATCGGCTTCGAGGGGGTGCCGCGCCCGTGAGCGCCGTTCGCGAGTACGAGCCAGTCATCGGCGTGGAGATCCACGTGCAGCTGGCCACGCGCACGAAGATGTTCTGCGGCTGCGAGCTGTCATTCGGGGACGAGCCGAACACGCACACGTGCCCGGTCTGCCTGGGCCACCCCGGCACGCTGCCGGTGGTCAACGCCGAGGCGATCCACTACGCGCTGATGATCGCGATGGCGCTCGAGTGCGAGATCGCGCCGCGGTCGATCTTCCACCGCAAGAACTACTTCTATCCCGACCTGCCCAAGGGCTACCAGATCAGCCAGTACGACATCCCGCTGGCGCGGAACGGCCACCTCGGCGACGTGCGCATCCACCGCGTGCACCTCGAGGAGGACGCCGCCAAGCTCGTGCACGCCGGGACCTCGGGGCGCATCCACGGCGCCGAGACCAGCGTCGTGGACTTCAACCGCGGCGGCACGCCGCTCGTGGAGATCGTGACCGAGCCGGACATCCGCTCGGCCGCCGGCGCGGCTGAGTTCGGCCGCCTGCTCCAGGCGACGCTGCGCCGCCTCGGCGTGTCCGACGTGAACATGGAGGAGGGCTCGCTGCGGGTGGACGCGAACGTGTCGATCCGGTTCGCCGGCGAGACCACGCTCGGCACCAAGACCGAGCTCAAGAACATGAACTCCTTCCGCTTCCTCGAGCGCGGGATCGCGAAGGAGATCGAGCGCCAGGAGGGCATCCTCGCCGAGGGCGGGACGGTGGTGCAGGAGACGCTCCACTTCGACCCGGTGTCGGGCGCGCTGAGCCCGCTGCGCTCCAAGGAGGAGGCGCACGACTACCGCTACTTCCCGGAGCCGGACCTGGTGCCGATCGCTCCGACGGAGGAGATGCTCGAGCGCGCCAGAGCCGCGCTGCCGGAGCTTCCGGCGGCGCGCGCGGAGCGCCTCGAGCGCGACCTCGAGCTGCCCGCCGAGACGGCCAAGCTGCT
>DASXAA010000235.1:0-23922 GCA_036407035.1 Thermoleophilaceae bacterium | reverse complement strand
CGAGCCCGTTCAACCACCCCGTCGATCAGACAGAGCCTCGCGAAGGAGGGCCGCGCGGTAACACCCGAGGTAACAACCGCCTCACCCAGATGCGTCCACGGCGGGACGGGAACCGCTCTGTAGAGCCAAGCCCGACCCTCGCCGACCGCTCCGCAATATTGAGGGCCTTGCGACCCGCAACGCCCGCAGCCCTCGAAAGGCGTGCAGAACTCCAAGGAGGTGGAGTCCGAGCGCCCGGCGTCGTCCCCGCGCGATCTCCTGGCAGGCTTTGCGAAGGCGGGGCGAGCGCCGCTGCCATGCAGGTCTCCAGAAAATTGGACCCCATTTGGACCCCGTGGGATCCTTCCGCCACGCTCCGCCGAACGAGAAACCGCCGCATCTGCGGCGGTTTCCGGAGGTCGGGGCGACTGGATTTGAACCAGCGACCTTTCGGCCCCCAGCCAAACGGTCGGCTCGCCCGCCCGCGCGACAGGGAGGCCCGTCTGACAGCAGCGATCACCGGCCCCCCAACTTAAGCCCGTCATCACACCCCGGCAACAAGCCCTCCAGATGCGTCCCGGGCGTCCCGACGCGAGCCGTCTGTGAGAGCCAAGTCGCGGCGGCCCAGGCCCGCAAGGTCGAGGGCGTTGGGGACCAACAACGTCCGCCGGCGCAGCCCCCGTGAGGCATGCGGATGCGACCAGGATGCGACCAAGAATGTCGTAGGGGGCGCAGAACGTCGCATTCTCTCGCCGCCCTCCGCCAAGCGCCACGCCAGCCGAATCCCCCGCTTTGCAGGGAACTTCACGATCTCGCACCAACTCGCCTAAAGCGGACGACGGGCCTCGAACCCGCGACCTTTGGCTTGGGAAGCCAACGCTCTACCAACTGAGCTACGTCCGCGGACTGCGGGTTTAGCCTAGCGCGCGAGAACCCGTGTTAGGGTCGGGCGAGGTCGCATCGTGGACTCGCGGACGCGTATGCGGTGGCTCTTCGCCGTGACCCTGGTCGCCGCGTCGGTGCAGGCCACCGCTCTTCCTGACCCGGCAGTTGCCCAGGGAGGTGTCGTCGATCGTCCGTTCGCCGTGACGGTCGTCAACAAGAACACCTCTCAGATCCCCTGCCCGGCGGACGGGCGCGTCTACACGTTGCGCGGCTCCCTCGTCGCGCCGGCAAATCGCGTCAGCGGCGGCCGCGGGGCGGCCGTCACGGTCCTCGTCCACGGCGCGATGCTTCCCGGCGACACGCTCTGGCGGATGCGTCCGGGCGGCGACGAGTCGTTCGACTTCGCCCTCAGGATGGCCCGGCTCGGGCACGCGGTCGTGTCGATGGAGCTGCCCGGCTACGGCGACACGGTCACCGCCGACGCGCCCAACGGCGCCCTCGTCTGCCAGGGCTCGATGGCCGACGTGATCCACCAGGTCGTGGACAAGCTCCGCGCGGGGGACTACCAGCTCGGCGGCGCGGCGGGCGGTCCGGCGTTCAAGCGGGTCGCCATCGCGGGGTTCTCCTTCGGCGGCCAGTACGTGCAGGCGGCCGCGTACTCGTTCCCCGACATCGACGCGCTCGTCGTCATGGGCTGGGCCGATCCGTTCGTCCCGAGCGAGGAGGGCGTTCAGTTCACGTCGGGCACCCAGCTCGCCTGCTTCAACGGCGGCGAGCCCAAGTTCGACGACGGCAGCGGCCCGCCCGACTACGTGGAGCGCCCGGGCGACCTCGCCGTGAAGGTCCAGTGGTACGAGCCCGTCGCGCCGGCCGAGGAATACTGGAAGGCGCACATCGAGCGCGACCCCTGCGGGCTCCAGACCTCGTACGGCGGTCGCTTCGTGGCCGACATGACCGGGCTCGCCCGCGTCCACGTGCCCGTGCTCGTCGCCGACGGCGATCACGACGAGCTCGTCGGCTGGCTCGGGCCGCGCGTCCTGTTCGCGCGCCTCACCGGGACGCCGGACCGCACGCTGATGCTCTTCCCGGGCGCCGGCCACTCGTTCTTCCTCGAGAAGCGGCGCGCCCAATGGACCGCCAAGATCGCCGGCTGGCTCGGCAAGAGGGGGTTCTGAGCCGGTGCGGCGGCTCGTGCCGGCGTCGGTCGTCGCGGCAGTGGCGGCGATCGCGATCGCGGTGGCGCTCCTGGTCTCGGGAGAGCCGACCCACGCCCAGTCTCAGGGCGGCGCCCCGACCGCGAAGAGCCTCGACTGCCCGGCGGCCAAGCGCCGCCAGATCCTGCGCGAGGAGCAGGAGTCGATCCACGCGCGGCTCGGCCCGCTGACGACCCTGAACGGCCCGCGCGACCTGAAGCTGCTGGCCGACCAGGGCTTCTCGCTGCGCCCCAACCAGTTCACGAGCATCGAGGGCATCGGCGTCACCGTCGAGAACCCGGTGCCGCTGATCCAGCAGGGCAGCCCCAACCTGCTGTTCTACGCGCCGAGCCCCGGTGCGAGCCGCACGACCGACCCGCGCACCCCCGACTTCCCCTACACGCTCGCCGGCTGGGGCTACGGACTCCCGTTCGCGCCGTACCACCTGCCGGGATTCCTCCCCTGCGTCGGGGCGAAGGACTGGCACGTGCACGAGCGCGGCGTCGACGACGCGCACACGGGCAGGACCGTCGTCATGCCGCCGTCCGAGACGAGCATCGGCGCCGGGATCGGCGTCGTCTCCGACCCGCCGGCGCTCGGCGCGGTGGAGGGCATCCCCCACGCGCGCGCCTGGGAGGTGCACCTCTGGGACGGCCCGAGCGGCGTGCCGCGCAGCGCGATCCTCGACCCGACCGCCCCCGCGCCGGGCGTGAAGGCCGACGTCGGCTCGAACTTCTACTTCCTCGACGACCCGCCGACCGGGGTCCTGGACCCGTCAGCGACCGGCGCGCCGATCGCGCTCGACGCCGAGGAAGGCCAGCACCTGAAGGCCGGCGGCGGCGCTTACACATTCAAGGGCACGAGCTTCAACCGCGGCGGCAACCTCAACCTCGTCACGGCGACCCTGCCGGCAGGCAGCAAGCGGGCGGACAGCGGCACGCTTGGGCACGACGAGGGCTGGTACCTGATCTCGGGCGAGATGACCTTCCACGCCGGCGGACAGACGCTGCCGGCCCGGCAGGGCTCGTTCGTGTACCTGCCCGCGGGCGTGGACTACGACTTCGAGGTCCCGGACGGCACCGCGCGGGCGGTGTACGTGGCGGTCACGGCGGGCCAGCAGCGCCAGGCCTCGCTGAAGCCGTTCGTGCTCGAGCCGGGCGAGGGCGAGAGGCTGACCGTGGGCGGCAGCCCCTACTACCTGAAGGCGACGGCGGCCGACACCGGCGGCGCCTTCTCCTTCATGGAGGTCAACATCAAGTCCGGCGGCGAGCCGCCGCCCCACATCCACCACAAGGAGATCGAGCTCTTCTACCTGGTGGACGGCGAGATGAGCTTCGTCACCGGCGGCCAGACGATCCCGGCGGAGAGCGGCGGAATGGTCCAGCTGCCGCTCGGCATGCCCCACTACTACCGCGTGCAGGGCGACGGCACCGCGAAGGCCCTGCTGATCGCGCTGCCGGGCGGCCTGGAGGACCTGTTCAGGACGCTCGACAAGCTCGGCGACAAGCCGCCGACCGCCGCCCAGGCGCTCAAGACCGGCGTCGAGCCCGCCTTCCCGCCGGGCGGCTGATCGCACCGCTCTACCCTTCGGAATCGCGCATGAGGCGTGCCCTCTCCCCCATCTCGATCGGTGTCGTGCTCGTCCTCGCGGCGCTGATCGCGCTGCTCGCCTATGGGCTCTCCTCGAACGAGCCCGACCGCAGCGTGGAGCAGTCGCTGTCGCGCGGGGAGCCGAAGGAGGCGCCCGGTCTGGAGCTGCCGCGGCTGTCCGGGACCGGCACCGGATCGCTGGCCGACTACCGCGGCAAGGTGGTCGTGCTGAACGTGTGGGCGTCGTGGTGCAAGCCGTGCCGCGACGAGTCGCCGCTGCTCCAGCGCTGGCACGACCGCATGACGTCCCGCGGCGGCACCGTGCTGGGCGTGGACGTGCTCGACGTGGACTCCGACGCGCGCGACTTCGTGCGCGAGTTCAAGCTCACGTATCCGCAGCTCCGCGACGGCGACGGCAGGGTGCTCGAGGACTACGGCGTGATCCAGTACCCGGAGACCTTCGTGATCGACCGCGGCGGCCGCATCGTCGCCGTGCAGCGCGGGCCGGTGGACGACAACTTCATGCGCGAGCGCGTCGCGCCGCTCCTGAGGGAGGGCGCGTGAGACGGGCGCTCGCCGCACTCGTCGCCGCCGCGGCGCTGCTCGCGCTGCCGGCGGCCGCGGTCGCCGCCGACTGCCCGCGCACCACGCTCGGCGACATCGAGGACGAGGTGATGTGCCCGGTGTGCGGCACACCGCTCGAGCTCGCCACCGAGGCGCCCCAGGCCCAGCGCGAGCGCGACTACATCCAGCGCATGATCGCCGACTGCCGCTCGAAGGACGAGATCAAGGCCGCGCTCGTCGCCCAGTTCGGCGACTCCGTGCTGGCCCTGCCCGGCGACGAGGGCGACGACGACGTCTGGGACGCCCTCGTGTACGTAATACCCGGGGTGATCATCGCGCTGGCAGCCGTGGGCATCCTCTTCGCCGCGACGCGCTGGCGCCGCCGGCCGCGCGGCGCGAGCCCGCGGCCCGCCCCGGAGGGCCCGGCCGCCGCCGAGCTCGACGCCGACATCGACCGCTACGACCTGTGATCGCCGCCGACACCGTCGACACCACCGTCGTCGCCGCCTTCGCGGTCGGCGTGATCTCGTTCATCTCGCCGTGCGTGCTGCCGCTCGTGCCCGGCTACCTGTCGGCGATCTCCGGCGTGTCGTTCGCGGAGATCCAGGAGGGCCGCGGACGAGCCGACGTGCTCGGCCCCGCGCTGCTCTTCTGCCTCGCCTTCACGGTCATGTTCGTCGCGCTCGGGATGACCGCCACCGGCCTCGGCCAGACGCTCCAGGACCACCGCCAGGTGCTGCGGCAGATCTCCGGGATCATCATCGCGGCGATGGGGCTGATGTTCATCGCCACCCTGTTCGTGCCGCTGCTGAACAAGGAGTGGCGCCCCGAGAACCTCCTGCGCAAGGCGCACGCCGGCGGCCCGATCGTCGCCGGCCTGGCGTTCGCCGTCGCCTGGCTGCCCTGTACGGGGCCCACCCTGTCGGCGATCTTCGTCGCGGCCGGCAACGAGTCGACCGTCGGCAAGGGCGGCGTGCTGCTCGCCTTCTACTCGCTCGGCCTCGCGGTGCCGTTCCTGCTGAGCGCGATCGCGTTCTCGTCCGTCTCGGGCGTGTTCCGGTTCTTCCGCAACCACTACACGGTGATCACGGTGGTCTCGGGCGTGGTGCTCGTGGTGATGGGCGTGCTGCTCTACACGAACGAGCTGTCGCGGCTGAACTCCGAGGCGCTGTCGCTGATGGACGACCTCGGGATCAACTTCTTCAGCAACATCTGACGGCCGCGCCTCATTCGCGCCCCGCCGCCCCGCCGCGCCAAACCGACTCGGGCTCCGCCATCGCCGCCGCGATGTCGGCGGTCGAGACCAGCCCGACCGGCGGCGCGAGCGGCCGCTCGGCGTCGATCACGACCAGACGGTGGACCTCGTGCAGGAGCATGAGATCGGCGGCTTCGCGAAGCGACGCGTCGCGGGTGATCGTCCGCAGCTCCCGTGTCATGAGGTCCCGCACGAGCTCGCCGCCCTCGGGCTGCTCGTGGAGCGCCAGCAGGTCGTGGCCGGTGATGATCCCGGCCACCGTTCCGCCCTCGTCGACGACCACGACCGAGCGCGACCGGCGCTCGGTCATCGCCCTGGCCGCCGCCTCCAGCGTCGCCTCTGGGCGGCAGACCACGATCGCCTGCGACATCGCGCCGCCCACGTTGCGCGGCACCGTCCGCCGGCGGGCGAGCCCGGCCACGAGGTCGGACACGGAGATCACGCCCACCGCGCGATCCTGATCCACGACCAGCAGCCTGCCGATTCCACCGGCGCGCAGGCGCGCCGCCGCCTCACCGGCCGTCGCGGCGACGTCGATCGTCTGGGGCGGCGCGCTCATCAGCTCGCCGGCGGTGATCCCTCGCATGACGGCCAGTCCCTCCTCGTCACCCGCGAGCCACTCTCCCGCCAGCAGATCGATGTCCGTGAGGACGCCGGTCGGCTCGCCATCGTCCCCCGCCACGAAAACGGCGTGGATCCTGTGACGCACGAGCAGCAGGGCGACCTCGCCGAGCGACGCATCGGGCTCGCAGGCAATGACGCCGGGGTGCATCAGCTCTCCGACCGTCCCCCTGGTCATCAGCCCACCTCCTCGGGCAGCTCGTACCAGCGCACGCGGTCCCCGACGCGGTCGCGGATGCGCCAGCGCGTCGGCTTCGGCTCGGCCTCGATCCGATCGGAAAGAACGTCCAGGCGATCCCGAATCAACGCGCGCCCGGCCTCCTCCAGCTCGAGCGCGCCGAGCCCGTCCCGGATGCGGCCGACGTTCATCGTGCAGGTGCGCCACAGGCCCCAGTCGGCGGCGCAGAGCTCGGCCACGCGGTCGGCGTTGATCGCGTCCTCGTCGTGCGCGCCGACCTCGTGGTGGTAGAGCAGGGCGGCGGTGTCCCGCAGGTCGCGGTCGCCCAGCTCGACGATCTGGAGCTTGGTGAGGAGCAGCTCCGCCAGCGGCAGCGTCACGGGGTCGAGCTCGATCCGGTCGGTCACGGGAATCCGGTGGCACATCGCGAACTCGCCGACGAAGACGTCGAGCTTGGGGCCATCCGGGCGCAGTTCGTACATGAGGCGCCGATGGCCGTTGAGGGCGTTGAACTCGGCCTCCGGCTCGTACTCGAGCGCCTCGACCAGCGCGTCGACGTCGCGGCCGCGGCCCTTCAGCGTGACGACGTCGACGTCCTTGTACTCGCGGACGAACGCGGGGTGGAGCGGGTCCGCGTGCAGGCGGACGGCCAGGCCGCCGACGAGGCGGACCGGCACGTCATGCTCGCCGGCGGCGGCCATGAGCCGACACGCCTCGTCTACGACCGCCGACACGCACGCCCTCCTCTCCTTCGGTCCGATGCCCGGCGCGCGTGCGCGCCGCGCCCCATGCGCCCGCGGTGTTCCGGTAGAGCAGCCGCAGGTAGTAGAAGACGTCGACCTCCTTGATGCCCCGGATCGTGCCGATGCGCCGGTCGAGCGTTGTGAGCAGATGGTCGGGGTCTCGGCAGACGACCTCCCCCATGAGGTCGTAGCGGCCCGAGACGCTGACCAGGTAGGAGACCTGCGGGATCGTCGCGAGCCGGCGCACGAGTTGCTCGACATCCGCCTTCTCGTCGAGCGAGAACCCGAGCCACGCGAGCCCGTGAAAGCCGAGCGCGTGCGGGTTGCCCACCGCCAGCACACCGACCACGCCGTCGTCGACGAGGCGCGTGAAGCGGGTCGAGATGGTCCGTTCGGAAGCGCCGAGCCTCTGCGCGATGTCCCGGAAGGACGCGCGCCCGTCGTTCTGGAGCTCGTTGATCAGCACGCGGTCGAGCGTGTCGAGCTCGGCCGGCGCGCTGCCGACCCCGCGAGCGCCGAGCTCGGGCGTCGCCCGCGGCCGCTCGTCGTCGTTCGTCCACTGGAACTGCTGGCGCAGCACGCCGAAGTAGGGGAACGTCTCGGTGCCCTGGACGCCGGGCAGTGAGCGCACCCGCTGGAGCAGGCCGAACAGGTCGTCGCTGCTGCGGCACGCGACCTCGGCCATCACCTGCCACGCGCCCGTCGTGATCGCCACGTAGTCGATCTCCGGAAGCCCGGCGAGCGCCGCGGCGGTCGTCTCGATATGAGACGCGCGCACCGTCAAGGCGAGCCAGGCCATCGACTCCAGGCCCATCAGCCGCGGGTCGGCGACGGCCGTGATGGCGAAGACGTCACGGGCGATCAGCTGCTTCACCGTCCGCCGGACGTTTGCCTCTGAGACGCCGAGCCGCTGGGCCACCGCCGTGAACGGCACGCGCCCGTCCGCCTGCAACGCGCGGAAGACCGCGGCCTCGAACTCGGTCAGCGCGGCGTCCGCAACCTCGGTCATGGGCCACCGCGGGTCATGCCGCGAGCAGCTGCACGTTGACGTCGTCGCTCCCCGGCACGAGGTCGACGACGGCCGACCGCAGCACGCCCTCGCCGTATTCACTGCCCGGATTCACACAGGTAGTGTCGCCCAGCCGCTGCACGCCGCGCGCCTCGTGGATGTGACCGTGGAGCGACAGCACCGGCCCGCAGCGCTCGATCGCCGCCCGCACGGCGGTCGAGCCGGCGGCGATCTCCTCCCCGGCGATGGGCCGCGGGGGAGAGACCGACGTGTCCAGCCGTGCGCACTGGTCGAGGCCCGACTCGAACGGCGGGACGTGGAGGTTGAACACCGCGTGCGGCGCGTCGGTCAGCCGGCTCGTCATCGCCTCGATCCTCTCGCCGAGCTCCTCCTCGCTGATGTCGCGCGGACAGTCCCAGGGGGTCACGTTGCCGTAGCCCGTGGAGATCATCTCCACCCCCGGCGCGATCTCGAGCACGCGGCCCTCCGCGTTGACGATGTAGGGGGCGGAGTCCAGAACGTGCTCCACGGAGAACAGGTCGTCGTTACCGCCGGTGACGTAGATCGGTATCCCCCACTCCTGCAGGCGCTCCGCCGCAAGCTGCATCCAGTGCTCCACCTGGCGCACGCACTCCCGCTCGAACAGCTCGTCCACGGCCGCCGCATCGTCCTGGAGGCGCGCGTGCTCCTCGCCCGAGACACGCACGGGGTACTGCCCGAGATTGCGGATCCTGTCCACCACGGCCGCGAGCCCGTCCTCGTCCGAGATCCGATGCTCCTGGCCGCCGATGCTCGTCCTCCAGTCGTCGCCCTCCTCGAGGATCGGGACGAGCTTCTTCCCGGTCAGGTCACCGCCGAGGATCGCGATCTCGGCCTCGTACACGCGCGCGGCGTTGAGGAACTTGCGAAAGACGACTTCGGACCCGTGCAGGTCCGTCGCGAAGAGGATCCGTGCGCGTTTGGCCCGTGACCGCCCGAAAAGGGCCATCGCCGGATCAGACGCGTCCGGTACCCGCGGGATTGGCGCGCACGCCGAGCGCGTCCAGCGCGAGTCGGGTCGCTACGCGCGCCGACTTGTTGGCCGGGTCGTACACCGACGAGCACTCCGTGATCACGTAGGCCTCCACACCCTGGCGCACGAACGCACGGATCATCTTGATCACCTCTCGGGGGGTCAACCCGCCGCACTCCGGCGTCGTGACGCCCGTCGTGAAGCCCTGGTCCATCACGTCGAGGTCCGTGTGCAGCACGACGCCGTCCGTTCCGTTCCAGGCGATCTCCAGGATCCGCTCGATCGTCTTGTCGATTCCCCACTCGTCGATGTCCCAGATCGTGATCATCTGGATGCCGGTGCGATCGACGTACTCGCGCTCGACGCGCGGGTTGAGCGGCCCGTTGATGCCGACGAGCGCCAGGTTGTGCGGGTCCATGTTCGGCAGCTCGGCGGTCCGGCTGACCGGGCAGGCGTGGTTCAGACGCTCGCCCGCGACGTGCTCGGCCGTGTCCATGTGCGAGTCCATCTGGATGTAGCCCATCTTCCCCTCGATGAGCTTGCTCATCGCGCTGGTGACCGGGATCGGGCAGGAGTCGTCCCCGCCGAGGATGATCGGAAAGGCACCGGCCTGGTGGATCTCGGTGATGCAGCGCTCCGCTCGCTCGAACGTGCGCTCGGCGTTGCCCGGCACGATCGAGACGTCGCCGCAGTCGGCCAGCCCCAACTCGTCGAAGAGGTCGACCTGGAACTCGCCGTGGTAGCTGAGATAGTGCTCCGTCGCGCGGCGGATGGAGCGCGGGCCGTAGCTGGCGCCGGGACGGCAGGTGTTGGTGTGCTCCCATGGCATGCCGAGCACTCCCGCCTTCACTCCCTGGCGCTCGAGCTCCTCGCGGACCGGCGGCACGACACGCGCGCCGAGGAAGGTCGAGATGCCCGAGATGAGGGTGTTGGGGAAGTCCTCGTCACCCTCCCGGCGTCCGAACGTGACGTAGTGGTCCTGCGTCGAGATGCTCACAGCACGCTCCTTCTCGTGACCGACTGACAACGGAACAGGATCGTCCCGGCTCCTACTCCGGCGGAACCTCGCGCAGGGCAAGGCTCGTGTCGATGCCCTGTGCCCGCCGTGCGGCGCGCCAGCCGAAATAGACCAGGATGCCGGTCGCAAACGCCGCGGCGATCACGGCGCGCGAGCCCGCGTCTGTCAGCGCGAGCTCGTCGAGCGTGAGCGCGCAGACGATCAAACCGGCGACGCAGGCCGCCCCGAGGATGCCCACGATCGTGACCAGTGGGATGCCGCCGAGGCGGTACTGCGACACGGGCGCCGACTCGTAGATCCCGCGGGCGCGGTAGGGCAGCAGCGCGCCGGCCAGGCAGCTCACGCCGACGACCAGCACGCTGGTGATGGCGCCGCCGAGCAGCACGGTCGTCTGCCAGTCGGGCTTGAAGCTGAAGATCGCCGCCACGACGAGGGCCAGCGCGCTCCACAGCGTCAGCGACTTCACCGGCGTGTGGGTGCGCGGGTGCACGTCCGAGAAGAATCGCGGCAGCATCCCGTCGAGCCCCATCGCCATCATCACCCGCGCGGCGTTCACGAAGACCACGTTCGCGATGCCGAACCCGCCCGCGACGAACCCGAGCGAGACGAGGATCGTGACGAGCCAGCTGTCGCTCAGCATCGAGAGGAAGACGCTGAAGTTCGGCGAGTAGGAGGGCGCGATCCCCCCGGACCCGAAGGCCCACGCGTACTCATCGATGAAGTTGCTCCCGGCGATCGAGCTCAAGAGCGCCCACGGCAGGGCCAGCATGATGAGCGCGACGAACGCGCCCGGCAGGAGAAAGGCGAGGAACAGCCGTCGCAGACTGGACGCCTGCTTGACCTCGCCGAGCAGGCCCTGAGCCGAGTACATCGTGTAGGGGATGTAGGCGCCGAGCACGGCGACCCAGATCAGGGTGTTGCCGAGGTCGAACGACGGCTTCTGGTAACCGGCCTTGGCCGCCGCGGCGGCGACGGAGGCGGTCGTGATGTCGCCGTTGTGGAACGTGTTGAACTTCTCGCTGAAGTCCGTGCCGAGGTTGACGAGCAGCAGGATGATGATCGTCGCGGTGGCGATCAGCGTCAGCGGGATCAGCACCCAGCGCTGGATCCCGCGGTACACGCGAAGGCCGAGCGTGTTGAGGATCCAGCACAACACGACGACGGTCGCGGCGACCACGAAGGTCCCCCACTTCGTCACCAGCCAGGCGGCCACCCCGTCGAGCCCGATCTTCTCGGCGATCGGCACCAGCCCGAAGGTGCCGACGACGAACGCGCCGGCGGTCGGGAACGCGAGCCAGAACAGCAGCTGACACGCCCATGGGACGGTGAAGCCCACGATCGCGTGCAGCGAACGCGACTCGTACAGGTAGTCGCCGCCCGCCCGCGGCATCGCCGAGCCGAGCGCCGCGTACACGAAGTAGACGATCGTGGCGAACAGCAGGGTCAGCACGAGCAGCAGCGGTATGGAGATCCCGGGCGAGGCGAACTGCGGCCCCGGGAAGAGGAACACGAAGGCGAACAGACCGCCCGAGCCGAGGATGCCGAACCCGGCGGCATCCGCCAGCGTGAGCTCACGGACGAGGCCGGAGGACTTGCGCGTGAAGCCACCTACCTCCGCGCGACGCGACGCGTCCTGCAGCGTGGTCTCCATGCTGAACCTCCCCCAGATCCAGGTGACGATCTATGAACTACTGGGGTGGGAGTATCGACCTGATTCGTGTTCGAGTCAAGTAAACAAGCCGAATTACGCGATCGAGCCAGGCTCTAGCAGCATGAATCGTATTAGCGACGACCCCTCCCGCCGCACGTCAGACCGGGTGGAACCGGTCCAGGAAGCCGCTCACCGCCTCGGTCACCCGGCGTAGCGCCTCGAGCGACGCCTCCGGGTCGCCCTCCACCTGCAGGCTGTGGTCGAGGCCCTCGAGCTCGAACACGTCGAGCTGCGTGGAGGCCGGCAGGTTCTCCCGCTGCCATGAGGGGTCGGCGGGGCTGCCGATCAGGAGCGCGGGGCGCGAGTTGCGCGCCAGCGCGTGCACTACCTCGCGCCGGTTCAGCAGCGGCGTCAGCCAGATCGCCGCGAGCGTCCGCTCGGCTACGACCCCCGCCGCGAAGCTGGCGAGCGACTTGCCGATCACGACCGTCTCGAGCGTCATCGCGGCGCCGATGGCCAGCTCCGCCTGGTTGCGGGCGAACGCGACCGGGTCCGCGCGCTCGGGCACCAGCTCGACGGCCTCGAGCGCGCTCCAGCCGCGCGCCAGCGCGGCCTCGCGCGCGAACCACAGGAGCGGGGCGCTGGTCGGGTACCGCACCCCCGGCAGCAGCACCACGCAGCGCTCCGGATCGCCCTCGTGCAGCACGGCCGTGCCGGGCTCGAGGTCCACCTTGCGCGGCATCAGCCCAGCCTCCGCAGGAACGGGACGACGGTCTCGAGGAAGCGGTTGCGCGACGGCGCGGCCGAGATCGGGTCCAGGTGGCTGGCGCGCGGGTCGGAGACGATCCGCGCGCGCGGGATGCGCGACCCGCGCACCAGCCTGCGCGCCCCGCGCTCCACGGCGCCGCCGGTGAGGTCGCTGCCGTACGCGTACAGCGGCACGTCGATCCCGCGCGCGTGGAACGGGCGCAGGCCGAGCAGCCGCGTGGCCGCGGTCGGACGCATCGGGCTCATGGCGTCCACGTCGAGGCGCAGGCGCCGTGGGAAGTACCACTGGGTCGCGTTCGGACGCTCCGCCGCCCACGCCGCGGCGAAACGCCGCAGCGGTGTCAGCTCGCCGTCGACCCAGCCGCGCGGGTCGCCACTCGCCTCCATGCGGCCCGCGTGCAGGCGGATGATCTCGAAGCCCGGCGGCGAGGTGTCCGCGTCGAACGCGAACCCGAGCTCCGCCAGGTTCGTGACCGGGACCGGCGGCTTGAAGGCCGCCGGCAGCGCCGGGTATCGCTGCAGCGCCGAAGGCTCGTCGGGCCGCTTCTGCGCCCACAGCGCGCCGACCTCCGTGAAGATGCCCGCGATCTCCGGGATCCCCAGCCCGACGAGGTCGTCGAACACCTCGCCGCGGTCGATCTCGCCGAGGATGCGCCGCGTCCGCGCGAGGTCCGCGCTGTCGAAGCTGCCGCGCAGCCCGCCGTCGACAAGCACCATCCCGTCGATGTCGCGGTAGCCGGGCCGGCCGTGGAAGTCCCAGGCGGCGTACGCGGCCGTGGTCGACGCGCCGAGCGAGTGGCCGCCGAGGATCACCTGCCGCCGCCCGCCTGCCCGCGCGGCCAGGATCACCCGCCGCAGGTCGCCGAGCGCCACCCGCAGACCCCATTTCCCGACGTAGGGCACGTCGGCGCCGAGCACCCGGCGGTAGCGGAAGCCGAGGTAGTAGTCCTGCGCCGCCTGCGGATCGCCGCGGCGGAAGACGGAGGTGTCCTCGAACGCGTTCTCGCGCCGGTCGACGATCCACACCTGCATCCCGGGCACGCGCGCCACGATGTCGCGCGCCACCGGCGTAATGCCGCCGGCGCCGCCGAGGAAGCCCGGCACGAGCACCAGCACGCGCCTCGCGGCGGCCGGGCCGACCTTCTGGACGAACACGCGGTCGTACTTCGAGGGCCCCGGCGCCGGCACCCCGCGCAGCGCGACGTAGCGCTCTGCCGCGCCCGCGGGCGCGACCAGGGCGAGCGCGAGCACGACCGCGAGTCCGAGGGTCCGCACGCGGCTGGACCCTACATGGCGTCCGGCGCCTCGACCCCGAGCAGGTCGAGCGAGCGCGCGATCACCCGCTTCGCCATCACGCAGAGCGCGATCCGCACGTCCTCGTCGCCACCCTCCTCCGCCGCCCCCACCACACGGCAGTCGCGGTAGAAGGCGGAGAACTCCTGCGCGGTCTCGTGCGCGTACGTCGTGATCCGGTGGGGAGCGCGCCGGGCGGCGGCGTCGCCGGCCTCGCCGGGGAAGTCGAGCAGGCGCTTGACGAGCGCCCGCGCGGACGGATGGAAGCGCTCCGGGCTGTGCGCCAGGTCCGCCCCGAGCGCGGACTCCACCCGCCCCTCCCCCGCCTTGCGCAGGATGCTCGCGATGCGTGCGTGCGCGTACTGCACGTAGTACACGGGGTTGTCCTGCGACTCCTTGCGCGCGAGCTCCAGGTCGAGGTCGATGGTCGTGTCGTTGCTGCGCTGGACGAGGAACCAGCGTGCGGCGTCGACGCCGATGTCGTCCACGAGATCGTCGAGCGTCACGATCTCGCCGCTGCGCTTCGACATCTGCACGCGCCTGCCGCCCTCGGTCAGGTTGACGAGCTGCATGATCGGGATCTCGAGCCGGTCGGGGTCGCCGCCGACCACCTGCCAGGCCGCCTTCAGCCGCTTGACGTAGCCGTGGTGGTCGGCGCCGAGGATGTTGATGGCGTGGTCGTAGCCGCGCTCGAATTTGTCCTCGTGGAAGGCGATGTCGCTGGCGAAGTAGGTCAGCTCGCCGCTCGAGCGCCGCAGCACGCGGTCCTTGTCGTCGCCGTACGAGGTCGTCCGCAGCCAGAGGGCGCCGTCCTGCTCGTAGAGCTCGCCGCGCTCCCGCAGCATCTCGATCGCGCGCTCGACGAGCCCCTCGTCGTGCAGCCGGCTCTCTGTGGAGAAGCGGTCGATGCGCACCCGGAAGCGCGCGAGCGTCTCGCGCACGCCGTCGAGCAGCAGGTCGATGCCGCGCATGGCGAGGTCGTCCGGATCGGCGTCGGCGGTGCCCTCGATCCGCTCGGAGATCCCGGCCACGTACTCCCCCTTGTACTCCTCCGGCTCCTCGCCGCGCGCGCGGGCCGCGATCGCCTCGCCGAAGCGGCGCACCTGCGACCCGGCGTCGTTCACGTAGTACTCGCGCTCCACCTCGTGGCCGGCGAACTCGAGCAGGCGGCAGAGCGAGTCGCCGAACGCCGCGTGGCGCGCCGAGCCGACCGTGATCGGCCCGGTCGGGTTCGCGCTGATGAACTCCACACCGAGCCGTTCGCCTCCGTCGCCGGCGCCGTAGCGGTCGCCGACGGCGAGCAGCGAGGCGAGCGCGTCCAGGTACCAGGCGTCCGCCATGAACAGGTTGAGGAACCCCGGCCCGGCGATCTCGAGCCGCTCGACCGACGGTCCGAGCCGCTGCTCGAGCTCCCCGCTCAGCCGCTCGGCGATCGCCCGCGGCGGCTCGCCCAGCGACGGGGCCAGCAGCATCGCGGCGTTGGTCGAGTAGTCGCCGAAGTCCGGCCGCGGCGGGCGGTCGAGCTTGAGCTGCGCGGCGGCGCCGTCGCCGCCGAGCGCG
This sequence comes from Thermoleophilaceae bacterium, assembly GCA_036407035.1. Lineage (GTDB taxonomy): Bacteria > Actinomycetota > Thermoleophilia > Solirubrobacterales > Thermoleophilaceae > JACVRW01. The sequence goes on along the minus strand of DASXAA010000235.1, from coordinate 8,603 downwards.
CCGGCGGTCTCGCTGACCGCTTCGCGGAGCTGTGCGACGGGATCCATGCCCCTAATAGTGATACGGCTCGCGGGCGAGGATCTTGTGCGCCCGGTAGAGCTGCTCGAGCAGCACCACGCGGGCGAGCTGGTGGGCGAGCGTCATCGAGCCGAGCGAGAGCCGCATGTCCACGCCGTCCAGGTCGAGGCCGCGCGGGCCGCCGATCACGAAGCAGACGTCGCGGCCGTTCATGCGGCGGTCCTCGAGCCAGCGGCTGAAGGCGACCGAGTCGAGGCTCTGGCCGTCGGGCGCCAGCAGCACCACGTACGAGCGCTGCGGGATGCGCGGCGGGACCTTCTCGTCCTCGCGCACCTCGACCAGGTCGACCCGCGCGTGGCCGGCGAGCAGCTTCCGGTAGTGCTCGACGTCGTCCTGATAGGGCGGGCGCAGCCGCCCGACCGCGATCACGGAGATCCGCATGAAGGCTGCGATACTACGCGCGTGCCAGAGGACGGCGAGCGCCACTTCAACATCCATACGGACCCCGAGACGATGGCGGGCCACTACGCCAACTTCGCCAACGTCTCCCACTCCGACTACGAGTTCACGATCACGTTCGCCCGCGTGGACCACGAGGTCGAGGACGGCGAGGTGCCCGGCGTGGTGGTCGCCCGGATCAACCTCGCGCCCCGGTTCATGCGCGAGCTGATCGACGCGATGCAGGACAACTTCTCCAAGTGGCAGACGCGCGAGGGGATCCGCGACCTGCCGGAGTTCGAGGACCAGGAGGACTGAGTCGGGGTATTGGAGGATCAGCCCTTGGGCTGGTTGTCTGCGACCCTCCTGCCGATTTAGGCTCGCCCGCATGCTTCGGGCCGCCACTGGCTCCCTCGCGGCGATCGGCGTGCTGATCGCGGCGCTTCCCGCCGACGCGCGCACGCTGACCGGCTCCCCGCGCGCGGACTCGCTGCGAGGAACGGCGAAGGCGGACCTCCTGCGCGGGCGCGGCGGGGCCGACCGCCTCTCCGGCCGCGGCGGGGCCGACCGCCTGCTGGGCGGCGCCGGCGCGGACCGGCTGTCCGGCGGCGGCGGCAAGGACGCGCTCGCCGGCGGCTCGGGGAACGACCGCCTGACGGGCGGGCCGGGGGCCGACCGCCTCGACTGCGGCCCGGGCCGCGATGTCGCGTCGGCCGACAGGGCGGACACGGTGCGCGCCAACTGCGAGAAGGTGCTGGGGCTGCAGCCCCCGCCGCGTCCGCCTCCGCCTCCCCCGCCCCCTCCGCCGCCTCCGCCGCTCCCGGCGGGCGAGTTCACCGGCGACCTGGTGACGACCGTGCAGTACGACGGGCGCTCCGGCTGCCAGGGCACCGAGACGACACGCATCCCCACGCGCATCACGATCCGGGCGCCGCTCCAGCCAAACCCGAACGACCTCCAGGCCGTCGGGCGCGAGGTCAATCCGATCAACCTGATCCTCGCCCAGCCGACCCCGGCCGCCAACATCGCGCCCGGCTCGATCTCGCTCTCCTCGGCGGTGCGCTTCCGCTTCACGCCGATCAACAGCCTGATCCTCCAGTACTGGAACCTGACCCTGAACGGGACGGCGCTGGCGGGCAGGCTGGCCGACGACCACGCCGGCGAGGCGGCCGCGTTCAGCCTGCTCGGCGTGCACTTCTTCGACGGCATCACGTGCAGCCTGCCGACACAGCTCGCTATCGCCGAGGGCACGACGCTCACCGGCACGGTGACCCAGCAGGCCGTCACGCTGCGGATCACGGGCAACACGAACGACACCTTCCACCCGTTCACGGCGCAGATCACGGCGGCCCGCTCGGGCTAGACGGGCCGGCCTCTGCTGCGGGGCGGGCGCCGTGGCGGGCTTGGCGTTTACGGCGGGCAACCAGGGGTGCCCGGGCGGGGGTGGGCTGGTTTGAGACGAAATGGCGGACGCAATCCGGCCCACCCCTCGTGGCTCGGGTGCGCCGGGGTGTCTCCGCCGGCGGCTCACGAGCGTGGCCCGTCTGAGTCAACCCCTGGTTGACCGAGAGCAACCACACCCCCCGACCTGTGGCGTTCGGGCCGAACGGGCGCTGGTGGCCGCCGCGCCTACCCGCCCCGCGATCCCCCCGGCTCCCACAGCGGCTCCTCGCCGGCGTTCGCGCCGCGGCTCAGGATGAACAGCAGGTCCGAGAGGCGGTTCAGGTAGCGCACGACCTCGGGGTTCGCGTCCTCCACGTCGAGGGCGCGTCGCTCGGCGCGGCGACAGACGGTGCGGCACACGTGCAGCTGCGCGGCCGCGGGGGCGCCGCCCGGCAGCAGGAACGAGTGCAGCGGCTCGAGGCCCTCGTTCACCTCGTCGCAGCGCTCCTCGAGCCATCTCGTCTGCTCCTCGGTCACGCGCAGCCGCTCCGACCCGGGCACGGACAGGTCGGCGCCGAGGTCGAACAGGTCGTTCTGGATCCGCCGCAGCCAGCCGCGGTACTGCTCGGGCAGGTCGTCGAGCGTCACCGCCACGCCGATCTGGGCGTTCAGCTCGTCGACCGTGCCGTACGCCTCGATCCGCGGGTGCGTCTTCGGCACGCGGGTGCGGTCGCCGAGGTCGGTCTGCCCGTCGTCCCCGCGGCGGGTGTAGATGCGGGTGAGGTTGACTCTGGCCATCTCGCGAGACCCAGGCTACCGTCCGCGCAGATACGCCTCGCACACCTCGAGCGCCCCCTCGATCGACTCCCAGAGGAGATTGTCGGGCACGTCCGTCGGCCAGTGGTAGTTGGACGGCGCCTTGGCCTCGTCGACGGCGCCGAGCGTGACGGTCGGGTAGCCGGCGCGCAGCGGGATCAGCGCGTCCGTGGCGGCGACCGTCCGAAGGCCCCGGCGCACCTCCACGCCGGCCGCCGCGGCCGCCGCGGCGAGCGCCTCGCGCGTCTCCTCGGGGTAGTAGCGCATGCGCAGCATCCCCTCCCCCTCGACCAGGCACAGGAACGGCGAGCCGACGCACTCGAGGCAGACGAACTCCGTCGTGCCGCGCGGCAGCGAGGGGAAGTGGCGCCGCCCGAACCCCTGCATCCCCTCCATGAAGCCCTCCTCGGAGCCGGTGGAGAGCAGGATCACGCGCACGCCCTCGACCGGGCGCTCGCCCAGCGACTCCGCCAGCGCGACCAGCACGCCCACGGAGCTCAGGTTGTCGTTGGCGCCCGGGACGACCTGGCGCGCGCCGACGTCCGCCATCGCCGCCATCGCGCCGATCCCGAAGAAGAGCGCGACGCCGCGCAGCGGCCGGCGGCCGAGCAGCCCCCAGAGCGCCGTCAGCAGCGGTCCCAGGAACAGCCCGTACACGAACGGCACGCTCTGGTTCGCCCGCGCGTGCACCCGCGGCGCGTACTTGAGCGGCAGCTGCGAGATCGCCGGGTGGAACACGAGGCCGCTGTGCGCGGCGTCGTGGTGGGCGATGAAGACGACCGTGCGCTGGGCGTCGGGGTCGCCCGCCTCGGCGACCACGTTCCAGGTCGAGCGGGACGGCAGGAACGCGCGGCGGAACCACAGCCGGCCGCCGCTGACGTCGTCCCACACGGCCGTCGCCGCGAACCCGCCGACCAGCGTCGCAACGATGCGCCGCCGCAGCAGCGCCGCCGCCGTGGCGGTCGCGTTGAGCAGCCCGAGCGGCCACCAGAACCCGCCGTTCGCCTGCTCCTCCTCCACCCGGGCGCGGCAGCCGGCAGCCTCGAGCTCACCCGCGATCCACTCCGCCGCGCGCCGCTCGCCCTCCGAGGCCGAGCCGCGCTCGAACGACGCGAGATGCCGGATCACGCGCTCGAGGGTCGCGCGCCTAGTGCTCACGCGCCCACTCGAGTCCGATGCCGATGCGCTGCACGGTGGTCGGGTGCGTGCCGAACAGGATCTGCAGCAGGCCCGGCGGGTCGGGGTCCACCACGTTGCGCAGCGCCAGCCGCCGCTCGAGTGCGATGTGCGCCGCGGGGTCCTCCGTGAGGTCGAGCGAGAACGAGTCCGCGCGGGCCTCGACCTGGCGCGAGAGCACGTTCGATGCGATGCCGAAGGCGAACGACACGAGCGCCACGGATAGCACGATGGCCGGCAGGGCGGCCGGCAGGGGCTTGCGGTCGGGGTCGCCGAGGCCCTGCCTCCGCCCGATCGTCTCGGCCAGCCGCTGCACGAGGAACGTGGCCGCCGGCGCCACCAGCGCGAGCCACGCGAGGCCGCGCAGCAGGTCGCGGTGCTTCTGGTGCCCGAGCTCGTGCGCGACCACCTGGAGCACCTCGTCCTGGGGCAGGTCGTCGATCAGGTTGTCGAACAGGACGACCCGCTTCGTGGAGCCCAATCCGTTGACGTAGGCGTTGATCGCGGTGGTCCTTCGGCTCGCGTCCACACGGTACACCTGGCCGACCTTCACGCCCGCCTCGTCGGCCAGCGCGAGCACATTCGTCCGAAGTACCCCTTGCTTCAGGGGCTCGAAACGGTTGAAGATCGGGTCGATGACAACGGGGAAGAGCCAGATGGTCACGACGCCGAGGGCCACCACGATGCCCGCGGACGGCAGCCACCAGTTGCGGCGGAAGCGCCGGACCAGCGCCAGCGCGACCAGCCCCCCGACCGCGGCGAACACGGCGTCGATCCCGGCGGCCTTCGCCACGTCGGCGAACCACGGTCCCCACGACTGGGTCGCGAGGCCCACGTCGACGGCGCGCTCGTGCCGGATCGCCTGCAGCGGCAGGCCGACCGCCACGAGCGTCAGGGAGATGCCCGCGCCCGCCGCCGCGCCGCCGAGCAGCGGCCGCCGGGCGAGCGGGTCGAGCAGACGCCGCGGCGGCCTCAGCGCGAGCAGCGCCAGCGTGCCGCCGCTCACCGCGAGGCCGGCGAGCGCGAGCAGCTGCTGCGTGTCCCTGAAGTCGTCGGCTCGCTTCAGCTGCTCGATCGTGAAGTACGCTTCCGCGTCCACCGGGGCCGGGTCGATCAGTCCGTGGCGTGGCCGCAGCAGCAGGGTGGCCGCCGTGGCGGCACCGGCCGCCACCAGCAGCGCCAGCGGCAGTCGCGTGCGCCCGCTCCCCATCTCACGGACACTGTAGAAGCCACCGCCCATGCGACTCGCCCTCCTCTCGGACATCCACGGCAACCTGCCGGCCTTCCGGACCGTGATCGAGGACGTGCGCGCGACCGGCGTGGACGAGGTGTGGTGCCTCGGCGACCTGGTCGGCTACGGCGCCCAGCCGGACGGCTGCGTGGAGCTCGCCCGCGAGTCGTGCGACGTCTGCCTGGCCGGCAACCACGACCTCGTGGTCACCGGCGAGATCAGCATCTCCGACTTCTCCGCCAGCGCCGCCGCAGCCGCCCGCTGGACGCAGGAGAACATCTCGGACGAGGCGCTCACGTTCCTGCGCGAGCTGCGCCCGCTCGACCCCGAGCGGGCCGTCGCGCTCTACCACGCCAGCCCGCGCGACCCGATCTGGGAGTACGTCCTCTCCACCTGGCAGGCGGACGAGTGCATGGACCTGATGGCGGCGCGGATCGGGGCCGTCGGCCACTCGCACGTGGCGCTCTTCTTCAGCCGCGGCGGCGGCCAGGACGGCACCGTCGGCGCCACGGCGCCGGGCGGGACCGAGCTCGATCTGTCGTCCGGCCAGTGGCTCTTGAACCCCGGTGGAGTCGGGCAACCGCGCGATGGTGACCCCCGCGCGGCGTGGCTCCTGCTAGACACAGATACCTGGATCGCCACGTGGAGGCGTATCGAATACGACATCGACGAGGCGGCTCAGGCGATCAGGGAAGCGGGGCTTCCCGACGTGCTGGCGGAGCGGCTCTACAGCGGACAGTGAGACATACGAAGACCCGGACACCCGTGCGACTGCTCGCCACGGCGGCCGCTGCCGTGGCGCTGCTCCTGTCCGGATGCGGCTCCGACGAGGAGGGCAAGGGCATCCCGGCCCAGCAGGCGACCGCCCTGATGCGGCAGCTGCAGTCCGTCCAGAACCGGATCGACAACGGCTCGGTCGACGCCTGCCGCGATATCACGGGCGGAGACGACCCGAACACGGACGCCGTCCAGCAGGTCATCGACTCGCTGCCGAAGGACGTGGATCCGGACGTGAAGGACGCGCTCCAGGAGAGCTTCGACCACCTGTTCACGCTGACGGACGACCAGTGCGACAAGCTGGAGCAGGAGCAGCAGGACAACACGCCGACCGAGACCGAGACCACGCCTCCGCCGGAGACGGAGACGGAGACCGCGCCGCCCGAGACCGAGACGGAGACCGCGCCGCCCGAGACCGACACGACGCCGCCGGAGACGAACACCGCCCCGCCCGAGACGACCCCGTCCGATCAGGGCAACAATGGGAACGGCAACGGCAACGGCAACGGGACCGGCAACGGCGGGTCGGGCGGCGCGGCGCCTGAGGACGGCCAATGACGGTGCCGACCGAGGTCGCGGGCCGCTACCGGATGGAGCGCCGGCTGGGCGCCGGCGGCATGAGCACGGTGTTCCAGGCGACCGACCAGGTGCTCGAGCGCCCGGTCGCGGTGAAGCTGCTGGCGGAGCACCTCGCCGACGACGAGGGCTTCGTGGCCCGCTTCCGGCGCGAGGCGCTGGCGGCGGCGCGGCTGCAGCACCCCAACGTCGTCCAGGTGTACGACTCCGGTCGCGACGCGGAGAGCGGCCGCCACTACATCGTCATGGAGTACGTGGACGGCCCGTCGTGCGCCGACATGCTGCGCGAGCACGGGCGCCTCGAGATCGACGAGACCGTGCGCATCGTGCGCGACGCCTGCCACGGGCTCGACTACGCCCACCGCGCCGGCGTGGTGCACCGCGACGTGAAGCCCGGGAACCTCCTGATCGCGAGCGAGACCGGGCTGACGAAGCTGGCCGACTTCGGCATCGCGAAGGCGGCCGAGCAGACCCGGATCACCCAGGTCGGATCGGTGCTCGGCACGGCCGCGTACCTCTCACCGGAGCAGGCGCGCGGCGACGAGGCCGGCCCGGCGTCCGACATCTACTCGCTCGGCGTGTGCGCGTACCAGTTCCTGACCGGCAAGCTGCCGCACGAGTACTCGTCGCTGACCGAGCTCGCCCTCAAGCAGCAGGAGCAGTCGGTGGCGCCGGTGACCGAGTACCGGCCCGAGGTGCCGCCCGAGCTGGACCGGGCGATCAGGCTCAGCCTCGAGCGGGAGCCGGCGGCGCGCTACGGGTCGGCACTGGAGATGGCGCGCGCGCTCGACGCCGGGCTGCACGGCGAGATGACGGCGGCCACGAGGCGGCTCGACGACTTGGACGAGACCGAGGCGCTGGCGGCCACCTCGGCCACGCGCGCGCTGCCGCGCACGGAGTACCAGCAGCCGGCACGGCGGCCCCCGACGCGCGCGGAGGTGGCGCCGGACACCCGCCGCGAGGACGCCCGCCGCAAGGCCCGACGCCGCCGCCTGGGCGCCTTCCTCGCGCTGCTGGCGGTGATCGCGGCGATCGCCGCGGTCGGCCTGGCCGTGCTCTCGACATCGAACGACAACGGCCCGTCGCCGGTGAACGAGGACGACGTGCAGCAGCAGATCGACGGGCTGCGCAACTTCATCCAGCAGAACTCGCCTTAGGGGGCCGCGCCGCTCATCACGCTCTCCGACCAGGCGCCGTGCTCGCCCCGCTCGACCGCCTGACGGGCGCCGCGCATCAGCTCGGCCATGAACGTGAGGTTGTGGAGCGTGACGAGCCGCTTGCCGGTCAGCTCGCCGATCCGCAGCAGGTAGTGCAGGTAGCCGCGCGTGTGCTCGCGGCAGGCGGGGCACGGGCAGCGCTCGGAGATCGGCTCGCGGCTGCCGCGCGCGGCCGGCTTGCCGAGGTCGAGGCGCCAGCGGTTGCCGGGGTCCGCCACCAGCGCGGTCCCGTGGCGCGCGAGCCGCGTGGGCGTGGCGCAGTCGAACGTGTCGATGCCGATGCCGACCGCGTGGACGATGTCGTCCACGTCGCCGATGCCGAGCAGGTGCCGGGGCCGCTCGTCGGGAAGCCCGCGCAGGGACCAGCCGACGACCTCGCGCATCTCCTCCTTCGACTGTCCGAGGGAGCCGCCGATCGCGATCCCGTCCACGTCGGCGGCCGCGACGTAGCCGGTCGACTCGGCACGCAGGTCCTCGTACACGCCCCCCTGAACGATGCCGAAGAGCGCCTGCCACTCGGGGGCGTGCTCCCGCTGCCAGGCGACGCAGCGGTCGAGCCAGCGGTGCGTGCGCTCCATCGAGCGAGCCGTGTAGTCGCGCTCGACGTGGAACGGCGTGCACTCGTCGAACGCCAGCGCGAGGTCGGAGCCGAGCTGCGCCTGCGCCTCCATCGAGGTCTCGGGGCCCATGAACCGCTCGGACCCGTCCAGATAGGAGCGGAAGCGCACCCCCTCCTCGGCGATCCCCAGCACCATCGACTCGCGTGGGTCCCGCCTCCGCTTGATCTCCTCCGCCACCGAGCCGTGCCCCATCGAGAACACCTGGTAGCCGCCGGAGTCGGTGATGGTCGCGCCGCGCCAGCCCATGAACTCCCCGAGCCCGCCCATCTCGTGCACGTGCTCGGTGCCGGGCTGGATGAAGAGGTGGAACGTGTTGCCGAGCACCATCTCGTAGCCGAGCTCGGCGACCTC
>DASXAA010000234.1:0-7767 GCA_036407035.1 Thermoleophilaceae bacterium | reverse complement strand
TGCCCGTGTGCGAGGGCGACCGGCTCGCGGGGATGATCACCGACTGGGACGTGACCAGGGCGGTCGCGTCCGGCGACGACCCCGGCGCGCGCCCGATCTCCGAGTACATGAGCAGGCCGGCGATCGTGGTCGAGCCGGACGCTCACCTCACGGACGTCGCGGAGGTGATGGCCGAGGCGCACGCGAACCACCTGCTCGTGCGCAAGGGCGACCGCTTCGCGGGCATGGTGCACGTGGACGTCGAGTGGTCGCACGTGGGCGGCCTCGAGACGCCCACGCCGTCGTTCACGGCGCGGATCTAGGCGGATTGCCGGCAAGCGTCCGACTCGGGTGTTGCAGTGCAACACCTGGATCGGATGCTTTGGCCGCCCCCCCCCGGCGGCCCGCGTCAGGTCGCCTGGCTCGCCAGGCGAGCTGAGATGGCTGGGAGCGCGCTATTCAAGGACGCAGGGGCGAAGCGGTGCTGTGCACCGCGAGCCCCGAGGACGCCGAAGAGCGCGCTCCCAGCCCCTCAGGTCGCCTGGTAGTTCGGGCCGTCTCCGCCCTCGGGCGGTGTCAGGCGGCCGCCCTTCGCGGTGATCGCCCCGCACTGCACGCAGTTCGACGGCGTCACCTGCATCCTCACCTCGCGGCTGCCGTCGACCCGGCCGTTGGCCTTCGCCGCCTCGAGCTCGTCCTCGGGCACCTCGTACACCGCGGCCGGGCACATGTTCTGCCACATGAGCGCCAGGTCGAGCGGCACCTTCTCCTGCACGCGGATGTGGTTCGGGGCGTCATCGCGGGTGGCGTTCCCCGACAGGAACACCGACGAGAGCTTGTCGAAGGTCACCTTCCCGTCGGGCTTCGGGAAGCGCTTGTCGCGGTCGCCGACGAACACGTCGACCGTCGCGTCGTCGTGTGTCGCCCAGCGGCCGCCGGGGAAGCGCCCGCCCGAGATCTCCATCAGGTTGGCGATCGCGCCGCCCATGAAGAAGCCCTTCGAGAACGGCTGGCGCATGTTGCGCGCGCGGTAGGTCTCCTTCTCGATCTCCGAGCCCTTGACCTTGTCCTCGTAGTTCGAGAGGTCGTCGCAGTCGCGGCCGGCCTTCAGCCGCTCGTAGATCGACTCGGCCGCGAACATCCCCGCGTGCATGGCGTAGTGCACGCCCTTGAGCGTCGGGATGTTGACCATGCCGGCGCCGTCGCCCGCGATCGCCAGGCCCGGCGCCCACGGCTTCGGCTGCGCCCAGTAGCCGCCGGAGGGGATCGTCTTCGCCCCCCAGCCGACACGCTTGCCGCCGTCGATCAGCTTCCCGACGAGCGGGTGCAGCTTCAGCTCCTGCAGGGCGTCGTGCGCCGAGAAGGTCGCGTCGCGGTAGTCGAGCCCGACGACCATGCCCATCGAGATCTTGTCCTCGCCCATCGGGTAGATGAACGAGCCGCCGAACTCGCGGTACTTGGGCGCGTACCGCAGCGGCCAGCCCATCGTGTGGATCACGCTGTCGAGCGGCCTCTGGACCTCCCAGACCTCCTTGACGCCGAGCTCCCACTGCTGCGGGTCGTCGGTGCCGAGCCCGAAGTGCCGGATCGCCGCGCCGGTCAGGTGACCCTGCGTTCCCTCGGCCAGCACGGTCGCCTTGGCGATCAGGTCCGAGCCGGGCTCGAAGTTCGACAGCTCCTCGCCGTCGCGCCCGCGGCCCTTGTCGCCGCTGCGCACGCCGACCGCGCGGCCGTCCTCAACGAGCAGCTTTGCCGCGGCCGTCTCGCCGAGGATGTACACGCCGGCGTCCTCGGCCTGCTGGGCGAGCCAGCGGCCGAGCTGCGCGACCGAGGTCACGTGGTTGCCGTGGTTGCGGAAGGGCGGCGGCGTCGGCTTCAGGGGGATCGCCCGCTTGCGGTTCGGCAGCAGATAGACCGTGTCCTTCGGCACCGACCCGTACGTCGGCCACTCGTCCTCGGACACGTCCGGGAAGAGCTTCCTCATCGCCGACGGGTTCATCATCGCCCCCGACAGCAGGTGGGATCCGGGGCCCTTGCCCTTCTCCACCAGCGCGATCGGCACCTCGCCGAGCGACTCGAGCAGCTTCTCGTCCTCGGCGAGCAGCTGCGAGAGCCGGATCGCGCACGCGAGCCCGGCCGGCCCGCCGCCGACGATCGCCACGCCCACCTCGATCCACTCGTCCTCCGGATCGATCGGCGGGCCGACGAACTCCTTGGCCGAATCGACCGGCGGCGGGAACTCGATCGGCGCGGTGCTCATGCGCCCTTCTTGGCTTTGACCGCCTCGGTCAGCTTGGGGATGATCTTGTTCAGGTCGCCCACCACGCCGAGGTCGGAGAACTCGAAGATCGGGGCGTTCGGGTCCTTGTTGATCGCCACGATGTTCTCGGAGTTCTGCATGCCGACCTTGTGCTGGATCGCGCCCGAGATGCCCGCGGCGAGGTACAGCTTCGGCGCGACCGTCTTGCCGGTCTGGCCGATCTGTGCCGCGTACGGGTACCAGCCGGCGTCCACCACCGCGCGGGTGGCGGCCACCGCGCCGCCGAGCGCCTCCGCCAGCGACTCGCACATCTCGAACCCCTCGGCCTTTCCGAGCCCGCGCCCTCCGGCCACGAGGATGTCGGCGTCCTCGATGTTCACGTCGGCGCCGCGCTGCTCGCCGCGCTGGACCATCACGGCCCTGGTCGAGTGCTCCTCGAGCTGGACGTCCACGTCCACGACCTCGGCGGCGCCGTCGCCCGACTCGACCGCGTCGAACGCGTTCAGCCGGCCGATGATGATGCCCACGTCGCCCTCGTAGCCCACCTCCACGATCGCCGAGTCCTGGAGGATCGGCCGCTCCGCCAGGAGCTTGCCGTCCTGGACCTTGACCTCGGTGACCTCCATCGTCACGCCCGCGCCGAGCCGCGCCGTGAGGCCGGCGCCGATCTCGAAGCCGAGCAGGCCGCCGCCGAAGAGCGCGTACTGGTAGCCGTTCTCCTGGATGACCTTGGCCATCGCGTCGACCACGGGCTGCGCGAGCCCCTCCGGCGCGCGCGCCCGGTAGACCTTCTGCGCGCCGTACGCGCCGAGCGACGCACAGAAGTCGTCGGTGAGATCGTCGCCGTCACCGACCACCACAACCGCCGACTCGCCGCCGATCTCCTTGGCCAGCCTGGACGCCTCGGAGACCGCGCCGAGGGAGTTCTTGTTGAACTCGCCCTGATAGTGGAGCGCGTAAGTGAGGATCCCCCCGCTCATGCCAGCAGCTTCCTTTCCTCGAGCCAGCCGACGATCCTCTCGACGGTCTCGTTCGTGTCCTCGTCCTCGATGATCTCGCCCGACTCCTTCTCCGGCGGCGGGTTGATGGCGACCACCTGCGTGCGCGAGCCCGTCTCGCCCACGCGGTCTGCCTCGATGCCCACGTCGCCGGCGGCCTTCGTGTCGAGCTGCTTCTTCTTCGCGCCCATGATCGCCTTGAGCGACGGGTAGCGCGGCTCGTTGATCGCGTCGCCCACCGAGATCACGGCCGGCAGCTGCACGTCGACGGTGTCGTAGCCGTACTCGGCCTGGCGCTCGCAGCGGAGCTTGCCGGGCTCGACGTCGATCTTGATCACCTGCGTCAGCGACGGCATCTTCAGGTGGTCGGCCACCACCGCGCCGATCGTGTAGCACTCGCCGTCGTCCGACTGCTGGCCGAGCAGCACCAGGTCCGGCGACTCGGCCTCGAGCACCTTCGCCAGCGCGTAGCCGGTCGCGCACACGTCGGAGCCGGCGAGCGCCTCGTCGGTCAGGTGGACCGAGCGGTCGGCGCCGAGCGAGACGGCCTTGTGGAGCGCGCGGAACGCCGACTCCGGGCCCATCGTCACGGCGACGACCTCGTCCACGTCGACCACGCCGCCCTCGCGGATCTGCATGGCGGCCTCGATCGCGTGCGTGTCGAACGGGTTCAGGTTCTTCTCGCCCGAGCGGTCGATGCGCCTGGTGTTCTGGTCGATGCGCTTCTCGACCGCGGCGTCGGGCACCTCTTTGACGAGGACGCAGATCTTCACGGAGCTCTCCTTCTTGGATCCATGGGCGGAAGCGAGTTTGCGGTTCGCACCCGCGGCGCGGGATTGTACCTACCCGATTGACTGACGCGTCAATCGCCTGCGGCTGCCAGGCGCTCCGAGAGCGCGTCTGCCAGCGCCAGGATGGTCAGATACGTGCCCGCGCGCGGGATCGACGGGATTATGGACCCGTCGGCGATCACGAGGCCCTCCAGCCCGTTCACCCGCCCGTCGCCGTCCACGACGGCGCCCATCGGGCAGGTGCCCACCGGGTGGAAGTAGGCGCTCAGCGCGTCACGCCCGCGCGCGGCGATGTCGGAGCCGGTGGCGGTCGCGCCGGGCGCCAGTTCCTCCTCGACGAGGCCGTCCGTGGCGGCGGCCAGGCGGCGGGCCAGCTCAACGCCCTCCATCGCGCGCTCGAGGTCGTCGCCGTGTGCGAGGGACAGCTCGGTGACTTCCGGCAGCCGGCGCGGGTCGCGGTCGCGGAGGCGCACCGTGCCCCTCCAGGCCGGGCGCATCAGCATCGAGCTCGACGACAGCACGAAGCCGCCGCCGGGGTCGTCGAAGCTGCCGCTCGCCGGGAACGTGGCCGGGAGCAGCATCAGGTCCCAGAGCCCGTCCGGGGCGAGCGAGCTGCGGATCTTCGAGAGGCCGGAGAGGGCGCTGCACTTGGACTCGGCCATCAGCGCCGCCATGCGCTCCGTGGGCGCGAACCGCACTGCGATGCCGAACTGGTCCTCGAGCCGCTCGCCGACGGGCAGCGGGGCCTCGACCGCGATGTCGTGCCGGGCCAGCTCGCCCTCCGGCCCGACGCCGCTCCGCAGCAGGACGGCCGGCGAGCCGTACGCGCCGGCCGTGAGGACGACGAGCGGGGCGCGCAGCTCGGCGGCGCCGTCCGGGCCGATCACGGCGGCACCGGTGGCCCGGCCGCCGTCGAGCAGCACGCGGTCCACGAGCGTCTCGGCGAGAACGGTCAGGTTGGGGCGGGCGCGCGCCGGATCGAGATAGGCGAAGGCCGCGTTCCAGCGCACCTTGCCGCGCAGGTTGAGGCGCATGCGCCCGACGCCCTCGGTGACGCCCGGCGCATAGAGGTCGTCGTGGACCGGCAGGCCGAGGTCCGTGGCGGCCTCGCACACCGCGGCGAACCACGGGTTCATCGTCTCGTCGCCGGCGAACTCAGGCGCCAGCACCGCCTGTGCGCGGTCGAGGTAGGGAGCGATCCGGTCTGCCGACCAGCCGGCGCCGCGCCACTCGTCGTAGTCCTCGGGAGCGCCGCGCATGATCGCGCAGGCGTTGTGCGACGAGCAGCCGCCGATGATCCGCGCCGCCGACAGCGTGGACTCCCCGTCGCTCCAATCGTGCGAGTCGGCGGGCATGCGGCCGTCGAACATGTCCGCCGGCCAGGCCGCCTCGGCGCCGGGGCCGAACGGCCCGTAGTCGGGCCCCGCCTCGACGAGGCAGACGGACCGCCCGCGCTCCTCGCTCAGCCGGGAGGCGACCACGCAGCCGGCGGTGCCGCCACCGAGCACGAGCACGTCGAAGGCAGCCGAGGGGGCCACGTGCGCACACTAGTCGGCGCACGTGGCCCTCGCTACGGACTACGCCGCGACGGGCTCCGGCTGCCGCCGGTCGGCCGTCTGCGGCTCCTCGAGCTCGACAGGCTCGCGCTCGATGTCGCGCTCCCGCACCAGCCAGAAGGCGACCACCGCGCCGGCCAGCGCCAGGAAGGTGCCGAGCGTGAGGATGTCGTTGAACCCGGCGAGGAAGCCCTCGCGGGCGGCGTGGGCCACGCTCTCGCGCGTCCCGGCCGGCAGCGGCGCGACGGCCGCGTCGAGGTTGCCCGACGACACCGCCTCCACGAGCTGCCGCGGCCGCTCGCCGGTTGCGGCCGGCGTGCCGGCGGTCAGCTCCGAGACCTTGTCGGCGCCGCGTCCCAGGAAGATCGCTCCCCAGGCCGCGATGCCGACGGCCACGCCGACCTGGCGGAACGTGTCGTTGATGCCGGCGGCCATGCCGCTCTGCTCCTTCGGCACGACCGAGACCGCCACGTCCGCGATCACCGGGTTCAGCAGCCCCACGCCCGCGCCCGCGACCAGGAACCCGCCGAGCAGCGTGGTCCACTCAGAGCCGGCGTCCACGCCGGACATCAGGAACATGCCCAGGCCGGCGGCCGCCAGCCCGACGCTCAGCATCACGCGTGCCTGAACGCGGCCCAGCAGGGCGCCGGCGACAGGCGCGACCACGAAGCTCGCGACCGTGATCGGCAGGTAGCGGATGCCGGCCTCGAGCGGCGACAGCCCGAGATAGCTCTGGAGGTACAGGGTCAGGTAGAGGAACAGGGCGAACATCGAGCCCGACAGCGCGAAGGCGGTCAGCTGGATGCCGGTGAAGGCCCTGCGCCTGAACAGGTGCAGCGGCAGCATCGGCTCCGCCACCCGCCGCTCGATCGCCACGAACGCGGCGAGGAGGACGGCCGCGGCCGTGAACAGCCCCACGATCGTCGTGCTGCCCCAGCCCTCGTCGTTGCCGCGCAGGAGCGCCAGCACGAGCGCGAAGAGCGCGAGGCTGAAGGTGACGAGCCCGCCCCAGTCGACGCGCGTGGCGTTCGGGTCGCGCGACTCGCGCAGCTTCCAGTAGGTGACGGCGATCGCCGCCACACCGATCGGCACGTTCAGGAAGAAGATCGACTCCCAGCCGATCCAGTCGACGAGCGCGCCGCCGACCAGCGGCCCGACCGCCACGGCCACGCCGATCGTCGCGCCGTAGAGGCCCATCGCGGTGCCGCGCTCGCGGCCCGCGGTGAACTCCTGCGCGATCAGCGCGAGGGAGACGGCGAACATCGCGGCGCCGCCGAGACCCTGGACGCCGCGGGCGACGTTGAGGAAGGTCGGGTCGGGAGCGATGCCGCAGAAGAAAGAGGCCACCGCGAAGAGCCCGAGCCCGATCGCGAACACGCGCCTGCGGCCGAGGCGGTCGGCGAGCGAGCCGGCCGTGAGCACGGTGGCCGCGAGGGTCAGCGCGTAGGCGTCCACCACCCACTGCAGGTCGGTGAAGCTCGCGCCGAGGTCGTTCTGGATCGAGGGCAGGGCCGTGTTGACGACCGTGATGTCGAGCAGGAGCATGAAGGTCGCGACGCTGACGGCGATCAGCGTCCACCACTTACGAGCCATTTAGACGGCCTCCGGAATGCCGGGTACTATTGTCAAGGTGCCTGGTCAGGTTGCATTACGATCAGGGCACCTTACCAGATAGTCAAGGAACCTCACAATGTCCGAACGAATTGCTCTCCCCACGCTCCTCGCACAGGCGAAGGAAGCCGCGATCGCGGAGCTGCACGCGCGCATGGCCGGCGAGGGGTTCACGGACATCCGCTCGAGCCACGGCTGCGTCTTCGCCTTCATCGACCCCGAGGGCGGCTCCCGGCTCACCTATCTGGCCGACCGCTCGGGGCTGACCAAGCAGGCGGTTGGCGAGGCCGTCGACGACCTGGAGGAGCGCGGCTACGTCCGGCGCGCGCCCGACCCGCTCGACAAGCGCGCGAAGATCATCAAGCTGACCGAGCGGGGCGACGCCGCACTGGCGACGTCCAAGCGGATCTTCGACGAGATCGAGCGCGACTGGCAGGAGCAGCTGGGCGAGGACATCGTCGTCGCGCTGCGGAGCGCGCTCGAGCGGCTGAGGCGGGTGGGGGCGGAGGAGCCGGGAGCTACGCCGGCACGGCTTCGCGGATGAAATCGATGATGCCCTGAACGGGCGCGCC
>DASXAA010000233.1:0-45059 GCA_036407035.1 Thermoleophilaceae bacterium | reverse complement strand
CGTCCCCGAGCTGGGCCCGGCGACGAGCCGGTAGACCTTGCCGTCGCCCTGGTGCACGGCGTAGAGCCCGCCCGACGGTGTCTGGGCGAACGAGCTGAGACCGGCGAGCGTGACGCCCGTGGTCGCCGGCGCCGGGTTCGCGACGTGCGGCAGCGAGAGGATCTCGCCGTCGTAGTAGTCGGCGTACAGCAGCCGGCCGACCAGGCCGGCGAGCGACGGATCGCGGACGACGTAGCCGGCGATCACCGCGGTTCCGCCCGTCGGGTACTCGAACACGGGATCGAGCGCGCCCGGGATGGTCCCGCCCACCGTGCACTTGTCCGCCCGCGGTCCGGCCTCCAGCCCCTCGCGGCAGGGCCAGCCGAAGTTCGCGCCGCGCGCTTCCGGGAGCGAGAGCCAGTCGATCTCCTCGTGGTCGGTCCCGCCCACGTCCCCGATCACCAGATCCCCGGTCGCGCTGTCGAACGAGAACCGGTACGGGTTCCGCAGCCCGTAGGCGTAGATCTCCGGGGCCGCTCCCGCCCGGCCCACGAACGGGTTGTCCGGCGGGATCGAGTAGGAAACGCCCGCCTGGCCGTAGGCGGGCCCTGCGACGGCCAGCGCGATCGCCGCGGCGAGCGGCGCCGCGAGGCGGCGGGCGCTCATGAGCGCAGCTGGTCGATGCTGCACTCGGACGGTTCCTTGTCGGGGCGCCAGCGGATGAACTTGGCGCCGTGCCGGATGCGGTGGCCCGTGATGTGGTCGAACTGGACCTCGCAGACGAGCTCGGGGCGCAGGCCCTCCCAGACCAGCTCCTCGTCCGACTTCCAGCGGCTCGGCTCGCCGGACCCGCGCTCGCCCGTGCGGTACGGACCGAGGAGCTCGAGCAGCTCGCGCTTCTGCTTGGCGCGGAAGCTCGACGTGTGCCCGACCACGTGCAGCTCGCCGTCCTCCCCCGCCAGCCCGAGGATGAGCGATCCGACCGTGCCCTCCTCCTTGCCGAAGCGGAACGCCATCACGACCGCGTCGGCCGTGCGCACGCGCTTGATCTTCACCATGCCCGTGCGCTCGCCGGGCTTGTAGGGGGCGCCGGCCTGCTTCGCCACGACGCCCTCCGAGAGCCCGGTCAGCCACTGGGCGGCGTCGTCGCGGTCGGCGAGCACCGTGGTCAGCTCGACCGGCCCCGCGTCGATCGCCGTCAGCCGCTCGCGCCGCTCGGAGTAGGGCAGCTCGAGCAGGACGTCGTCGCCCTCGGCGAGCAGGTCGAAGGCGATGAACCCGGCGGGCGTCTCCTTCGCCAGCCGCTCCACCCGCGAGGCGGCAGGGTGGATCCGCTGGGAGAGCAGGTCGAACTCCTGCACGCCGTCGACCACGACGACCATCTCGCCGTCGAGCACCACCCGCTCCGCCGGCATCTCGAGCACCTGCTCCACGATGTCCGGGAAGTAGCGGTTCATGGGCTTGCCGTTGCGGCTCTGGAGCTGAACGTCGTCGCCGTCGCGGAAGACGATCGTCCGGAAGCCGTCGTACTTCGGCTCGTAGCACCAGTCCTCGCCATCGGGCAGATCCTTCGCCGAGCGGGCGAGCTGGGGCGGCACTGGCGGGGACAGCGGGAGGGACACGAGGCCGGAACGCTAGCGTGCCGCCGGATGGACCTCGCCGAGGCACGTCCGCTCTGGGAGCCCGAGGGCACCTACGTGAACACGGCGAGCTACGGCCTGCCGCCGCGTCCGGCGTGGGAGGCGCTCCAGTCGGCGCTCCGCGACTGGCACGGCGGCCGCACGAGCTGGGAGCACTGGGGCGACTCGACCGAGGCGGCCCGCGCCGCGTTCGCGCGCCTCGTGGGAGTGGAGGCCGAGACGGTGGCGGTGGGCGCCACCGTCTCCGGCCTGGTGGGCCTCGTGGCGGCGGCGATCCCGGACGGCGCCCGGGTGCTCTCGACCGACCTGGAGTTCACCTCGGCGCTCTGGCCGTTCATGGCCCAGGGCCGCGGGATCGATGTGGAGTGCGTGCCGGTCGCGCGGCTGCCGGGCGCGATCGGCCCCGGCACCGACGTGGTGGCCTTCAGCGCCGTCCAGTCCGCCACCGGCGAGCCGGCCGACCTCGACGCGGTGGCCGCCGCCGCTCGCCGGCACGGCGCGCTGACCGTGGTCGACGCGACGCAGGCGTGCGGCTGGCTGCCGGTCGACGCCGGTCGCTTCGACGCCGTCGCGTGTGCCGCCTACAAGTGGCTGATGTCGCCGCGCGGCACGGCCTTCATGACCGTCCGCGCCGAGCTGCTCGACCGACTCACCCCGCACGCGGCGGGCTGGTACGCCGGTGAGGACCCGCACGCGTCGTACTACGGGCCGCCGCTGCGCCTGGCGGCGAGCGCCCGCCGCCTCGACACGAGCCCCGCCTGGTTCTCCTGGGTCGGCACGGCGCCGGCGCTGGAGCTGCTGCTGGAGGTCGGAATCGAAGCGGTGCACCGGCACGACGTCGCCCTCGCGAACCGCTTCCGCCTGGGGCTGGGCCTCGAGCCGGGCGACTCGGCGATCGTCTCCGCGGAGGTCCCCGACGCGGAGGAGCGGCTGGCCGGCACGGGCGTGATGGCCGCCGCGCGCGCCGGGCTGCTACGCACGTCGTGGCACCTCTACAACACCGAGGAGGACGTGGACCGGGTGCTCGACCTGCTGAAGCGTTAGCGCCAGCGCGCCAGGACCACGCCCGCGAGGCAGAGCACGCCGCCGAGCAGCGCCGCGGCCGGCTGGGTCTCGCCGAGGATGATCAATCCGAGCAGCACGGCGAGCGGCGGTACGAGGTACGTCGTCGCGCCGAGGCGGCCCGCCGTCGTGTGGCTGAGCGCGACGGCCCAGGTGGTGAAGGCGAGCGCGGTGGGGAAGACGCCGAGGTAGACGGTCCAGGCGAGCGCCGACGCCGGGGCGTCGCCGACGTCCGCGACCAGCGAGGGTGCGAACGGCAGGCACGCCACCGTTCCGATCGTGCAGGCGAGCCACGTGACGGCCAGCGGCGAGGCGCGCTCGACCACCGGCTTCTGGGCCACGAGCGCGATCGCGTAGGCGAGCGCCGCGACGATGCAGAGCAGCGCGCCGACGCCGGCCACGCTGTGCTCGGCCCGCGTGGCGATCCCGATCACGAGCGCGCCCGCGAACCCGACCGCGCAGCCGGCCAGGAGCCTGCGCGGGTAGCCCTCGTGCAGCACGGTCCCGGCGATCAGCGCGATGAAGATCGGCGCGGTGTTCACGAGCATCGCCGCGGTGCCGGCGTCCACGTGCCGCTCGGCCGCGTTGAGCGCCACGTTGTAGAGGCCGAACCACAGCACGCCCACGGCGACGACGGCCGGAAGGTCGCGCCGGCCGGGCAGCGGCTCGCGCCGCACCGCCACGACCGCGCCCAGCACGAGCGTCCCCACGATCAGCCGCCCGAGGGCGAGCGCTCCCGCCGAGAGCTCGGGCGTCGCCGCCCGGATGCCCACGAACGCGGACGACCAGAACGTGACGGTCACGAGCGCCGCGCCGAGCGCCAGACGCTCACTGCTCCGTACCGCGACCCCCTGTGCCATCGGTACACCGTAGGGGGTCGACGTTTCGGTCACGGCCGCAGCGTCGCGGGCGTAGGCTGCAGGGCATGGCGGACTTCGCCTCCATCGCCGCGGTGCTGTCCGACCGCACGCGGGCGCGCATCCTCGAGGAGCTGATGGGCGGCGTGCCGCTGCCGGCGGGCGCACTCGCGGTCCGCACGGGCGTCGCGGCCTCGACGGTCAGCGGGCACCTCGCCAAGCTCGAGGGCGCCGGGCTCGTGCGGATCGAGCCGCGCGGGCGCCGCCGCGAGGTGAGCCTGGCCGGGCCGCACGTGGCCGAGGCGCTGGAGGCGCTCGGGCGGCTCGCGCCGGACATGCCGCCCGCCGTGGGCCTACGCGCGGTCACCCGCCGCGAGGAGCTGCGCCACGCCCGCAGCTGCTACGACCACCTCGCGGGCGAGCTCGGCGTCCGGCTCGCCGACACGCTCGTCGCACGGGGAGCGCTCACCATCCGCGACGGCGCGTTCGCCGTGCCGCGCCCGGCCGCCGGCCTGTACGCCGAGCTCGGCGTGGACGTGGAGGCGCTCGAGGCCGGCCGCCGCCCGCTGGTGCGAGCCTGCGTCGACTGGACCGAGCGGCGCCCTCACGTGGCGGGCGCCCTCGGCGCCGCGCTGCTCGGCTCGATGCTCGAGCGCCGCTGGCTCGTCCGCCGCGACGACGGGCGGGCGCTGCGCGTGACGCCCGCCGGGCGCGAGGCGTTCGCCGCCCTCTCGGGCGCGGCGCTGCGGGCCGCGTCCTAGCGGCGAGGCGCCGCCGAGCGGCCGCGCAGGCGGCGGAGCATCGCGTCGCCGAGCGCCGGCGAGATCCCGTGCGCGATCCGCAGCAGCCGCACGATCGGCGGGTAGTACACCGCTCGCTTGTCGTTCTCGACCGCGACGACGATCTGCTCCGCCAGCGGCTCCGCGGGCGCGGCGTTCCCGGTGTACCAGGCGGGCATCCGCTCGCGCTCGTGGTCGTGCAGGTGGCTCTTGACCTCCCCGGGATAAACGGTGGTCAGCGAGACCCCGGTGCCGTCCAGCTCGTGGCGTAGCGCCTCCGAGAAGCCGCGCTGCGCGGCCTTCGTGCCGCCGTACACGGCGGCCTCGGGGAACGCCCGGAGCCCGGCGCCCGAGGAGACGATCACGAGGTGGCCGCGATGCCGCTCGAGCATCCCCGGCAGCGCCGCCTTGACCGTGTAGAGCGTGCCGAGCCAGTTCACGCTCGTCATCTGCTCGGCTTTCTCGAGCGGCACGTCGTGGAACGGCATGTAGTGCGCGATCCCGGCGTTCGCCACCAGCACGTCGATCTCGCCGAACTGCTCGACGGCGCCGGCGATCGAGGCCGGCTCCGACACGTCGGCAGCGAGCGCGCGGTGCCCGCTCCCCGGAAGCGAGGAGGCGAGCGTGGCCAGCTCCTCGGCCGACCGGGCCACCAGCCCGAGCGTGGCGCCGCGGGCGGCGAACGCGCGCACGACCGCCTCGCCGATGCCGCGCGAGGCGCCCGTGACGAGCGCCCGCGTGCCTGGGCCGATGTGCATGGCGGGATCCTAAGCGGCCCCGGCCTCGTGGTCGCGCGATCGGCTTGGCCCGGGCCCCCCCGGCCGCGCGACCGGGGTCGATTAGGATGGGACGGCCATGTCGCACGAGCAGGCCACCGTCGCCGAGGAGGAGTACCTCCAGATCATCTACTGGCTCCAGGAGGCCGGCCTGCCCATCACGGGCGCCAACATCGCGCGCGCCATGCAGGTGTCGGCTCCGACGGTGCACGAGATGATCGGCCGGCTCGAGGGCGACGGGTACGTCACGCGGCGCGAGGACAAGTCGCTCGCGTTCACGGACTCCGGCCGCGAGCACGCCGCCCAGATCGTCCGCCGGCACCGGCTGATCGAGCGCTTCCTGACGGACGTGTTCGAGATCCCCTGGGACCAGGTGCACGAGGAGGCGGAGCGGCTGGAGCACTGGATGTCGCCGGTGGTCGAGGAGCGGATGATGCGCGCGATCGGCGACGCGAAGACGTGCCCGCACGGACACCCGATCTTCGAGGGCGCTCGCGAGACCGGGGTGCCGCTGGCGGACGTGGAGCAGGGCGCGTCCGTCCGGGTGCTGCGCTTCGAGAACGAGGCGGAGGACCTGTTGCACTACCTGAAGGACTCGGGTCTCCACCCGGGCCTCGAGGGAACGGTGGCGCGCGCCGGCGACGACGAGATCGAGGTCGACTCGAACGAGGGCCGGCTGGCGGTCACCCGCAGCGTCGCCGAGACCGTGTCCGTGGTGGCGGACCCCTCGCCGCCCCCCCGAACCGCCCTGCCGGACCAGCTGGTGCTCGGCAAGGAGCGGTACGGGCGCTAGGCCGTCCGCGGGTCTTCTCCGCCGACGACGGCCTAGCGCCGGCGCTTACGAGGGGCAACCAAACGTGGCTCCGGGCGGCGGAGCAGGAGTCGAGTGTCGAGTTAGTTCCGCTCAGGGGAACTGACTCGACAGTGGACCGGATGCGGGAGGAATTCCGGGGGGTGGGCCGGATTCCGACGAAATACCGGACGGAAAACAGCCCACCCCCGGACGCACCCCCCGTTGCCCGCCGTAGGCGCCCGGCCCGGCGCGCCGCCCGTGAGATCAAGCAGCCGAGCTAGACCGTTCCCGGCCCGCGCGCCCTCAGGTCGAACCACAGCAGCGTCGAGAAGATCGCCTGGAACGGCGTCGTCACCGTTTCGGCCACGATCGAGCCGCTAAGCGCCCAGACCGCGCGGTCCGTGCTCTCGGCGATCGCCATGAACGGCGCCGCCAGCACTACCGCCGGGATCGCGATCGCGATCTGCGCCAGGATCACGAGCGCGAACGTGCGCCACCACGAGCCCTCGACCGTTCGGTAGCTGGCCGCGAGCGCCTCCGCGCCGCGGGCGCCCTCCAGCACCACGGCCTGCGGCACGAAGAACCACCGCACCGCCACGTAGACGCCGGGGATTACGAACAGCAGCAGCCCGAGCGCGATACCGGCCGCCATCAGCAGCACCGCGAGGAAGATCGGCGCGAACGCCTCGAAGCCGGCGACGATCGACTCGCCCGCCCGCGGCGCGCGGCCCTCCGCGACGTGCCGCAGCGCGTAGATGCAGATCGCGGTGACGAGCGGCGCGACGACGAGGAAGCTCACCAGCGTCGGCACCGTCGCGTCGGCCAGGCTCGGCGAAGAGTCGTACGAGCCGGTCAGCTCCTCGAGCCCGATCCCCGAGACCACGAGCGACGCCGGCACGACCACCACCGCCGACAGCGCGAGGAAGGTCCAGAAGTGGCGCAGGTAGACGCCGATCGAGTCGCGGAAGAGGTCGCCTACGTCGCGCGGGCGCGCGAGCCGCAACTCGTTCACGCAGCCGCGCCGGCGAGCTCCCGGTAAGCCTCGCCCACGCGGGAGATTCCCTCCTCGATCTGGTCCGGCGGGACGCCCGAGTACGCGATCCGAAGTGAGTTCTCGCCGCCCTCCAGCAGGAAGTCCGTGCCCTTCACGAACACCACGCCGCGCTCCGCCGAGGCCGCCTCGAGGCGCGCGACGTCGCTGCCCTCCGGCAGGTCCACCCACAGGAAGTAGCCGCCCTCCGGCACCACGAAGCGCGCCTCGGGGATGTGCTCGTTCAGCGCCCGGCAGGTGGCGTCGCGGCGCTCGCGCAGCGCCGCCTTCACCGTCGCGATCGAGCGTTCGATCGCGCCCGAGTCGCAGAACTCGGCGACGATCGCCTGCGACACCATGCTCGGCGAGATGTACGTGCTGGTCGCGATCTTGCGGATGCGAGCGATCAGGTCGCTCGAGCCGACCAGGTAGCCGACGCGGATGCCCGGGCAGACCGTCTTCGAGAACGACGAGGCGTACACGACACTGTCGCCCTCGTCCATCGACAGCATCGTGGGGTGCTGCTCGCCCTCGAAGCGCAGCTCGACGTACGGGTCGTCCTCGAAGATCACGAAGTCGTACCGGCGCGCGAGCTCCAGCAGGCGGCGGCGCTTGTCGAGCGCCAGCGTGCAGCCCGCCGGGTTCTGGAAGTTGGGGATGATGTGGGCGAGCTTCGGCCGCGCGCCCGCGTCAAGCGCCTCCGCGAGCGCGCCCACGTCGATCCCGTCGTCCTCCAGCGGGATCGCGATGATCTCGGCGCCCAGGTTGCGCAGCGCGAGCAGGGTGCGGTCGTAGGTGGGCGCCTCCACGACCACCACGTCGCCGGGCTGCACGAGCGCCTGGAACAGGAACGCGTCGGCCTGCATCGAGCCGTTGGTGGCGAAGACCCGGTCGGGCGCGACCTCCTGCTTGCGCGCTATCCAGTCGAGCAGGCGCGGATAGCCCGCCGCCGTGCCGTAGGAGAAGGCGCCCGCGGGGTCGCGCTCGAAGGCCCGGTCGGCGGCGCCGCGGAGCTCGTCCACGGCGACGATGTCGATCGACGGAGCACCGCGGGCGAGCGAGATGTTGGTGAGCTCGGCCACGGCCGGCCACGATACCGCGCCTATCGGAGCCTCGGCAGCGTGCCGCAGGTGGTGGGCTTCCGGCTCGTGCGGCCGAGGCGCAGCCCCGTCTTGCCGCGCGTGCGCGTCCTGCGCGCGCCCTCGCGCGCGACGAACTGCGTGCGGCCCGTCAGGCGCGACCCGAGGCGGCTGCCGCCCATCGGGATCACGAGGCCGGTCTCGCGCAGGCCGCCGTTCTTCATGCGCGCACGCGTGACGTTCACGTAGAGGCACACCGACCCGGCGCGGCGCTGGGCGAAGCGCACCCTCACGAACGCGTGGCCGCTCATCGCCCGCGTGTCGGCGTCGTAGTAGAAGTCGGTGCTCGCGGCCCAGCGGCCGCGCTCGAACCGCGACGACAGGCGCGTGTCCTTCAGGAGCGAGCCGTTGAACCGGCCGCGCGCCAGCGTCTGCCCGGCGGAGGCGCCGCCGCTCTCGGCGTAGATCGTGGGCTTCCCGACGATCTTCCCGCCGAGGCGGAGCCGGAAGCCCTTGCCGGCTGCCGCCGCCGCGCCGGACGCGTGCGTGGACCGCGCCGCCGAGGGCTCCACCCGGACGCCGTCCGTGCAGGCGGCCTCGTCGCCGTGGGCGCAGCGCTGCGCCGCGTCGATGACCGCGAGCCAGTCGCACCCGCTCGCGCCGACCGCCACGGCGCCGATCGACACGAGCAGGGCCAGGCGGGTCGTGCGCCTCTTCATCTGCTTGCTCCCTTCGTGATGGTCACGAGAGCAATGTCGCCGCACGCGGGGGCCGGAGCCAGGCGTCCTAGGGGTGGGGGACCGCCCCGCGGGTGGCGCCCGCCGACACCTTGGTGGCGCCTACGGTCCGGGCGTGCTCGCCGAGCGCTTGCGCGCGGTGTACCTGCCGGGCGCCGTCACCCGCCTCGTCACCCTCCGCGACAGGTCGCGCACGACGACGGTGCCCTCGGTCACCTGGATCGTCGTCGTCGTGCACGTGTCGAGCGTGCGCCATGCGGTGCCGGACGCGGTGCCCGACGCCCAGTTCCCGCGCGTGCGGATGCGGCCGCCGTTCGTGCGCACGAACAGCTTGCGCTTCTTCTTCCTCCGCTTCGCCGCCGTGACGGTCCGGGCGCCGCGCGGACACGCGAGCGGCGCCGACAGCTTCAGGGTCGTGGTGGGCCTGCGCGCGGTGTTCTGGTCGATGATCGCGCGCCCCTCCGAGACGTCGGCCGTGGAGGTCGTGCCGCGGCGGTCGGCCGCCACCGTGATCCGCGCCTGGCCGCGCGTGACGTCAATCTCGGAGCCGTCGCGCACTAGCCGGCCGCGACCGGGACGCAGCGCCACGAAGCGCCTCTTCCCGCGCACTCGGACCTTGACCACGCCGCGCACCGCGCGGACGAACTCGGACTTGCCGACCCGCGGAGCGGTCCCGCCGCCGCCACCGGCGGTCGGCGGCCGCACGGCGAAGGGGCCGCCCGCGCCCGTGCCGGGCGACGCCTGGCTCGCCAGCAGGAAGCCGCCGGCGGTCGCCGGATAGGGGGACTCCGTCGTGAACGTGAACGTGCGCCTGGCGCCGGGCGCCAGCGAGAAGCCCTCGCAGGAGAACCCGTTGCCGCTCGTCAGGAGCGCGCACGTGCCGCCCGGCGTGCGGGCGCGCGTCGGGTGGACCACCTCGGAGGTCGGCTGGAAGGTGATCTCCTGGAAGGCCTGGTCGCCCGTGTTCGAGACGACCAGGTCGATGTCGTTGCCGCCCGCGCGCGTCATCGTCCCCGAGGCCTGCACCACGGCCTGGGCCGGCGCCGCGACCGCGAGGGCGCCGACCGCGGCCGCGAGTCCGATCGCCTTCCTCATGCGGGCATCTCCTCCACTATCGATTCGGGCTCCCGATACGTCCACAGGCGCTCCGGCGCCACCCGGCCGCGCAGCTCCGCCTCTCCGACCTCCTCGAGCCCCGGCAGCTCGCCGAGGCGGTCGCGCGTGCTCTGCGAAATCAGCAGCGGCTCGCCGAGCTCCTTCGCCAGGGCCTGGAGGCGCGCCGCCACGTTCGTCGTGTCGCCGACGGCCGTGTACTCGAGCCGCCGCGCCGAGCCCACCGTCCCGGACATCACCGGCCCGCTGTTCATGCCCACGACGATCTCGAACCGCTCGTCGAGCCCCCGCTCGCGCAGCCACGCGTTCACGCGCGCGAGCCGCACGCCGAGCATCTCGCGGGCGGCCGCCAGCGCGCGGCGGGCGTGGTCGGCCTGCTCCACCGGCGCCCCGAACACGGCCATCAGCCCGTCGCCCATGTACACGACGACGGTGCCGCCGTGGGCGTATGCCGCGTCGCCCATCTCCTCGAGGTAGCGGTTCAGCAGCTCGATCACGAGCGACGCCGGGCTCGCCTCGGCGAAGCCGGTGAAGCCGCGCAGGTCGACGAACAGCACGGTGGCGTCGAGCTCGACCCCCGGGAGCCCGCCCTCGCCGCCGCCTCGCTCGATGATCTGATCGGCCACCTGCTCCGGAACGAAGCGCCCGAAGATCAGCCGCAGCCGGCGGCGCTCGAGCACCTCGGTCGAGAGGAGCGCCAGCCCGGTCCCGGTGCCGCTGATCACGAGTCCCGAGACCGGCCAGAGCACCGGCAGGATCGTCCCGCCGCCGAAGGCGAGCTGCGCCGCGACGAGGTAGATCACGGCCAGCACGGGCAGCGCGATCAGCGCCCGCAGCGACCAGCGGACGGCCATTAGCGGGACGGCGCAGCAGAGCACGAGGATGAGCAGCACGTCGAGCCACCCGGGCGAGTCGCCGAGCGGGAAGCCGCCGAGGATCGTCGCGATCTCGCTGGCGTGGATCTCGGCCCCCGCCATCTGACGGTCGCCGGTCGTAGAGGTGCTGTGCACGTCGCCCTCGCGCAGAGCGGTCACGCCGACCACCACGATCTTCCCGGCGAGCGCGTCGCGCGGGACGCGCCGCTCGAGGACGCGCGACCAGGAGTAGGTCGGGATCGTGCCCGGCGGGCCGGCGTAGTCGATCCAGGCGGGGAGGTCGTCGCGGCCGGCCGGCCGCCCCGCCAGCTTCGCCGCCCGGATCGAGAGCCGCGGCAGCCCGCCGGCCTCGTACACGAAGCGGCGGGCCGTGTCGCCCGAGTCGAGGTCGAGCAGCCCGCTGCCGACCACGGCGCCGGCCGCGCGCACGTTCGCCTCGCCGCCGAACACCGCGTGCTCCCCGTTCGGGCCGGTCTCCGTGGTCGCCAGCACCACCGGCCTCGCCCGCGACACGGCGTCGTACACCGCCTGGTCGCCCCGCGGGCTCTCGCTCCGCTCGGTCAGCTGGATGTCGTAGACGATCAGGCGCGGGCGGTACGAGCGCAGCGCGTCGACGAAGCGCGCCTGTTCTGCCCGCGGGAACGGCCAGCGCCGGCCCAGCGAGTTCAGGGTCACGTCGTCCACGCCGACGACCGCCACGTCGTCCGGCGGGTCCTGCGCGCCGCGCACGTTGAAGCGCGTGTCGACCGACTCCTGCTCGATCCCGTCCAGGGCCGAGGTCGCCCACCCGGTGAGGGCAACCGCCGTGGCCAGCGCGGCAACGCACGCCAGCAGCCAGATGCGTCGCACGTGACGACCTTAGGACGCCCGCGCCCGCCGTGCCAGGGTACGAATCTGAACCATGCGGGCACCGTCGCGCGGGCCGCGCGCCGCGGCGAGGCGCCCTTGGGGTCGCGCGGCGCCTCCGTGGTGGCGGCGCGGGCACCCTTGGGGGGCTTGACCCGGACCCGCGTCGCTGGTCAACAACGGGCGCGGCGTGCCACGATCTCGCAGGTGACGAGCCGATCGACCCAGCACCTGCGCGACCTCGCGCTGCTGCGCCGCGTGCGCGACCGCATGGACCGGGAGTACGCCCAGCCGCTGGACGTGGAGGCGCTCGCCCGCGACGCGTACATGTCGGCCGGGCACTTCAGCCGCGCGTTCCGGCAGGCCTACGGCGAGTCGCCGTACAGCTACCTGATGACGCGCCGCATCGAGCGCGCGATGGCGCTGCTGCGCCGCGGCGACCTCAGCGTCACCGAGGTCTGCTTCGAGGTCGGCTGCTCGTCGCTCGGCACGTTCAGCACCCGCTTCACCGAGCTGGTCGGCATGCCGCCCAGCGCCTACCGGCGCGAGGCGGACGGCGCGATGGCGGGCATACCGCCGTGCGTGGCGAAGCAGGTGACGAGACCGGTCAGGAATCGAGAAGCGCCGGCGCCGAGCCGCATCTAACGTGCCCGACATGGACATCACGATTCACGCCGCCCTCCTCCCGCACGACGACCCGGAAGCGTCCCTCGCCTTCTACCGCGACACGCTCGGCTTCGAGGTCCGCAACGACGTCGAGTACGGCGGCATGCACTGGATCACGCTCGGGCCGCCGGGCCAGCCCGGCACGTCCATCGTCCTGTACCCGCCGCAGGCCTCGCCCGGCGTCACCGACGACGAGCGCCGCACCATCGCCGAGATGATGGCCAAGGGGACCTTCGCCAGCATCAACCTCGCCAGCAGCGACCTCGACGCCACGTTCGAGCGGCTGCAGGCCGGCGACGCGGACGTGGTCCAGGAGCCGACCGACCAGCCCTACGGGATCCGCGACTGCTCCTTCCGCGATCCGGCGGGCAACCTGATCCGGATCCAGCAGCTGGGCTAACCCAGGTCGCGCCGCTCGATCACGCCGCGCTGGAAGGCCAGCTCCACGAGCCGGGCGCGCTTCTGGTTCTGCGGCAGTCCCTCGATCGCGAACTTCGCGAACAGCGCGCGCAGGTGGCTCTTCACGGCGTCGACGCTCAGGTACACCTGCTCGGCGATCTCCTGGTTCGTCGCCGGCGTGGCGAACGCGGCGCCGTCGCGGTACGGGCGGCAGAGCGCCGCCAGCACCTTGCGTTGCATGTCCGACAGCTCCATCGGGGGCTGGTCCGTGGCGAGCTTCGTGGTGCTCGTGGCCGGCACGGCCGGCTTGCGGAACACCGCGACGGTCTTGCCGAAGCGGAGCTCGTCGCCGTCGCGCAGGCGCCGCCGGCCGCGAACCCGCTCGCCGTTCACGAAGCTGCCGTTCGACGACAGGCCGTCGTCGGCGAGCGTCCAGTCGTCCCCCACCAGCTGCAGCTCGGCGTGGACGCGCGAGACCTCGGTGTCCCACGAGAGCCAGATGTCGCTGGCGTTTCCGCGGCCGATCGTCAGCGCCCGCGAGCCGTCCTCGAGCGGCAGGAGCTGCTGGCGGCCCTCGCCGTCCCGGTACAGGACGAAGGCCGAGCCGGAGCGCTCGGCCTCGAGGCGTTCCTTCAGCTCGGCTGGTGACGCGGCGTGTCGATCGACCGGCGATTGGGCCATGGCGGGGCCGTCGGGGCGACCATACCATTGCCCTGGGTGGATCCTTCTCGCTGCGGCGCGTACGAGATCGTTGCACCCATCTCGCGCGGCGGGATGGGCGCGGTGTACCGCGCACGGCACGTGGAGAGCGGCGAGGAGGTCGCGCTCAAGCACCTGATCGAGCAGCGCAGCGCGCGCCGGTTCGTCGCCGAGGCGCGGCTGCTCTCCTCGCTGTCCCACCCGCGCGTGGTGCGCGTGCTCGACCACTTCGCGGAGGACGAGCGCCACTACCTCGTGATGGAGCTGGTGGAGGGGCCGAGCCTGGGCGAGGTGCTGGCCGAGCGCGGCGCCCCGGGGCTGCCGGTGGACGAGGCCGTGGAGTACGTGCGCCAGACCTGCGAGGCGCTCGCGTACGTGCACGCCCAGCACGTCGTCCACCGCGACGTGAAGCCCGACAACATGATCCTCGGCGCCGACGGCGTGGTGCTCGTGGACTTCGGCATCGCGCGGGAGTACGTGACCGGCAAGGAGGTGACCGCCGCGATCGGCACCCCCGGCTACATGGCGCCGGAGATGTTCGGCGGGGTGGTGTCGCCGGGCGCCGACGTATTCGGCGTGGCGGCCACCCTGTGGACCCTGATCGCGGGCCAGCCCCCGCAGTACGGCGACATCGAGCCGCTCGGGGTGAACCCGCGCCTCGAGGCCGCGCTGCGCGGCGGCCTCGAGCTCGACCCGCACCGCCGCACCCCGACCGCGGAGGCGTTCGCGGCGGCGATCGGCGCGCGGCTCGACGCCGACCTCGGCGCGTCGCTCGTGCGCAGCGTCAGCTCGCCGGGCATGCCGCGCAGCCTGATCGAGGCGGTGGTGCGCGCGGCCGCCGGCGTGTTCGAGGCGGTGGCCGCGTCGCTCGCCCTGCTCGACTCGAACACCGGCGAGCTCGTGTACCAGGCCTCGTGGGGCGCGGGCGCCGACGAGGTGGTGGGGATGCGCCTGCCACCCGGCGTCGGCGTGGCGGGCGCCGTCGCCGCGAGCGGCCGCGGCGAGGCCGTGCCGGACTGCCGCAGCGACCCGCGCTTCGCCGCCGCGGTTGCCGCAGGCACGGGCTATGTTCCGACGACGATGCTGACCGTGCCGCTGCGCCGCGGCGAGACGACGCTCGGGGTGCTGGCCGTGCTCGACAAGCGCGACGGCGGCGGCTACGGCCCGGGCGACGTGGACCGCATGGAGGCGTTCGCCGACCTGGCGCTGATGGCCGTGGACGTGCAGCTGAGCGGCGTGCCGACCGTGGAGCCGCTCGGCACGCCGTGACCCAAGCTCCGCGGCGGGGGCGGTGTGGCTCAGCCGGACTTGCAGACCGTGACTATCTGCGTGGTCCCGTTGGCGAGGGTGACCTGCACGGGCCGGCACTTGCGCGGCCGTGGGTCGACCATGGCGCCGCGGAAGCTGCGATCCGCCAGGAAGACCCAGCTGCCACGCGGGCGATGCCCGCCCTCGGCCTTCTTCCGCTCGTACAGCCCGGCCGGCCCGGTCGCGCGCCTGAGCGTGAAGTCGTGCTCCGAGCCCCTCCAGTGCAGGTGCCCCGTGACCCGCCCGTCGGCGTGGACCTCCTCGATCTCCACCGCCGGCCCGCGGCGGCCGAGCGTGAGCGGGCTCTCGCCGTCCCAGCGACCCTTGAACCACTTGCTGATGGTCGGGCTGCGCTTCGACGTCCCGTTGCAGACGTACACCCGCACGCGCCCGTCGTCGTAGGACAGGCCGATGTACGCGCGGGTCCGCTCGACCTTGCCGACCTTGGCGTGCGGCAGTGGGGTCTGGGCGGTGGAACCGGACGGCAACAGCATCACTGCGACGGCAACAGCCGCCGCGGCCAGCATGATTCGGGTCATACGTCCGGGGACGCCTGGGGGCGCCCGCGCATTCCTAGACCCGTGCGCCCAGGATCTCGACCGCGATCTCGGCGACCTGCGTCGGGTTGCGGCCCACGCGCACGCCCTTCGCCTCGAGCGCCTCGGCCTTGGCGGCCGCAGTGCCCTGCGAGCCGGACACGATCGCGCCGGCGTGGCCCATCGTCTTGCCGGGCGGCGCCGTGAACCCCGCGATGTAGGCGAGCACCGGCTTCGAGACGTGCTCCCCGATGTAGTCGGCCGCCTCCTCCTCCGCCGAGCCGCCGATCTCGCCGCAGATGACGATCAGCTCGGTCTCGGGGTCGGCCTCGAACAGCTCGATGATGTCGATGAAGCTCGAGCCCGGCACCGGGTCGCCGCCGATCCCCACGATCGAGGAGTTGCCGAACCCGCGCTGGGCGATCTCGTTGCCGATCTGGTAGGTCAGCGTGCCGGATCGCGACACGAGCCCGACGTTGCCCTCCTTGAAGAACTGCGCCGGGATGATCCCGACGTTGGCCTTGCCGGGCGACAGGATGCCGGGGCAGTTCGGCCCGATCAGCCGCGACGGCCCGCGCTGGAGGTGGTTGTACACGCGCAGCTCGTCGTGGGCGGGGATGCCCTCCGTGATGGCGATGATCAGCTCGATGCCGGCGTCGGCGGCCTCGAGGATCGAGTCGGCGGCGAATCGCGGCGGCACGAAGATCATCGCCGTGTCGGCGCCGGTCTCGCCCACGGCCGCGCGGAAGGTGTCGAACACCGGCACGCCGTCCACGTCCTGGCCGCCCTTGCCGGGCGTGACGCCGCCGACCACCTGGGTGCCGTAGTCGCGGTTGCGGAGGCTGTGGAACGTGCCCTCGCGCCCGGTGATCCCGGACACGCACAGGCGCGTGTCGCCGTCGACCAGGATCGCCATCAGGCGGCCAGCTCCACGACCTTCTCGGCGGCGCCGAGCATCGTCGCCTCGGTGTGCACGTTCGGCAGCCGCGCCTCTGCGAGGAGCCTGCGGCCCTCCTCGTCGTTCGTGCCGTCGAGGCGAACCACGAACGGCACCTCCGGCTTGATCTGGTCGAACGCCTCGATCAGCCCCTTCGCGACCTCGTCGCAGCGCGTTATGCCGCCGAAGATGTTGAACAGCACCGCCGTGACCTTGTCGTCGGACAGGATCACCTCCACCGCGCTCGTGATCGCCTCCGCCTTGGAGCCGCCGCCGGCGTCGAGGAAATTCGCCGGCCTGCCACCCGCCTGCGCGACCACGTCGAGCGTGGACATCACGAGCCCGGCGCCGTTGCCGAGGATCCCCACGTTGCCGTCGAGCTTCACGTAGATCAGCCCGCGCTCCTTGGCCATCCGCTCCTGCGGGTCCTCGGCAGACACGTCGCGCAGCTCCGCCACATCGGGGTGGCGGAAGAGCGCGTTGCCGTCGACCGTGACCTTCGCGTCGAGCGCGACCACCTCGCGGGCCTTCGTGATCAGGAGCGGGTTGACCTCGACGAGCGTGGCGTCCTCCGCCACGAACACCTCGTAGAGCTTCGCGAGCATGGCGCCCACGGGCCGGATCACGTCCGCCGCGATCCCGGACTCGAACGCCAGGCGGCGGCCGTGGAAGTCCTGGAACCCGATCAGCGGGTCCACGTGGAGCATCCGCATCGCCTCCGGGTCCTTCTCGGCGACCTCCTCCACGTCCATCCCGCCCATCCGCGAGAGCATGGCCATCGGCTTCTTCGCAGAGCGGTCGAACACGACAGCGGCGTAGTACTCCTCGTCGATCTCGCTCGCCCGCTCCACGTACAGCTCGTGGACCGTGAAGCCGCGGATGTCCATGCCCAGGATCGCCTCCGCGTGCTGCTCCGCCTCGGTCCGGTCAGAGGCCAGCTTGATGCCCCCGGCCTTGCCGCGGCCGCCGATCTGGACCTGGGCCTTGATCACCACCGGGAAGCCCAGCTCCTCGGCCGCCTCGACCGCCTCGCGGACCGACGCCGCGTGCTGTCCGTCGGGCACGGGCACGCCATGCTTCTTGAACAGCAGCTTGCCCTGGTATTCGAGTAGGTCCATGGGTACGTAGAATGCGCCGCCGCGCCAGCGGGCGCAGCACCCTACCGAAGATCGAATGCCGCTACCAAAGGAAATCAAGTTCGTCACGTTCGACTGCTACGGGACGCTGATCGACTGGGAACAGGGGGTCTACGACGCGTTCCAGAAGGAGGCGGACAAGGACGGCTTCACGATCGACCGCGACGCCCTGATCCCGCGATTCATCGAGATCCAGCGCGAGATCCAGCGCGGCTCATACGAGCTCTACGCCGAGGTCCTGCGCCGCGCGGCGGTGCGGGTCGCGCACGAGCTCGGGTGGGACATCGAGACCGTCCGCTCGAACTTCCTGCCCAACAGCGTGCCGTCCTGGCCGCCGTTCCGGGAGACCAACGCCCAGCTGGAGCGCTTCTCGAAGAAGTACGAGATCGGGATCCTGTCGAACATCGACGACAAGCTGCTGGGCGCCACGCGCCGGCACTTCCGCGTCGACTTCGACCTGGTGGTCACCGCCCAGCAGGTGCGCAGCTACAAGCCCGACCCGGCCCACTTCAAGGAGTGCGCCCGCCGAATCGAGGGGCCGAAGAAGAGCTGGGTGCACATCGCCGCCGGCTACCCGACCGACGTGGAGCCCTGCCTGAAGCAGAGGATCCCGGTGATCTGGGTCAACCGCACCGGCGAGGAGCTCGACCCGGGCAAGAAGAAGCCCGACGCGGAGGTCAAGACCTTCCGCGACGCCGGCAAGCTGCTCGGCGCGGCGTAGGCCCGCCGTGCGGGCCGTCTCCGTCCACACGGACGTGCTCGTGCTCACCAGCCGCATGTGGCAGACCACCTGCACGGCGATCCGCGCCGGCGGCGAGGCGCTGCTGATCGACTCGCCGTACTTCCCCGACGAGCTCGAGGCACTGCCGGGCCTGCTCGCCGGCGCCGGCTTCGAGCCGGACGGCCTGCTCGCCACCCACGTGGACTTCGACCACGTGCTCGGCAGGCTGGCCTTCCCGGGGCTCGCGCTCGGGCTCGGCGAGCCGAGCGTGGAGCGTCTCCACCGCGAGCCCGGCGCCGCGCAGCGCTGGCTGCGCGACGAGGACTCGCGCTACTACGTCGAGCGCACAGCCCCGCTCGCGCTCGGGCAGATCCAGGGGCTGCCGGTACCGGGCCACGTGGAGCTGGGCGACCGCGAGCTCGACCTCCACCCGGCCCCCGGCCACACCTCCGACGGGATGGCGATCGCGGCGCCCTGGTGCGCGGTGCTCGCGTGCGGCGACTACGTCTCGTCGGTCGAGATCCCGATGCTCCACGAGAGCGGCTCGCTCGACGAGTACCGCGCGACGCTCGCCCGCGTGGCGGGCCTTGTCGAGGCGGCGGAGACGGTCATCCCCGGCCACGGCCCGCCGCACGACCGCGAAACGGCGCTGCGGCTGATCGACGAGGACGTGGACTACCTGGACGCGCTCGAGCACGGCGAGGAGAGGCCGCGGCTGCCGGACGGCCGCGACACGGCCGAGCAGCGGGACATCCACGCGCGGAACCTGGGGCGGCTGAGGGAATAGCCGCGCGCCCGACGCGGTCTTCCCTCACATGGATCCTGACCTGCTGGAGGAGAGCTTCGACCTCGTCGCGCCGCGAGGCGAGGAGCTCGTGGAGACCTTCTACTCGCGGCTGTTCGCCGCCGCGCCGGCCGTCAGGCCGCTCTTCGACGCAGCCGACATGAACGAGCAGCGCGCGAAGCTGCTCGGGACGCTCGTCCTGCTTCGCAAATCACTCCGCGACCTCGACGCCATCGTGCCCAAGCTGCGCGAGCTCGGCGCCCGGCACGTCGCGTACGGCGCGCATGCCGAGCACTATCCGGTCGTCGGCCAGGTGCTGATCGCGACGATGGCCGAGACCGCCGGCGACGGGTGGCGGCCCGAGTACGAGCGCGCGTGGGGCGATGCCGTGGAGGTCGTCGCCGGGGCGATGCTCGAGGGTGCGGCAGCCGCACGGCTCGAGGGCGCCGCCTGAGCGAGTCATAGAGGCTCCCGGGCGCCGAAGTCGGCGAGCCCACGCTCCAGCTGCGCGCACGCCCGCCTCGCCTCGGCGCGGACCTCCCTCCCGATCTGCGGCGCGCGCGCGCCGGCCAGCGCGCGCTCGCGGACGTAGTCGATCAGCGCGCGGTGCAGGCCGAGCATCGCGTTGGCGACCACCCTCGGGGTGACGTCGCGCGGCCCCGCGCCCGTCTCCTCCCTGATCAGGTCCGCCAGGGCGTCCGCGTAGCGGGCGAACACCTGCCGCTCGCGCGCGAGCAGCTCGGGGCTCTCGGTGATGAGCTTGCTGATCGCCACCAGCTGCTCGGTGGCCTCCTCCTCGTCGCCGGCCGCCCTGGCCGCGAGCACGCCGCGCTGCGCGAGCAGAAATCCGCGGAAGGCGCCGAGGATGGTCTCGCCCGGCCCGCGGTCGCGGATCGCCGCGAGCATCTCGTCCTCGAAGGCCTCGAGCCGGCTGTAGAAGAGGTCCTCCTTGCGCGGGAAGTAGTTGAACACCGTGGCCTCCGCCACGTCCGCCTCCCGCGCCACCTCCGCGACCGTCACGCTCGCGAAGCCGCGCTCGAAGAAGAGGCGCCTGGCGGCGGCGGCGATCCGCTCGCGCGTCTGCTGCTTCTTGCGCGCGCGCAGCCCCAGTTGGTCAGCCACGCCCCTCCTTTGGTAGAGTCACCCCAATTTTATGGTTACCCGGAACTTGAGGCAACAATAGCGATGAGCCAGGACTTCAAGACGACCACCCTGCTGCGAAGCGAGGAGTCCGGCGGGGCGGTGTCGATGGTGGACGTGACCGCGCCGCCGCGGTGGGGCGGGCCGCCCCTCCACCACCACGACTTCGACGAGGCGATCTACGTGCTCGACGGGAAGCTGACGTTCCAGCTCGGCGAACAGCTGCTCACCGCCACGCGCGGGCGGTTCCTGTTCGCGCCCGCCGGCGCCGCGCACACGCTCGCCAACCTCGCCGACGAGCCCGCCCGCTACCTGCTCGTGGTCACGCCCGGCGGGTTCGAGCGCTTCTTCGAGCGCATGGCGGCCGAGGCGGCCGGGGTCGAGCCGCCGCCGAGCGCGCTGGAGCCGTACCCGGAGACGACCATGGTCGGGCCGGTGATCGGCGAGCGACCGGACCTCGACTCCGGCCGCCCGGTCCCCGAGGTGCCGGGCCGGATCAAGGTCGTGCTCCGCGGCGCGGAGAACGGCGGCCGCGTCTCGATCATGGACAACGTCGTCCCGGGCCCCACCAAGGGGCCGCCGCTGCACCACCACGAGTTCGACGAGGCCTTCTACGTCCTCGACGGGGAGCTGACGTTCCAGCTCGGCGACGAGGCCGTGACGCGCGGGGCGGGGGAGCTGGCGTTCGCCCGCGGAGGCGTGCACCACGCGTTCGCCAACCGCGGCGATGACGACGCCCGGCAGCTGATCGTCTGCACGCCCGCCGGCTTCGAGCGCTACTTCCAGCGGATCGCCGCGAAGGAGGCCGGGGTGGAGCCGCCGGCCGAGGCCATGGAGCCGTGGCCCGAGGTGGTCACGCTGGGCCCGCGGGTCTGGGACTGACGCGGCGAGCCCTCAGCCGGGTTCGGCCGGCGCGGTGCCGAGCGCGGCCGCCAGGCGCCCGCGCGAGCGGATGCCGAGCTTGCGGTAGGCCCGGCCGAGGTGCGACTCCACGGTCTTCTCGGACAGGAACAGCGACTGGGCAATGTCGCGGTTCGAGAGTCCCTTGGCGGCCAGCTCGGTCACCCGCCGCTCGCTCGGCGTGAGCGCGTCCACGCCGCCGCCGCTCGCGCGGCGCATCCTCACGCCGGAGCTGCGCAGCGCCGCTGCGGCAGCCTCGGCCAGCCGCACCGCGCCGCGCTCGCTCGCCAGCTCGTGGGCGCGCATGAGGTCCTCGCGGGCGGGGCCGTGCTCGGCGATGCGGTGGCGCAGGCCGCCGCGCCCCAGCAGGGCGCGGGCGAGCTCGAGCGGGGCGTCGCATCCCTCCAGCACCGTCACCGCCTCCTCCAGCAGCGCCTCGCGGCGCTCGTCGTCCGGGGCCACGGCGGCCGCGGCGTGCAGGGCCACGCCGAGTGGCCGCGGCGTCCCGGCGGCGCGCGCCAGTGCCAGCTCCTCGCCGGCGCGCTCGCGCGCCTCCTCCTCGCGCCCGAGGTCGGCGAGCACCTGCGCCGCTCCCGAGCGCCACG
Organism: Thermoleophilaceae bacterium; assembly: GCA_036407035.1. GTDB lineage: Bacteria > Actinomycetota > Thermoleophilia > Solirubrobacterales > Thermoleophilaceae > JACVRW01. The sequence continues at coordinate 23,662 of DASXAA010000233.1, read as the reverse complement.
GGAGCAGCGAGGGACAGTCGCGTGCCCATTCGATCTCGCCGCAGCGCTCGAACCGGTCGAGCGCCTGGTCGGGCTCGCCGGCGAGCGCCCGCAGCGCGCCGTCCGCCAGCAGCAGGACCGCGTGGGTCGGATAGTCGGCGTCGCCGCGGTTCCCTTCGACGATCCGCTCGAGGTCGCCGGGGGAGCGCCCGAGCTCCACCCCGGCCCGGACCGCCGTCGCCGCCGCGCCCATCGCGATCGACTCCGTGCCCGGCTCGCCGGCGAGCAGCTCGAGGCAGGCCGTGGCGTCGGCCTCGGCGCCGCGCAGGTCGTCGCGGCGCAGCCGGATCGCGGCCCGCCCGCTCGACGCCGCCGCCACGCTGAGGAGCGACCCGCGGCCGCGGGCGAGCTCGAGCGCGGCGGTCACGGCCGCCTCGGCCTCCTCGAGCTGCTCGGCGACGATCAGGGCGAACACGATCGGACCGTGTACCTCGCCGGGCGCGACCGGGCCGAGCGCGGTCTCGGGCGCCGCGAGGGCGCGGCGGGCGAGCTCGGCCGCGTGAGCGGGGTCGCCGCGCGCGACGGCGTGCTCCACCGCCAGCGCCGCCGTGCTGAGCAGCTCGAGCGGCGTGGCCGGCGGCCCGTCGGGCTCGCGCAGCGAGCGGATCAGCGGCTCGAGCCTGCGCCGCGATGAGAGCCGAACGTAGGCGGTCGCGATCAGCTCGGCCTCGAGCGCGCCCGCCAGCTCACGGCGGCCGTCGAGCGCGGCGATGCCGCGCTCCAGCACCCGCCCGGCGTCCTCCGCCCGTCCGCTCAGGTTCAGCAGCTGGGCGAGGCGCACGGTCGCCTCGCACCTCGTCTCAGGGTCGGCGGCCGCCGCGACGGCGTCCTCCAGCCAGACCACGGCGGCGGGCACGCCGGTCCTCGCCGCGGCGAGGCCGAGCTCGAGCAGTAGCCGGGGCCGCTCGTGCTCCGGCGCCGGCTCGTCGAGGGCGCGGCGCAGGTAGGCCGTTGCCGCCTCCGCATCGCCGAGCGCGAGTGCCCGGCGCGCGCCCTCGCGGAGCGTCTCCACGACCCACGCCTCGCCCGCCGGCTCGGTGCGCAGCAGGTGCACGGAAACGGCGTCGGCGCGCGCACCGCGCCGTGCCAAGAGGCGCGCGGCCGCTGCGTGACCGGCCACGCGCTCCACCGACGTGATGTCGTCGCCGACCGCCGCTCGCACGAGCGGGTGCACGAACCCGAGGCCGTCGTCGCGCGCGACCACGCCGGCCTCCTCCAGCTCGGCCGCGGCCTCGATCGCCTCGCTCTCGACCAGTCCGGTCAGCTCCGCGGCGACCGGGAGCGGCGTGTGGTCGCCGAGCAGCGCCAGCGTCCGGGCCAGACGCCGCGACGGGTCCGCCAGCCGCGCGAGCCGCAGCAGCGTGGTCGTGCGCACCCCCTCCGGGGTGAGCGATGCCACCCGCCTCGCCTCGGCGGCGGACGGCTCGATCCCCTCCGCGCGCACCTCCTCCGCCAGCTCGCCGAGCAGGAACGGGTTGCCGTTCGTGGCCTCCCGGCACGCGGAGGCGAAGTCGGGGTGCGGGTCGCGCCCGAGGACCGCCCGCAGCAGGGCGGTGACGCCCTCCGGGCCGAGCGGCTCCGGCTTCAGCGTGGCGGTCTCCGGGTCGGCGAGCACGCGCACGAGCTCGGGCGTCTCCTCCGGGCCGGGCGGGCGCGACGCGAGCAGGAGCAGCAGCGGCAGCTCGCCCACGCGCCGGGCGAGGAAGCCGGCGAAGGCGAGCGAGGCGTCGTCGGCCCAGTGCGCGTCGTCCACGGCGAGCACCAGCGGGCGCCTGCGCGCGGCGTTGGCGCAGAGCCAGTAGAGCGCGTGCAGCCTGCCGTAGCTCGCGTTGCCGTCGTCCTCCACGAGCGCCTCCTCGCGGAACAGCGGCGCCGCCATCTTCGCCACGCCGGCGTACCAGGAGGCGCGCTCCTCGCGGGTCGTGTCCGAGTACGAGGACGCGGCCAGCTGCCGCACGACGCCGAACGGGAACGCCCGCTCGAGCTCCGCCGCGCGGGCGCCGCACACGAGCATGCCGGCGGACTGCGCGCGCTCGCGCGCAGCGGCCAGCAGGCGCGACTTCCCGATGCCCGGCTCGCCGACCACCGCGACGGCGCGCCCGCGGCCGGCCGCCACGTCGTCCAGCGCTGCCTGCAGCGCCGCGAGCTCGCGCTCGCGCTCAACGAGTGGGCTCGTCTGGGCCGGTGCGGGAATGGTCGAGTCCGATGTAGGGAGCGAGTGCAGGGATTCTCCCGATGCCCCGACCCTGACACCAGTGCACGATCGGCGCCATGAACTTCGGAAGAGTCCTCCTCACCACGACCCTGGCCGGGGCCGCCGGCGCGCTCGCCTTCGGAGCGCCGGCGAGCCCCGCGCTGGGCGCCACCCACACACTCGCCCTCTCGGGCCCGAGCGAGGCGACGGTCGGCAAGCCGATGCTCCTGCAGCTGAGCGGCCAGGCCGCTCCGCCTGAGGAGTGGTGGGACGTGTCGTGGCTGTGGGCGGTCGCGATCCCGGGCGACACCCTCTCGTCGTGCCCCGTCGGCGGGCAGGACGGCATCGGCATCTCCAACCAGGTCGGCGGCAGGCTCCTCACGAACGACCTGGTCCCGCTGATCGACGCCCAGGGCCACTTCGTCAACCAGATCGGGCTCACACCGTGGGCCCCCGGCCGGCTGCTGATCTGCGCCTATTCCCTGAACGACGTCGGCACGACGAAGTCCGCGGCGTCGCTCGAGTACAACGTCCGCGCGGCCCAGTTCGGAGGGGGACCGCCCGCCGGGGGAGGCCAGCCCCCGGCGGGCGGCCGGCCGGGGGCCGCCAAGCCGGCGAACCTGAAGCGGCCGCGCATCAAGCGCGCGGGCCGCAAGCTCAGCTGCACCGCGGGCACGTGGTCGAACGGCGCCGACCGCTACTCGTATCGCTGGCTCGTCGACGGCAAGCGCAGGAAGGGCGCCACCGGCCGAAGGCTCGGCCTGACGCGCGGTCTGCGCGGCCGGACCGTGCAGTGCAGCGTCACCGCGTCGAACTCCGCCGGCAGGACGGCCGCGTACAGCCGGCCGCTGCGCGTGCGCTGAGGGCGATGAGGCCGCTCCTGCTGGCCGTCCTGGCGGCGGCGTGCCTGCCGTCCGCCGCGTGGGCGGAGGTGGTGGACGGCGCCGCGACCGGCTACCTGCCGGGCGAGGTGACCGTGAAGTTCCGCCATGGGCTCTCGCGGAGCGAGCGCATGGATGCGCTCCGCGACCGCGGCGCCGGCCTGAAGCGGGCGCTGCCCATGACGCGAACGGTGGTCGCCCGCCTCCCCGAGGGCCGATCGGTGGGGCGGGCGGTCGCCGCCTTCGAGCGCGACCCGCGCATCGTCTGGGCGGAGCGCAACGCGTACCGCAAGGGCGCCGCGCTGCCGAACGACCCGTTCCTCGCCGAGCAGTGGGGGCTCGGGAACGACGGGCAGAGCGTGAACGGCGTGGCGGGCGCGGCGGGCGCCGACATCGACGCGGCCGGCGCCTGGGCCCGCACGACGGGCTCGCCGAACGTGAAGGTCGCGATCGTGGACTCCGGCATCAACTTCGGCCAGCCCGACCTCGCCCCGAACGTCTGGCGCAACCCCGGCGAGTCGGGAGGCGGGCGCGAGTCGAACGGCGCGGACGACGACGGCAACGGCCTGGTGGACGACTGGCGCGGCTACGACTTCGTCCAGCTCGACAACGACCCGTCGGACAACTACGGCCACGGCACGCACGTGGCCGGCATCGTCGGCGCGCGCGGCGACAACGGGATCGGCACCACGGGCGTCGCCTGGCGCGTCACGCTGATCCCCGCGCGCGTGCTGAACAACCTCGACGAGGGCGGATGCGCCGAGGAGGCCGCCGGGATGGCGTACGGGGTGTGGGCGGGCGCGCAGGTGGTGAACATGAGCGCCGGCGGAAGCCTCTGCCAGGCCGAGAAGGACGTGATCGACAGCGCGCCGGACGTGCTCTTCGTCTTCCCCGCGATGAACGACGGCGCCGACGACGACGCCACACCGGTGTACCCCTGCGCCTTCCCCGAGGCGAACATCCTCTGCGTCGCGGCCACCGACTCGAGCGACCGGCTCGCGGACTTCTCCAACTACGGCGCACGCAGCGTGGACCTCGCCGCGCCCGGCAAGGACGTACTGAGCCCGTACGTGAAATGGGGCCCTGGGGAGACGCTGTTCAGCGACGGCTTCGAGACGCCGCTCGGCGACCGCTGGCTTCGCGGTGGCAGCCCGGACACGTGGGAGCGGAACCTCGTCCACCGGCGGACGGGCTCGTTCAGCCTCGACGACTACCCGGCCGGGAACGCGACGAACAACTACGCGCGCCTGGACCTGGACCTGTCGAACCGGCGCGACTGCGCGGTGAGCGTCTGGGTCGAGCCGAGCCTGCGGCCCTACGACCCGACGGTGCCCTTCGACCAGCAGGAGCGTTTGATCGCGGAGACGTCGCCGGACGGCGTCAACTGGAGAGAGGTAGACGCGCTCCTCGGGGTCGGGCCCTACTACCACTGGCTGCTCGACCTGTCGCTGCTCGAGCAGCGCTCCGCCGGCGCGGTCCGGTTCCGGCTTGTGGCCGACTCTCCCGGTCCGCTCGAGTACGTGGCCCTCGACGATCTCGAGGTGTTCTGCGTCCCGCCGGTCGAGGACTACACGGGGGCGCGCGACGAGTTCATCTTCGACTGGGGCACGTCGATGGCGGCCCCGCACGTCGCGGGCGTGGCCGCGCTGCTGCTCTCGCTCCACCCGGGATGGACCGCTTCCCAGCTGAAGGACCGTATCCTGAGCACGGTCGACCCGCTGCCGAGCCTGGCTGGCAGGACCGTCAGCGGCGGGCGGCTGAACGCCGCGAGGGCGGTCGGCGAGGCCGGCGCGGCCCCGCCGCCGCGGCAGCCGCCGCCGGCGGGCGGGGGCGGCAACCCGCCCGGCGGGTCCGCCGCAGCGCCCTCGCTCGGCGCTCAGCTGGCGGCGGTCGCCAGGTCGCTGCGCGGCCGGGGCATCCGCTCGCTGCTGAGGCGCGGGCGGCTGGCCGCGGCCGGCCTGCGCGCGCCGGCGGCCGGGCGGCTCGCGCTGGAGCTGCAGGCGAAGCGCGGGCGGACGATCGCCGCGGGCGCCTGCACGGCTCGCCGCGCGGGCGCGTGCCCGGTGACCGTCCGCCTGAACCGCCGCGGCCGCTCGCTGCTGCGCCGAGCGCGGCGCCTGCGCGTGACGCTGGTGCTCTCCTTTGAGCCCCGCTCGGGTCCGGTCGCGGTCCGCCGCCGGGCGGTCACGCTGCGGCGCTGACCTCTGATCCGAGCCACTCGTCGAAGGTGGGGCCCACGAGCTTCGCGCCCGGCCCGGGCAGGTTGGCGCCGTTGGCGTAGAGCACGGCCAGCGGGTCGTCCGGGTCGTACACCTCCTCGATGCGGAGCCGGTCGCCGCGCCGGGTCACGAGCCGCCTCGCCGCCTCGGCCAGGTTCTCCTCGCGCGGGCCCGCGATCTCGATTATCGGCCCGGTGGCCGCGGCCGGGTCGGCGATCAGGGCAGCGAGCTCCTCACCGACCGCCTTCGCGGCGACCAGCTGCGTGCGCATCCTCGGCAGGTAGGCCACGCCGTCCTGGGTGGTCCACTCGAGAAGCTGGTCCACGAACTCGTGGAACTGCGCCGCGCGCGCCACGCGCGCCGGGACCGGCCCAGCCTGGATCGACCGCTCCTGGGCGATCTTTCCGGCCTGGTAGCCGCTCGTGTAGCGGTCGATGCCGATGATCGACACGATCACGATCCGCCCGATCCCGGCTCGCTCACCGGCCTCCTGGAGGTTGTGCGCGGCCGCGGTGAAGAACTCCACGGCCGCCTGCTGGTCGGGCGTGGGCGGCGTGGCGGCGTCGACGATCGCCTCGACGCCGACGAGCGCCTCGTCGAGCCCCTCGCCGGTGACCACGTCCACCCCGTTCGAGCGCGAGATCGGGACCACATCGTGACCCTCGCGGCGGAGAGCGTCGACCACGTGCGGGCCGAGCCGCCCCGTCGCCCCGGTCACCGCGAACTTCCTTCTTGATTGCATGTCGTGCTCCTTTGTCACACCGGCTCGATTTGTTCGGTCAAACGGTTGACGCTCGACGACAAAGGGATGTGACATGGAAGAGCAGGATTGGCTGGCAGAGCGGTTCGAGGAGCACAGGCCCCACCTGCGGGCGGTGGCCTACCGGATGCTCGGCTCGGTCAGCGAGGCGGACGACGCCGTGCAGGAGGCCTGGTTGCGGCTGAGCCGCTCGGACGCCGACGCGATCCAGAACCTGGGCGGCTGGCTGACGACCGTGGTGGCGCGGCAGTCGCTGAACGTTCTCCGGTCGCGCAGGACGCGCCGCGAGGAGGCGTTCGGCCCGTACGTGCCGGAGCCGATCGTGGACCCCGAGGGCGGGCTCGACCCGGAGCACGAGGCGCTGCTCGCGGACTCGGTCGGGCTGGCGATGCTGGTGGTGCTCGAGACGCTGTCGCCTGCCGAGCGGCTCGCGTTCGTCCTGCACGACATGTTCGCCGTGCCGTTCGACGAGATCGCGCCGATGGTGGACCGCTCGCCGGCCGCCGCGCGTCAGCTCGCAAGCCGGGCGCGCCGGCGCGTGCAGGGCGAGGCGCCGGCGCCCGACCCCGACCTCGGCCGCCAGCGTGAGGTGGTGGACGCCTTCTTCGCCGCGTCCCGCAACGGCGACTTCGACGCGCTCGTGGCGGTGCTCGACCCGGACGTAGTGCTGCGCGCCGACGGCGGCGCCGGACGCCCCGAGGTCACCCACGAGGTGCACGGCGCCCGCGAGGTGGCGTCGCAGGCCTCGAGGTTCAGGCACCTGGCGCCGTTCGTGCGGCCGGCCCTCGTGAACGGGGCGGCCGGGGCAGTGGTTACGCCGGAGGGGGAGCCGTTCTCGGTCATGGCGTTCACGGTCAGGGGCGGCAGGATCGCCGCGATCGACGTGCTCGCCGACCCGGAGCGCCTGCGCGAGCTGGACCTGACCGTGATCGACGACTGACGATCCGGGCCGCCGGCGGGCCCGTGGTTGACTTCAGGCGGTGTCGACCGCAGCCGCAGCCACGGTGCTCGACGAGCGTGGGCGCGAGCGCCGCGGCCAGATCTACGTCGCGCTGGCGGCGGTCGCGTGGTCCACGGCGGGCGTGCTCCAGCGCCGGCTGGACGTGGACACGGCCACGCAGGTGGCCGGCCGGGCGGTGTTTGCGGCGCTGGCGCTGCTCGCCTACGTGGCGATCTCCGAGCGCGGCCGCGTGGTGGGAGCGTTCCGTTCCGTGGGGCTCGCCGGCGTGGCGGTCGCGATCTGCATCGCGACCGCGTCCGGTGCGTTCATCGTCGCGCTGAACTACACGACGGTCGCGCGCGTGCTGTTCATCCAGGCGCTCTCGCCGGCGCTGGCCGCCCTGCTCGCGTGGGTCGCGTTGGGCGAGCCGATCTCCCGCCGCGTGGCGCTGTCGCTGGCGCTGGCGTTCGGCGGTGTGGCGCTGATGCTCGGCACGCCCGGTGACGGCGACCTGGTCGGCGACAGCCTGTCGCTGCTGCTCGCCTTCGCGTTCGCGATCGCGCTCGTCATCACGCGCCACCGCCGCGACGTGTCGATGGCGCCCGCCACCTGCCTGGCCCAGGTGCTGCTCGTGGTGCTGTTCCTGCCGTTCGCCTCGCCGGGCGACGTGGGCGCGGGCGACACGCTCGACCTGGCGATGCTGGGCGTGGTCCAGATCGGGCTCGGGCTGATGCTCCTGACGATCGGCGCCCGCCTGATCCCGACGGCGCAGGTCGCGCTGATCACGCTGCTCGAGGTCGTGCTGGGGCCACTGTGGGTGTGGGTCGCCTACGACGAGCGGCCGGGGGCGGCGACGCTGGCGGGCGGCGCGGTCGTGGTGCTCGCGATCGTGATCCTCACGCGCGGCTCGCCCGCGGTGCCTCCGCCGGACGGCGCGATCCCGCCGCCGCAGTAGTTTCGCTCCTTCCGGACCCGGACATCGCGGGCGCAGGGTGCTGCGCAGGAACCTGATCGTTCTCCTTTCGCTGTCGATCATGCTGATCGCGGCCGGCGCCGCCCAGGCCGCGCCATCGCTCTCGACCTCCGACCGGCTGAAGGACCGGCGCTACGTCACGACCGGCGACCGCGCGTACGTCGTGGGCGCCGAGGACGCGCGTTTCCCCGCGACCGGCTGGCACATCCGCGGCGAGATGGGCGGCGTGTGGACGCCGCCGCTCAAGCTGCTCGACGGCATCTGGTTCGGCGTGGACGGCGACTGGCTCGGTCCGGCGACCAGGTTCACGAGCGGCTCCGGCTGGGTCGCGATGGACAGGCCGGCCGCACGCGGGCTGCGGGCGAAGCAGATCGAGTTCGTGCCGGACGGACGCAGGGCGGCGCTCTTCGGGCTGCGCCTGCGCTCCACGCGCGGCGCGCGCCGGGTGCGGGTGAAGGTCGACGCCCACTCCGAGCTGATGAGCGCCTACCCGTGGGGCGGCACGACGCCGTCGCAGTCGGCCTTCAACCTCGCCGACACTGCCGGGGTGCGCGGCGGCCGGCTCGTGTTCCGCGAGCGCGGCACGCCGCCGGTGGCGAACGCGTCCGCGCACGACTGGGCCGCGGTCGTGGGCGCGTCGCAGCGCCCGGTCCGCACCCGCACGGGCGACTCCCGCGGACCGCAGGACCCGCCGGTCGTGTGCCCGGCGGACGGCACCCCGCCGCCGTACTGCGACGAGAGCGCGTTCGGGAAGGGCGCGGGCGGCAGGCTCGTGTACCGGGTGCGCGTGCCGGCGCACGGCTCGACGACGCTCTGGCTAGCGGTCGCGGGCTCCGACCGCGGGCTGGGTACGGCGCTCGCGGAGTACGCCGGCGTGGTGCGCGACCCGCGCGCGGCCCTGCGCGACAAGCGGTCGACGCGCGAGCGGATCGCGTCGCGCACGCGCCTGGACCTGCCCGGCGACCGCCTGCTCGAGCAGGGCATCGAATGGAGCAAGCAGAACCTCGCCGACTCGGTGCAGGCGCCCGAGGACCTCCACGCCCGCTTCACGAACGAGGGCAAGGAGTACCCGCCGCCGGCCGGGACGATCCCGCGGGTGCGCTTCATCGGCGCCGGCTTCCCCGACTACCCGTGGCTGTTCGCCACCGACGGCGAGTACACCGCCTTCGCGTCCGTGGCGGCCGGGCAGTTCGGCCCGATCGCCGACCACCTGCGCGCGCTGCACGACGTGAGCGTGCTGATCAACGGCGACAGCGGCAAGGTGGTGCACGAGGTCGTGACCGACGGCAGCGTCTACTACGGCGCCAACTCGAGCGCCGGGAACACCGTCGAGACGGCCAAGTTCCCGAGCACGCTCGCGCTCGTCTGGCGCTGGACCGGCGACGACCGGCTGCGCGACCAGCTCTACGACTTCGCCGTGCGCAACATGCACTACGTGGTCGAGCAGCTCGACGCCGACGGCGACGGCTGGCCCGAGGGGCTCGGCAACGTCGAGCGAACCGGCATGGGCGAGGAGAAGCTCGACAACACCGTCTACACGATCCGCGGGCTGTTCGACCTGGCCGACCTGGCGCGCTCGAAGGGCGACGCCGCCACGGCGGACTGGGCGTCGGCACACGCGAACGCGATGAGGGCCGCGTTCGAGCCGGCCTGGTGGATGCCGGCGATCCCGCAGTACGCCGACTCGCTCGACGACCCCGGAAACGTCCAGGTCCAGCAGCGCCACTGGATCGGCGTCACGCCGATGGAGGTGGAGCTGCTGGTGGACGGCGAGCCGACGCCCGGCCTCGCGCCGCCGGACCACGGCAGCGCCGCGCTCGCCCTGCGCGAGACCCCCTGTTTCGGCGACGACTTCGGCCTCTACCACACCGGCTCGGCAGGCTGCGACGGGGGGCCGCCGGGCGAGGGCGAAAAGCAGACGTTCTCCCTCAACACGGCGATCATGGCGGTCGGCGAGGGCAACTACGGCCGGCCCGGGCCTTCGCAGCAACGGCGGTTCACCACCGCCAACCGGCGCCTCCAGCTGCCCGAGCCGGACGAGCAGCCGGGCGCGATGCCCGAGATAGCGCCGTCACCGGCATACGGCCGCTCGGTCGACAAGCAGTTCGTGGACCGCGCGATGGTGCTCCAGGCGTGGGGCAACTACGGCACGCTGTGGCCGGTGGTGCACCAGCAGCTGGGAGTGCGCCCGGACATGGGCCGCGGCGCGCTCGAGGTGACGCCGCAGGTGCCGCCCGACCAGCCGCGCGTGGCCGGCCAGAACATCCGCCTGGGCGACGGCGCCGTGGACGTGTGGGCGGCGCGCCGAGGGTCGGTCTACCGCACGAGGGTGCGGATCGGCGTGGGGCTGCGCCGGCTGGTGCTCGGCCACACGCTGCCGGCCGGTGCGAGCGTGGCGAGCGTGACGCTCGACGGGACCGCGGTGGCCCACAGGAAGCGGCCCACGAACCGCGGGCTCGAGGTGCTGGTGAGGGCGCCGCGCGTGGGGACGCACGAGCTGACGGTCCGCGCGGCGGGCTGAGCCGTTGCGGGCCGCGCCCCTTCGGGGCTCGCGGGCAGCCAGGCCCCCCGTGGCTCGCGACGCCCGCGCGGGCGCGTCGCGCCTACGGCAGGCAACCAGGGGATGGGGCCCGAGCCTCGCCGGTAGGGTGCCGGCGCGTCGCGTGGCCCCCACGCCCCCCTGCGTGGGCCCCCGCCGCGGAGTGCGGGCGCAGTTAGGCGTCATATACGACCACAAGTGCGCCCACACTCACCCCACTCCGGGCCGCCCCTGGTTGCCTGCCGTAAGCGCTGCGCACCGCGCGGCCGCTCGGCGGAGGCGCGGCCGCTCGGCGCCGGCGCCCCGCCCGCCCTACTTGATAACCGCGATCCGCTCCCCAGCTGTGATCGCCCCGCCCTCCGTCACGCCGAGCTCCTCGATCGTGCCCGCGGTCGGGGCCGTGATCTCGTTCTCCATCTTCATGGCCTCGATCACGCAGATCAGCGCGCCCTCGTCCACCTGGGCGCCCTGCTCGACCACCACCTTCAGCACGGTGCCCTGCAGCGGCGAGACGAGCTCGCCCGGCGCGCCGCCTCCGCCGCCGCTCTTGCGCTCGCGCCGCGGCGCCTTCTTCGCGCCGGCGGCCGCCGGCGCCGCGCCGTTGGGCGCGAACGCGGCCCCGATCACCTTCACGTCGAACTTGCGCCCCGACACCTCCACGGCGTACTCGCGCTCGACCTTCTCCGCCTCGTCCTCGCCGGCCGCCTCGACCTTCGGGAACGCGAGCTGCTTCAGCCACTCCCGGTCCTCCACGAGGTCGCGGCAGGTCTCGCAGCGGCGCCACTGGTCGGTCGCCAGCAGCGCCTGGTGGAACGGCACGAGCGTCTTCAGCCCGCCGATCTCGAATTCGGAGAGCGCGCGCAGCATCCGACGCGTCGAGGACTCGCGGTCCACGTCCCAGACGATCAGCTTGGCGATCATCGGGTCGTACAGCGGCAGCACCTCGTAGCCCTCCTCGGCGCCGGAGTCCACGCGCACGAACGGCCCGGAGGGCTCGCGGTAGGAGCCGATCCGGCCGGGGGCGGGCGCGAACCGCTTGGAGGCGTCCTCGGCGTTGATGCGGCACTCGATCGCGTGGCCGCGCAGCACGACGTCCTCCTGCGCGTACGAGAGCGGCTCGCCGGCGGCGATCTTGACCTGCTCGCGCACGATGTCGATGCCGGTGACCATCTCGGTCACGCAGTGCTCGACCTGCACGCGCGTGTTCATCTCGAGGAAGTAGTACTCGCCGTCCTGCAACAGCCCCTCGACCGTCCCGGCCGAGCGGTAGCCGACCGCGCGCGCCGCGTCGGTGCCGATCTTGCCGATCCGCTCGCGCAGCTCGGGATCGACGGCCGGCGCCGGGCTCTCCTCGATCAGCTTCTGGTGGCGCCGCTGGACCGAGCAGTCGCGCTCGAACAGGTGGATCACGTTGCCGTGCGCGTCCGCCAGCACCTGCACCTCCACGTGGCGCGGGTCGGGGAGGTAGCGCTCCACGTACACGGTCGAGTCGGAGAAGAACTTCTCGCCCTCGCGCGCCGCGCCCTCGAACGCCTCCTCGAGCGCGTCCTCCGACTCCGCCACGCGGAAGCCCTTGCCGCCCCCGCCGCCCGCCGCCTTGATCGCCGCCGGGTAGCCGATCGAGTCGGCGATCAGCTGCCGGGCGTCGTCCACCGTGTCCACCGGCTCGGTCGCGCCCGGCACGATCGGCACGCCGGCCGACTGCATCAGCTCGCGCGCGCGGGTCTTCGAGCCCATCGCGTCGATCGCCTCGGGCGGCGGGCCGATGAACACGAGGCCGGCCTCGTCGCACGCGCGCGCGAAGGCGGCGTTCTCGGCGAGGAAGCCGTAGCCGGGATGGACCGCCTCGGCGCCCGCCTGCCCGGCGACCTCGATGATCTTCTCCACCACCAGGTAGCTCTCCGCGGCCGGACCGGGACCGAGCAGGTAGGCCTCGTCGGCGCGACGCACGTGCGGCGCGTCGCGATCGGGCTCCGAGTACACGGCGACCGTGCCGATGCCGAGCTCCTCGAGCGTCCGCATCACGCGGATGGCGATTTCGCCGCGGTTGGCGACAAGGACCTTGCCGAACATCGGGCGGGAAGGTTATCCGGGGGGCGCGCGGGGCCGCTCCCGCCCCCGCCGCCCCCCCGGTGCATAATCGTTGCGTGGGTCGCGGCTTGCCACCGCTGGTGCTCGCGGCTCTTGTCGCGCTCCTCGCCGTGCCGGCGGCCGCCGGCGCCGCCCTGCCGCTTCATCCCTGCGGCGGCGCCGTCGAGTGCGGCCGGCTGGCCGTGCCGCTCGACCGCTCGGGCCAGGTGCCCGGCACCGTCTCGCTCGCGGTGCAGGACCGCCCCGCGAGCCGGCGGCCGCGGCGCGGCCTGACGTTTCTGCTCGCCGGCGGTCCCGGCCAGTCGAACATCTCCGCCTTCGCCGACCCGCGGGACCGCTACGCCTCGTGGGGGAGCCTCACCCCGCACAACGACATCGTGGTCTTCGATCAGCGCGGAACGGGCCGCTCCGACCTGCTCCGCTGCCGCGACCTCGAGAACGCGAGCCCGCTTGACGGCGGCATCGAGGCCGAGGCCTGCTCGATCGTCCTCGGCAGCCCGCGCGCCTTCTACCGCACGTACGACACGGTCGAGGACATGGAGGCCGTCCGCGCCGCCCTCGGCGCGCCGAAGGTGACGATCGTGGGCGTGTCGTACGGCACCTACGTCGCGCAGCTCTACGCGATGTTCCACCCCGACCGCGTGCAGAAGCTTGTGCTCGACTCCGTGGTCGAGGCGGGCGGCGAGGACCCGCTCTACGGGTCGACCTTCACCGCCACCCGGCGCGTGCTCGCCGGCCTCTGCGCCCGCGGCTGCGCCGGATTCACCCGCGATCCCGTCGCGGACACCCACCGGCTCGTGGCGCGCCTCGGCGAGGGCCCCCTGCGGGGCCCGCTGGTCGGCCGCGACGGTCGCGCGACGCGGCGCACGCTGACCCGGCCGGGGCTCTTCCTCACCTTCGGCTCCGGCGACTTCGACCCGCTCCTGCGCGCGGCATTTCCAGCGGCGGTGGTGTCCGCCCTGCGCGGCGATTTGGCTCCGATCCTGCGCCTCCAGCACCGCTCGGTGGACACCGAGACGATCGGCTCGGCGCGCGAGTTCAGCACCGCCGTGTACGCGGCGACGCTGTGCGAGGAGGTGTCGTTCCCGTGGCCGCGCACGGCCCCGCTTGACGAACGCCCCGCCGACGCCCTCGCCGCCGCGAGCCTGATCGACCCCGCGCTCCTGAACCCGTTCGACGCCGCCACGGCCTTCGAGAACGACCTGTTGCGACTCTGCCGCCGCTGGCCGACCGCCCCGACGCCGCCGCCGGCGCCGCCCGGGGGCCCGCCCGACGTGCCGGTGCTGCTGCTCGAGGGCGGCCAGGACACGCGCACCCCGGTCGAGTCCGGCGAGCGCGTGGCGGCGGCCTTCCCGCGGGCGCGGCTGTTCGTGGCGCCGCGCAGCGGCCACTCGGTCGTCGGCTCCGACCTGACCGGCTGCGCCGAGGACGTACAGGCGCGCTTCCTCCAGGGCCGCCGCCTCCCGGCCCGCTGCCCGCGCGGGCCGCAGCTCTTCCCCCCGGCCCCGCCGGCGCCGACATCGCTGCGCCAGGTGCCGCCCGTGCGAGGCGTGGGCGGGATCCGAGGCCGCGCGCTGCGCGGCGTGGAGCTGACGCTGCTCGACGCCGCCGAGCAGTTCGTCGAGACGTTCCTCACCGATCCGGAGTCGCTGCTCGACAGCTTCGTGGTCCGCGTCCCGGGCCTGCGCGGCGGCACCTTCTCCATCAACCTGCTCGAGCCGAAGCCGACGCTCCGCCTGCACCGGCTCGAGTTCGTGCCCGGCGTGCGCGTCTCCGGCGTGCTGCGCGACTTCGGCGAGCGGGGCCAGCGGGCGGTGCTGCACCTGAGCGGCCGCGGCACGCCCGACGGCACGCTCCGGATGAGGAAGGGAGTCGTCCACGGCAGGCTGGGCGGCCGCCGCGTCCGCGGGCGCATCCTGATCGGGCTGCTGGAGTCCGCCGGCGGCGCCCGGGCGGGCGGCTCGCGGGCGGCCTCGCTGGGGCGCCTGCTCGACCTGACGCGCACGCGGGTCAGGCGGCTCGGTGCGCCCGCGCTGCGGTGAATAATGCGTTGAGTGAAGGGAGTCGCCGCGCTGCTCGCCGCCGTGGCGGCGACGCTGCTGCTCGCCGCGCCGTCGCAGGCCGCCATCCACTTCAAGGAGTGCCGTGACTTCGGCTTCAAGTGCGCGCGCGTGCACGTGCCGCTCGACCGGACCGGGTCGGTGCCGGGCCGAATCTCCCTGTTCGTCAAGCGGCTGCGTGCCCAGCAGCGGCCGATCAGCGGCGCGACGTTCCTGCTCGCGGGCGGCCCCGGGCAGTCGGCCGGCGAGGCCTTCGCGGGTGACGGGCTCGGCGGGCTGTTCCCGGCCTTCGCCCACCGCGACCTGATCGTCTTCGACCAGCGCGGCACGGGCCGCTCCGGCCTGCTCCGCTGCCGCGCACTCGAGGCCTCGAACATGCTCGACGCCGGCCCGCAGGCGGCGGCGTGCGCGTCCCGGCTGGGGGCCCGGCGGGCGTTCTACACCACGCGCGACTCCGTCGAGGACATCGAAGCGATCCGCAGCCGGCTCGGGGTCGCGCGGATCACGCTCGTGGGCGTCTCGTATGGCACCAAGGTCGCGGTCGCGTATGCGCTGCGCCACCCGGGCGAGGTCGAGCGCCTCGTGCTCGACTCCGTCGTCGAGCCCGGCGGCCCCGACCCGCTCTACCGCGACTCGTTCGCCGCCGTGCCGCGCGTGCTGCGCGCCCTCTGCGACGGCCGCTGCCGCGCGTTCACCAGGGATCCGGTCGCGGACCTCGAGCGCCTCGTCGCGAGGCTGGCCAGAGGGCCGCTGCACGGGCGCCTGATAGACCACCGCGGCCGTCCGCGGCGGGCGACGCTCGACCGCGGCGAGCTGCTCGCGATCCTGCTGGCCGGCGACTTCGACCCGACCCTGCGGGCCGCGTTTCCCGCCGCCGTGCACGCGGCGGCCGCCGGCGATGCCGCCCCGCTCCTGCGGCTCAAGCGGCGCGCGCTGCTCGTGGACGCTCGCCCGCCGCCGCCGTCGCTCGTGTCGAGCGCTCTGTTCGCCGCCACCACCTGCGAGGAGAGCGCGTTCCCGTGGGCGCGCGACGCCCCGCCGGACCCCGCTGAGCGCCACCGCCAGGCCGCCGCCGCGGCCGCGCTCGTGCCCGAGGCGGAGTTCCGGCCGTTCGACCGCGCCACCGCGCTCGAGAGCGACCTGCTCTCGCTCTGCGACCGCTGGCCCGCCGCGGCCGCCGCGCCGTCGCCGGCGCCGGGGCCGCCGCCGGACGTGCCGGTGCTGCTGCTGGCCGGCGAGGACGACCTGCGCACGCCGGCCGAGAACGCGCGGCGCGTGGCCGCGCTCTTCGCCCACCCGCGGGTGGTGGTGGCGCCGGCGACCGGGCACTCGGTGCTCGGCTCCGACGAGAGCGGCTGCGCCCGCACCGCGTTCAGGCGCTTCTTCGAGGGCCGCGCGGTGAGCGCGCGCTGCCGCGGCGCCCGCCGCGAGTTCCCGGTCACGCCGCCGCCGCCCGCGTCGCTCGCCAGCGCGCCGGCGCTCCACGGCGTGCGCGGCCGCCCCGGCCGCGCGCTCACCGTCGTGGCGCTCACGCTGCGCGACGTGGGCGAGGACGCGCTCACCTCGCTCGTCTTCGATCCGCGCAACCCGCTCTTCGCCTACGGCGGCGGCCTCCGGGGCGGGCACTACCGGATCAGCGCGTCGGACACGCTCACGCTCTTCGGCGTCGTGCTCGTCCCGGGTGTGCGGGTGAGCGGGACGATCGAGCACTTCGGGGGGCCGGGGCAGCGCGGCACCCTGCGCGTGGGCGGGGCGGCGGCGCCGCACGGCGTGCTGAGGCTGCGGCGCGGCCGGGTCTCCGGGCGCCTCGGCGGCGACGGGGTGCACGGCCGGATCAGCGGCGGCGCGGCGCTTGCCGCTCGGCTGCCTGCGCACGCAGGCCGGTGAAGAACACGGCCATCATCGCCGGGTAGAGCTCATCGGGCACGGCCTCGGGCTCGAGCAGGCGCTCGAGCGCGATCCCGTTGGCCATCGCGAACGTCATCGCGGCCAGCTGGTCGGGCGGGACCACCGGCTCGATCCCGAGCTCCTCCGCGCGCCGCGCCAGCATTTCCGCGATGCGGCCGCGCAGAGCCCGGTAGCGCGCCACGAGCTCGCGGCGGAAGTCCTCGTTGCGGGCCGCGTAGAGAGCGAACTCGAAGAACAGGCGCTCCCACTCGGGCTCGGCCGACACCGCGCGGATGAAGTCGGCGGCGGCGCGGCGCGCCTGCTCCTCCGGCTCGCCGCCTTCGCTCAGCACGCGGTCGAGCTCCCCGAGCCGCGCCTCGAACCGGTCCTCGAGCATCGCCAGGAACAGGTGCTCCTTGCTCTCGAAGTTGGCGTACACGGCGCCCTTCGTCAGGCCCGCGTCCTGCGCCACCTCGTCCACGGAGGCGCGCTCGATGCCGCGCTCGGCCGCCACCTTCGCCGCCGAGCGCATCAGCCGGGCCCGCGTGTGGGCCTGGCTCTCCTTGCGCGTCAGCCGGCGGGCCTCCATCAGGCGGCGGCCGCGGCGAGGCCGTCGCGCGCCCGCACGCGCGCGTGGGCGACGATCTCGCCGCCGCGCTCCGGCACCAGCGTGATCGCGCGGCGCACGAGCCGCTCGGGGCGCGGGTCCGCGGCGCGGACGTCGAGCCGCGAAACGATCTCCGACAACACCACCTTCATCTCGAACTGCGCGAAGCTGGCGCCGAGGCAGCGACGCACGCCGCCGCCGAACGGGATCCACGTGTACGTGCCGGCCGGCTGCTCGAGGAAGCGCTCGGGGCGGAAGCGGAGCGGCTCGGGGTACACGTCCGGCCGGCGGTGCATCAGGTAGATGCAGGGCGCGACCGTCACGCCCGCCGGCAGGTTCCAGCCGCCGATCTCCATCGGCTCCGTCAGCTTGCGGAGCACGAGCGAGAGGATCGGCCGCAGCCGCAGCGTCTCCTTGATGACCGCCTCGAGGTACTCGTCCTCGTCGCTGTCGACCTCCTCGCGCAGGCGCTCGAGCTTGTCCGGGTGGCGCACGAGCCGCTCGACCGCCCAGGCGAGCGAGCTGGCCGTGGTCTCGTGGCCCGCCACGAGCAGCGTCATCAGCTCGTCGCGCAGCTCCTCGTCGGACATCGGGCGCCCGTCCTCGTGGCGCGCCTGGATCAGCATCGAGAGGACGTCGTCGCGCTCGGCGAGGCCCGGGTCGGCGCGGCGGCGGGCGATCTCCTCGTAGACGAGCCGGTCGGCCGGCTCCTGGGCGCGCCGGAAGCGCTCGTTCGCGGCCATCCGGTGCGGCCCGAGGATCGCCATCTGCGCGAGCCGGCGCGGGTCAGTGCCCCAGTCGAGCGTCTTGGTCAGCGTGGTCCGCATGCGCTCGAGCCGGTCGGCCTCCTGCACGCCGAAGACCGTCCTGATGATCACCTCGAGCGTGATCGCCTGCATGCTCGGCCGCACCTGGAGCGGCTCGCCGAGCGGCCAGCGTTCGAGCGCCCGGGCGGTCACCTCGGCCATGACGTCGCGGTACGCGCGCATGCGCTCGCCGTGGAAGGGCGGCAGCATCAGCTTGCGCTGCGCCATGTGCTGCTGCTCGTCGAGGAGCAGCACCGAGTGCTTGCCGAGCACCGGCAGCAGCACGATGTTGGCCTCGCCCGCGTGGAGCAGGCGCGGGTCGCCGGTGAACACCTGGCGCACGGCGTCGGGGTCCGAGATGAAGACCCAGGTGCCCTCGTGCGCGATACGGAGCGTGAACGCGTCGCCGTAGCGGCGGCGCATGTCCTCCATCATCGCCGTCGGCCGGACGAGCCAGCGGAGCGTCTGGAGCGGACGCGAGGTTGACGGGCCGGGGGGCAGCGCGGTGGCAGTCACATACCGGACGGTATTCGAATACCGGCGGGTATGCAAGCGCGGGGCGGCTACGCCCGCGGGCCCGCCGGCGCGGCGAGCGAGCGCGCCGAGCGCGCCGCGGTGGTGCGGCGCCGCCACAGCACCGAGGCGCCGAACAGGAGCCCGACCACGACCGGGAAGGCGGCCAGCACGGCGGTCGGGACGGCCACCACGTCGGCCTTCGCGAGCAGCGCGAGGCCCGCGCCGATCAATAGCAGGGCGAGCGCGGGCCGCAGCGCGCCCGCGGGCACGCGCACCGACCAGCGGCTGCCGACCCACACGCCGGGCACCGACCCGATCAGGATGTTGCCGGCGAGCCCGAAGTCCACGTTGCCGGCGATCGTGTGAGCGATCGCGGCGGCCCAGAGCAGGATCCCGGCGTGGAAGACGTCGGTACCGACCACCTTGTTCGGGATCAGGCGGAACACGAGGATCAGCCCGACCGCGATCAGCGCGCCGCTCCCGACCGAGGTCATCCCCAGCACGAAGCCCACGCCGAGCCCGAGCAGCACCGCGGCGATCTTGTGCCGCCGCTCGAGCGGCACGTGGTCGCGCTCGCGCGCGTCGAGGCTCTTGATGAACACGCGCGCGAGGGTGGCGAACCCGCAGATGAACAGGGCGCCGGCGAGGATCGTCAGCACCACGTTGTCGAAGTCGGCGCCGGCGGCGTCCTCGATCGCGTCGAGGGCGAACACGCCCGCCACCGCCGCCGGCACCGAGCCGACCGCCATCCACAGCGACAGCGGCAGGTCCACCGTGCGCTGCCGGAAGTGGCGGTAGCCGCCGACCGTCTTCGTGACCGCCCCGTACGCCAGGTCGGTGCCGATCGCGGTGGTCGGCTGTATGCCGAACACGAGGATCAGCAGCGGCGTCATCAGGGACCCGCCGCCGATTCCGGTCATCCCGACCAGCAGTCCGACTCCCAGGCCGAAGACGATCAGCGCGGGATCCAGCGCATGACCTCCTGGACCGCGAGCTCGAGCGTGAGCTCCGGTCCGATCTCGAGCTCGGCGTCCGCCGGCGGCTCGTAGGGCGCGTTCACACCGGTCAGGCAGTCGATCTCGCCCGCGCGGGCGCGCGCGTACAGCCCCTTCGGGTCGCGCCGCTCGCACTCGTCCACCGGCGTGGACACCCACACCTCGCAGAACGGCAGCCCGGAGCGCTCGTGGATCTCGCGCGCCGCGCGCCGCCCGGCGGCGTAGGGCGACACGAGCGACACCAGCGCCACCACCCCGGCGTCGGCGAACAGCCGCGCCACCTCCGCCGTGCGCCGCACGTTCTCCTCGCGGTCCTCGCCCGAGAACCCGAGGTCGGCGTTCAGGCCGTGGCGCAGGTTGTCGCCGTCGAGCAGGTACGCGGCCCGGCCGCCCTCGACCAGCCGCCGCTCGACCTCCACGGCGATCGTGGACTTGCCGGACGCCGGCAGCCCCGTGAACCACACCGTCGCGCCGGGTCCCGGCCGCTCCGAGCGCGAGATCGCGCTGGCGTGCCAGGTGACGTCGACGCTGCGCATCACGCCTCGAGCACCATCCCGGCGGCGACCGTGTCGTTCGTCGACTCGTCGATCAGGATGAAGCTCCCGGTGGCGCGGTTGCGGCGGTACTCGTCGAGCAGCAGCGGTGACGACAGCCGCAGCCGCAGCCGCCCGATCTCGTTGAGAGCGAGCCCGTCGGCCGATGCGTCGCGGTGCAGCGTGTTCACGTCGATCCGGTAGCGCACCTCGTCGACCTTGGCGAGCGCGGTCCGGCTCGTGTGCTTGATGCGGTAGCGGCCGCGCGGCTGCAGCGGGCGCTCGGACATCCAGCACAGCATCGCCTCGAGCTCGCGCGCCTGGTGCGGGCGGTTGTGCGGGCGGCAGATCATGTCGCCGCGCGAGACGTCCACGTCGTCCTCCAGCCGCACCGTCACGGACAGCGGCGCGTATGCCTCCTCGAGCGGGCCGTCGAAGGTGTCGATGCCGGCGATGCGGGTCTCGTTGCCCGACGGCAGCACCACCACCTCGTCGCCGACCCGCAACACGCCCGAGGCCATCTCGCCGGCGTAGCCGCGGTAGTCGTGCCACTCGTCGGCCATCGGGCGCACGACCCACTGCACCGGGAAGCGGGCGTCCACCAGGTTGCGGTCGGACGCCACGTGCACGTGCTCGAGGTGGTAGAGGAGCGACGGCCCGTCGTACCAGGGCATGCGCTCGGAGCGCTCGGCGACGTTGTCGCCGTGCAGCGCGGAAATCGGGATGAACGTCACGTCGTGCACGTCGAGGCGGGCGGCCCAGCCCGCGAAGCCGCTGCAGATCTCCTCGAAGACCGCCTGGTCGAAGTCGACCAGGTCCATCTTGTTGACGCACACGACGAGGTGGGGGATGCGCAGGAGCGACGCGATGAACGCGTGCCGGCGCGACTGCTCGAGCACGCCCTTGCGGGCGTCAACGAGGATCAGCGCGAGGTCGGCGGTCGAGGCGCCCGTGACCATGTTGCGCGTGTACTGCTCGTGGCCCGGCGTGTCGGCGATGATGAACTTCCGCTTGGCGGTGTGGAAGTAGCGGTAGGCGACGTCGATCGTGATGCCCTGCTCGCGCTCCGCCCGCAGGCCGTCCGTGAGCAGCGCCAGGTTGACGTAGGAGTCGCCGCGCTCGCGCGATGTGCGCTCCACGTGCTCGAGCTGGTCCTCGAGGATCGACTTGGTGTCGTACAGCAGCCGCCCGATCAGCGTCGACTTGCCGTCGTCCACGGAGCCGGCTGTCGCGAAGCGGACGAGCTCGGAGGGAGGGGCGGCGGCCGGACGGCCGTTCGTGGCCGCGCCGGTCAGAAGTAGCCCTCCTTCTTGCGGTCCTCCATGGCGGCCTCGGAAACGCGGTCGTCGGCGCGCGTCTCGCCGCGCTCGGTGACCCTGGTGGCGGCGATCTCCGCGACCACCTCGTCGAGCGTGGCCGCCGTGGAGCGCACGGCCCCGGTACAGGCCATGTCGCCGACCGTGCGGAAGCGCACCGACTCCTCGAAGCCCTGCTCGTCGTCGAGCAGCTCCACGTGCTCGGACACCGCGTAGATCATCCCGTCACGCCGGAACACCTCGCGCTTGTGGGCGAAGTAGATCGAGGGCAGCTCGATCCCCTCCTCGCGCACGTACTGCCACACGTCGAGCTCGGTCCAGTTCGAGAGCGGGAACACGCGCACGTGCTCGCCCGGCTTGACGAACCCGTTGTAGAGGTTCCACAGCTCGGGCCGCTGGCCCTTGGGGTCCCACTGGCCGAAGTCGTCCCGGAACGACAGGATCCGCTCCTTTGCCCGCGCCCGCTCCTCGTCGCGGCGGGCGCCGCCGAGCGCGGCCTTGAACCCGTTCTCCTCGATCGCGTCGAGCAGCGTGACCGACTGGAGCCGGTTGCGCGACGCCCGCGGGCCGGTCTCCTCGACCACCCGCCCGTTGTCGATCGACTCCTGCACCGAGGCGACGATCAGGTTGGCGCCGAGCTCCCCGATGAAGCGGTCGCGGTACTCGATCACCTCGGGGAAGTTGTGGCCGGTGTCGACGTGCATGACGTCGAACGGCAGCGCGGCCGGCCAGAACGCCTTGTGCGCGAGGTGCAGGAGCACGGCGGAGTCCTTGCCGCCGGAGAACAGCAGCACTCCGGGGCGGAGCTCCGCCGCGACCTCTCGGATCACGTGGACCGCCTCCGCCTCGAGCGTGCGCAGATGTGAGATCTCGTAAGCCATTGCCGGCTCCCCCGGGGACGGCAGCATACGACCCGGCCCCCTGACGGAGGAAACACCGCATTGCAGCCGGGGTTGCTGAGAGCCGGCTGAGCCCCTCAGGCTAGCCGCTTGCCGAGCAGACCCGCATGTGCCGCAATTTCCCCTGCGAATGCCCGGAAATCACGCGCGTAGAGCTGTTGGGGGCCGTCGCAGAGGGCGGCCTCCGGGTCGTCGGCGACCTCCACGATGATGCCGTCGGCGCCGGCCGCGGCCGCGGCGCGCGATAGCGGCCCCACGAGGCGCCTGTCGCCCGAGGCGTGCGAGGGGTCGACGATCACGGGCAGGTGGGTGTGGAGCTTCAGCCACGGCACGGCGCCGACGTCGAGCGTGAAGCGCATCGCGGTCTCGAACGTGCGGATGCCGCGCTCGCAGAGGATCACCCGCTCGTTGCCCTCTTTCAGGATGTAGTCGGCGGCCATCAGGAGCTCGTCGAGCGTGGAGGAGAGGCCGCGCTTCAGGAGCACGGGCTTGCCGAGCTTGCCGACCACCTCGAGCAGGCCGTAGTTCTGCATGTTGCGCGCGCCGACCTGCACCACGTCCACGGTCTCCGCGAAGCGGTCGGCGAGCCCGGCGTCCATCAGCTCGCTCACCACCGGCAGGCCGGTCTGCTCCCGCACCTCGGCGAGGATGTCGAGGCCGGCCAGACCGAGGCCCTGGAACGAGAAGGGCGAGGTGCGCGGCTTGAACGCGCCGCCGCGCAGCATCGAGGCGCCCGCCGCCGCCACGGCGCGGGCGACCGCGACCGTCTGCTCCGGTGACTCGACCGTGCACGGCCCGGCGATCAGGCAGAAGGTCTCGCCCCCGCCGACGCGCCGCCCGTCCACCTCGAACACCGTCGGCTCGTGGTGGGACAGCTCGCTCGATGCCAGCTTGTACGGCCGGCTGATCGGGATCACCTGGTCCACGCCGGGGAGCCCCTCGAGACCCATCTCGCGGACGCCCTCGGGATCGCCGATCGCGCCGATGGCGGTTGTCAGCTCGCCCGGCATCACCTTCGCGTGGACGCCGCCCGCCTCGAGCCGCTTGACGACGGCGTCGATCTCGTCCTGCGTGGCCTCGGGCGTCATCACGACCATCATGCGGACCCCAAGACTAAGGGCCTATCCCACTTGGCTCGCATGCCCGGCTGCGTCCCAGTACCGTCGCTGGATCGGCACCCGCTCGCTTGCCGATGCTTTTGCATCGACTCCGCTCGCGTGCGCCGCCCAACTCGGTCCTGGAACGCCCCGGGCGCACGATCCAAGCGGGATAGGCCCTACGCGCCCCGAGGCGGTCTCCAGCCTGCGGGTCGCGGTCACGGTGACGGCCGCCAGCAGCGCGCAGGCGGCGCAGGCGCCCCAGGCGAGCGCGAACTGCTCCTGCTCCGCGAGGAAGCCGAGCAGCAGC
>DASXAA010000232.1:0-7734 GCA_036407035.1 Thermoleophilaceae bacterium | reverse complement strand
GGCGCTGCACCGGGTGCTCCGGACGAAGCACCGGCCGGCGAGCTGCCGCTAGCCTCTTGGGCGAGGTTCGGGCGCCCGCGGCGATGGGCTGGGGAAGGACCCGCCCGATGGCTGGGTAAAGGCCCGCCCGATTCGCTGGGGAAGGACCCGCCCGATGGCTGGCAAAGAACCCGCCCGATGGCTGGGGAAGGACGCGCTCTCGCCGGCGCGCCGGCCCGCTGCGGGCCCAAACGCGCGCCCGTCGAGTGTGGTGCGTCTTGGTCAACCACTGGTTGACCCAAACCCGCCACACTCGGCCGCCCGGCGCTCCCGTAACACGCGCGTGCCAAACACGTCGGCCGCGCGTCACACAAGCGGCTCGCGCGTAACACAGCAGCAGCGGAGCGAGCACCCCTGGCCGCCGGCGCGCGGCGGGCCCCGCTGGTTGCCGCCGCGGAGGGGCCGTCCCGCTGGTTGCCGCCGCGCAGCGGCCACCCCCGCTGCCGCCGCCGAGCCGGCCAAGGGCGCCGCGCAGCAGGCACCCTGGTTGCCGCCGTACGCGCCCGGGCAAAGGCGAGCGCCGGAGAAACCGCGACCCCGGCCGGTGCCGGCCACAACCAAGGCGGGTCGGTGAGCGGACCCCCCACCTAGAAGCAAGAGGGGAAGCGCCTACCGCAGCGCCCGCATGATCAGCGAGTCCATCGTCTTGTCCGGGACCGTCCGAGCGATCGCCCAGCGCATTTTCGCGTCGCGCCCGACGAGGTAGCGCGTCTTCGGCTTGTCGGCGGTCATCGCCGTCCCGATCACCTCCGCCACGTCGCGCGGCGGCAGGCCGGTCTTCTCCTCGATCACCGCCGTCTGCTTGCGGAGCGCCGCGATCAGGCGGCCGTAGAGCGTCTCGGCCTCGGCCGGCATCGCCGCGGCCATCTCGTCGGCGACGGCGGTGCCCTTCTTCCAGATCGGCGTCTTCACGCCGCCGGGCTGGACGAGGACGACCTCCACGCCCTGCCCGCGGAGCTCGCGCCGCAGCGAGTCGCTGACGCCCTCGAGCCCGAACTTCGACGCCGCGTACGGACCCATGAGCGGCAGCGCGATCCGGCCGCCGATCGAGCTGACGTTGACGATCCGCCCGCGTCCCGCGCGCAGTGCCGGGAGGAACGCCTGCGTGACCGCGACCTGCCCGATCAGGTTGATCTCGAGCTGCTCCCTCAGGCGGTCGATCGGGATGAACTCGAGCGGCCCCGCGACCGCCACGCCGGCGTTGTTGACGAGGCCCGCGAGCGGGCCGTCGCCCACCTCGGCGCGGGCGGCGGCGATCGACGAGGCGTCCGTCACGTCCAGCTTGACCGGGCTGACGCCGATGCCCCGCAGCCGCTCGGCGTCCTCGTCCTTGCGGACCCCGGCGCGCACGTCGAAGCCGAGGTCGCGCAGGTGCAGCGCGGTGGCCTCCCCGATACCCGTGGAGGCGCCGGTGATGACGACCGTTCCGCCCGCCATCAGCTCTGCACCAGCCCGATCAGGTGACCCTCGGGGTCGCGGAACTGCGCCGCCCAGGTCCCCTCGGCCACCTGGGTCGGCTCCATCGCGCGCTCGCCGCCGAGCTCCTCGGCGCGGCCGAGCGCCGTCGCGAGATCGGTCACCTGGGCGTAGAACGTGACGCCGTAGGCGCGGTCGCCGGCGCCGCCGACGCCGCCGCCGATCCCCTGGCCGTCCTGCGGCCCGACGATCGCGTAGTCCGCCGGGCCGGCCGGGTTCAGCTCCCAGTCGAACAGCTCGCCGTAGAACCGCCTCATCGCCTCGAAGTCGCGGCCGATGACCTCGAAGTGCACGACCGGTGCGCCCACGCCGTCTCCTTTCGCTCGCCGGGCTCAGCGCAACCTAACCGCTCGCGGCCGATCGAGGGACCGGGCGCCCTCGCGAGGGCGAGCCTGTAGCGTCGGGGGCGATGGAAGTGGAGACCGCGATCCGCTCGCGCCGCACGCACAAGGCCTACGGGGCAGACCCCGTGGACCGCGCGACGCTCGAGGAGCTGTTCGAGCTCGCGCGCTGGGCACCGAACCACAACCTCACGAACCCGTGGCGCTTCCGGGTGCTCGGCCCCGGCGCGCTCGCCCGTCTCAAGGAGGCGGCAGGGCCGGAGGCGGCGGCGAAGCTCGATCGCGCGCCGACCCTCGTCGCGGCGTCCGTGATCGAGACGGGCGACCCCGTCCAGGACGAGGAGGACCTCTGCGCCGCCGCCGTGGCCGCCTACATCGTGCTGCTGGCGGCCCACGCCCGCGGGCTCGCCGGGTATTGGCGCACGCCCGCCGTGCTGCGCGCGCCCGAGGGCCGCGAGGCGCTCGGCATCGGCGACGACGAGCGCGTGCTTGGCCTGATCCACCTGGGGCCGCCACGTCAGGAGAAGGACGCGCCCGAGCGGCTCCCGCCCGGCGACTTCGTAACGTTCCTGCCGTGATCGCCCGCGCCGACGCCCTGGCCGCAATGGGCGCCCACCCCTTCGACCTCGTCGTCGTCGGCGGGGGCATCACCGGCGCCGGGGTCGCGCTCGACGCCGCCTCGCGCGGGTACAGCGTCGCGTTGCTCGAGCGCGAGGACTACGCGTCGGGGACCTCGAGCCGCTCCTCGAAGCTGATCCACGGCGGCCTGCGCTATCTGCAGAACTTCGACCTCGGCCTCGTCCGCGAGGCGCTGCTCGAGCGCTCCCTGCTCGTGGAGCTCGCGCCGCATCTCGTGAAGCCGCTGCCGCTGCTCGTGCCGAGCTTCGAGGGTCGCCGCCCCGACCGGCTCACCGGCGTGGGGCTGAACATGTACGACGTCATGTCGTGGCGCCGCGGCCGCGACGGCGACGAGGAGTGGAGCCCCGCTCGCCACCGCGTGGTCGACGGCGCCGAGGCCTCCGAGCTGGCGCCGGCGCTCGAGCCGCGCGACCCCACCGCGGCCTACCTCTTCTACGACTGCCAGGCCGACGACGTGCGCCTCGTGCTGACCGTGCTCGGAGAGGCCGAGCGCTTCGGCGCGGTGTGCGCGAACCGCTGCGAGGTGACCGGCCTCGTGGAGCGCGGCGGACGCGCCGCGGGCGTGATCGCGTGCGACCGCGAGACCGGCGACGAGTTCGAGATCGAGGCGGAGAACGTGGTGAACGCCACGGGCGTCTGGGCCGACCGCCTGCGGCCCGACGAGCTGTACGGCGAGGAGGAGGTGCCGCGCATCCGGCCGAGCCGCGGCACCCACCTGATCCTGCCCAGCGAGCTGCTGCCGCTCAGGGCGGGCGTGATCGTGCCGGCGGCCGGCGGCCGGACGATCTTCGTGCTGCCCTGGCTTGGCCGCACGCTCGTCGGCACGACCGACAACGACTACGAGGGCGCGCTCGAGCACATCCCGCCGAGCGAGGAGGACGTGGCCTACCTGCTCGACGCGCTGAACGCCTATTTCGGCACCTCGCTCGGGTCCGGCGACCTGACCGGCGCCTACGCCGGCGTGCGGCCGCTGATCTCCACCGGCGACCCCAAGAAGTCCGTCGACATCTCCCGCCGCGCGGAGCTCTACGAGACCAGCTCCGGCCTCGTGACGATCACGGGCGGCAAGCTCACCACCTGGCGCCGGATGGCGAAGATGGCGGTGGACCGCGTTGTGGAGCGCGACGGCCGCGAGGCCCCGTGCCGCACCGACGAGATCCCGCTGGGGCTGCCCGAGGACCCGGCCGACCTGCCCGACGCGCTCGACCAGGACGTGCGCGCCCACCTCGCCGCCCGCTACGGCCACGCGGCGCAGGAGGTGGCGAAGCTGGCGACCTCCTCGCCGGCGCTGGCGCGGCGGATCGTCCCCGAGCTGCCGGACCTCGTGGCCGAGGCGGCTCACGCGGCGGTGGCCGAGCAGACCCGCTCGCTCGGCGACGTGCTGCTGCGGCGCACGCGGCTCGGACTGCTGGCCGCGCGCACCCTCTGCGCCGCCGGCGACGAGGGAGCGCGCCTCGCCGCCGAGGCGATGGCGGAGCCGCTCGGCTGGGACGAGCGGCGCGTGCGGGCGGAGCTCGAGGCGTGGCGGGTCGTGGCGCGCGAGGAGGGCCTGCTGCCCGGCGCCGCCCCCGCCGCGGCCGCGCCGGAGGCCGCCGCGTGAGGCTCCGCCTGCGCGAGCGCGTACTCGAGCTGCGGCCGGCCGAGCCGCTGCTCATGGGCATCGTCAACGCGACGCCCGACTCGTTCTCGGACAGCCCGGGGCCGAAGCGGCTCGACGAGCTCGTCGCCCGCGCGCACGACCTGAGCCGGGCCGGCGCGGGGCTGATCGACGTGGGCGGCGAGTCGGGCCGCACCGATCGCGAGGCCGTGCCCGTGGAGGTCGAGATCGAGCGCGTGGCGCCGCTGATCGAGCGGCTCGCCGGCGACGGGCTGACGGTGTCCGTGGACACCTGGCGCGCCCCCGTGGCGCGCGCGGCGCTCGAGGCCGGCGCGGCGATGGTGAACGACGTGAGCGGCCTGACGGACCCCGAGATCGCCGACGCGTGCGCGGCGACCGGCGCCGCGCTCGTGGTCACGCACACCCGCTCGGCGCCGAAGCGGAAGGCGTTCCCGGACTACGCCGACGTGGTGGCCGACGTGGCGACGCTCCTGCGCGAGCGCGCGGACGAGGCCCGCCGGCGCGGCGTCGCCGAGGAGCAGCTCGTGTTCGACCCCGGCATCGACCTGGCGAAGACGCCGGCCGAGTCGGTGGACGTGCTGCGGCGGCTGTCGGAGCTGCACGGGCTCGGCCGCCCGCTGCTCGTGGCCGTGTCGCGCAAGGACTTCGTCGGGGCGCTGACCGAGCGCCCGCCGGGCGCCCGGCTGGGCGGCTCGCTGGCCGCGCTCGGGTTCTCCGTCGACGGCGGCGCCCACATCCTGCGCATGCACGACGTGGCCGACGCGAGCGACTACCTTCGGGTGCGCGCCGCGCTGCGCGGCGAGGTGGAGGTGCCGCGCGACCTCCAGCTCGACGTTGCGCTGCGCAGGGAGCCCGGATGAGCCCGTTCACGATCGCCCACCTGTCCGATCCGCACTGCGGCTCGCCCCACTTCGTGCCGAGCCTGCTCGACCGCGCGATCGTGGAGGTGAACGAGCTGAACCCGGACGTGGTGATCATCTCGGGCGACCTCACCGGCGATGGGCTCCGCGGCGAGTACCAGCTCGCGCGCGAGTACCTGGACCGGCTCGAGTGCGAGCGCATGCTCGTCATCCCCGGCAACCACGACTCGCGCAACGTCGGCTACGTGCACTTCGAGGAGCTGTTCGGCGACCGCCGCGGCGAGCTGCACCTCGAGGGCGTGTCGATCGTGGTGGTGGACTCCACCGAGCCCGACCTCGACCACGGCGTGATCGGCCGCGGCCGCTACGGGTGGATCGAGGAGCGGTTCGCGTCGCACGAGGCCTTCCTGCGCATCTTCGTGCTGCACCACCATCTGCTGCCGGTGCCGGGGACCGGCCGCGAGCGCAACGTCGTGCACGACGCCGGCGACACGCTCGAGTGCCTCCAGCGCGCCCACGTGAACCTCGTGCTCTCCGGCCACAAGCACGTGCCGTACGCATGGCGGCTCGAGAACCTGTTCGTGGTCAACGCCGGCACGGTCTCGACGACCCGCCTGCGCGGCAAGACCAAGCCCTGTTACAACCTGATCGAGGCGAGCCCGGAGCGGGTGACGATCTCGCGCAAGTACCCGTTCCACGAGAGCGACGCGATCCTCTCCTTCGACCCGCGCACGTACGAGTACGAAAAGGACCAGTCGCTGCTGGGCGAGACGGCGCGCGGCTAGAAGTCGCGGTCGTTGTCGGACTCGGTCACCGCCGCTGTCGACATCGAGTTGCCGGCGCGGTCGGTGGGGGTGCTCGACGGGTTCCAGGTGAGGTCCCGGCGAGCGTTGCTGCCTCTCCGCGGGGTGGTCGACGGCGTGCCGAACACGATCGTGATCGTGTTGCCGCTCACGGTCATCGTGGACGGGGTGCCGCTCGCGCCGTAGCTGATCGGGATCCCGTTGTCGGTATAGCCGGTCTGTCCGAGGTCGACGGTGCCGAGCGGCAGCTGGGCGGTGTTGGAGGCGTTCCAGATCTGGAGGCTGTCGTTGCCGGACACGCCGTTGACGAGCCGCACCACGACATTGGTCGACGAGCCGGTCCACCCGGACAGGACCGTCGCCGGCTCGATCGGCTCGGTGAGGGTGAGCACCAGGCCGTCGCCGGCGTCGATCCGGCGCGTCGTCGTGCCGCCGTTCGTGGGCTGGACGTCGGTGCCGGCCGGCGCGGTGTTGTCGACGGTCACGGAGCCCGACGCGGTACCCGAGTTCGAGGCGCCGTCCGTCGCACGAACGGTGAAGGCCTTGGCGCCCTCGGTGATCGACGCACCGGCGGTGAGCGTGGCGCTGGCGTAGTTGTAGGTCACGCCGCCGACCGTGTACGAGCCGGCGGTGAGCGGCGCGGCGGTCTGGCCCGACGTGAGCGCGGAGACGTCGGCCGTCACGCTCGCCACGCCCGACGCCGGGTTGCCCGTGTCGGTCACGTTCGCGTACACGCGGTACGTGCCGCTCTTGCGGATGAAGCCCGCGGTGCCGCCGGCGGTCTTGGCGATCGCGGTCGCGCCGATCGTCGGCGCGCGGAAGTCCGGCGCGGCGCTCACGACGTTCCCGCCGCTGGTGGCCGCGCTCGTGAACGCCGCGTCGGTGCCACCGGTCGCGACGACCGCGAGCGCGGCGAGCGCCGCCACGGCGCCGAGGCCGGCTCTAAGCCGTCGCCCCACCGGTCTCCTTCGGCCGCCAGATGGCGACGAGCTCGAGCACGGCCAGCGCCGCCAGGGACGCGATCAGGAGGATGAGGGCGGCGCCGTGGGAGCGCGCCAGCACGAACAGGCGGCCGACCGCGGGGATGCGATAGACGGCGCGGCCGAGCTCGCCGTCGGCAGCGATGCGCCAGTGCTCGGACGCATTGTTGGCGTCGCCGCGGGTGACGAAGTCGATCTTGCCGCCGCGCGCGTGCATCGCGCGGACGCGGTGTGTCACGAGGTCGCCGCCGCGCTCGGGGTCGTGGAAGGTGACGACCTGGCCGGGCCGCACGTCCCGCGGCTCCACGCGCTTGACGACGACGACGTCGCCCACATGGAGGTTCGGCTCCATGCTGCCCGACAGCACCGTGAGCGGCCGCGCGCCGAACGCGAACGGCGCCACCAGGGCGAGGGCGAGCCCGACGGCGACGCCGGCCGCGGTCCAGCCGAGGAAGCGAACGAGCATCTTCACCGCGGCCGGGCCCTCATCTCCACGGTCACGTCCACGTCGCGGCCCTCGAAGCCGGTCCGCACGGAGGTGGGTATCCACACGCGGGCGGACAGCCGCGTCGACTCGGCGCGCCGCAGCCGGAACGGCGGAGTCCAGTGGCGGAAGCGGCCGAGCGGGCCGCGGGCGAGCGGCCGCCCGCCCGGGCCGCGCAGCTCCAGCCGCACGATGCGGTCGAGGTCACGGCCGGCGGGCAGCCCGCGCAGGCGCACGCGCAGGTCCGAGCCGGTCACGTTGCGCAGGCGCACGGTCGACTCGGCGGAGCGGCCCGGGAGCAGCCGGCGCGCGGACAGGAGCGTCCCGGACGGCGACGCCTCGAGCTCGCCCGGGGCGGCCGCGATCAGCCTGACGCCGGCGCCCAGGGCCCCGCTCTCGGCGGGGACCCTGAACGCCGTCACCAGGAGGGCGGCGACGGCCATGCCGGCCGCCAGCCCGCCGATCCGGAGGGCACGTGCCTTCATCGGGAGGGA
>DASXAA010000231.1:0-15089 GCA_036407035.1 Thermoleophilaceae bacterium | reverse complement strand
ATACCGCGCGCGGCGTGTGGTGGAGGATCGCCCGCGCCTGCTCGACCGGCTTGCCGCGGATGTGGTCCATCACGAGGCGCGCCTTGCGGGGCGCGCTGCGCACGTACTTGGCGCGCGCGCTCACGACGATCGCGCCGTCGGTCTCGCGCCGCGCCCCCCGGCGCCGCTGCGTGGTCGTGGTCTCGGCGGAGCCGCGCCGGCGGCGCGGGGCCGCGGCCTCGGGCTCCTCGTCCTCGGCGTCCTCCTCGGCCTCGGGCTCCTCGTCCTCCTCGGCCTCCTCCACGCCCGCGGCCTCCTCGGCCGCCTCCACGTCCTGGGCCTCGGCCGCGGCCTTGCCGCCCGCCGGGCCCTCGGTCTCCGGGGTGGCGTCGTCCTCCTCGAGGCGCGCCACGAGCTCGTCCTTCTTGCCGGACTTCGGCAGCCCGCGGGCCTCGAGCTCGTCCTTCAGCTCGTCGACCTTGAGCGACTCCCAGCCGCCCTCTGGTGCGGCGCCACGCGCGCTCACCGCATCCTCACCCTGTCGCTGCCCGCATGGCCGCGGAACGTCCGCGTGGGCGCGAACTCGCCGAGCTTGTGGCCGACCATCGACTCCGACACGAACACCGGCACGTGCTTGCGGCCGTCGTGCACGGCGATCGTGTGACCCACCATCTCGGGGAAGATCGTGGAGGTGCGCGACCAGGTCTTGAGCATCTGCTTGCTGCCGGACTCGTTCATCGCCTCGATGCGCCGCATCAGGCGCTCCTCGACCCACGGGCCCTTCTTGGATGAGCGGGACATCTATCGCCTGCCCTTCTTGCCGCGCCTGCGGCCGCGGACGATGTAGCGGTCGGAGCCCTTGCGCTTCTTGCGTGTGCGATAGCCGAGCGTCGGCACGCCCCACGGCGTGACCGGGTGGCCGCCCGGCGTGTGGTGCGCCTCGCCGCCGCCGTGCGGGTGGTCGACCGGGTTCATCGCCACGCCGCGCGTCTGCGGCCGCTTGCCGCGGTGCCGCGAGCGACCCGCCTTGCCGAGGTCCACCAGCTCGTGCTCCACGTTGCCAAGCCCGCCGACGGTCGCGCGGCACTCCACGCGCACCATCCGCATCTCGCTGGAGGGGAGCCGCAGGGTCGCGTAGTCGCCCTCCTTCGCCACCAGCTGGATCGAGGTGCCCGCGCTGCGGCCGATCTGGCCGCCCCGGCCGGGCGTGAGCTCCACGTTGTGCACCGTGGTGCCAGTCGGGATGTTGCGCAGCGGCAGGCAGTTGCCCGGCGTGATGTCGGCGTTCGGCCCCGACTCCACCATGTCACCGACCTTGATCCGCGCCGGCGCGAGGATGTAGCGCTTCTCGCCGTCCACGTAGTGGAGGAGCGCGATGTGGGCGCTGCGGTTGGGGTCGTACTCGATCGCTGCCACGCGCGCGGGGATGCCGTCCTTCAGGCGCTTGAAGTCGATCTTTCGGTAGCGCCGCTTGGCTCCACCGCCGCGGTGGCGCGAGGTGACCCGCCCGTGCGCGTTGCGCCCGCCGGACTTCTTGAGCCCCTCCGTGAGCGACTTCTCGGGCTCGCTCTTGGTGACCGCCTCGTGCTGGAGCCAGGTGGCGAACCGGCGCCCCGGGCTGGTCGGCCTGTGCTTCTTGATCGCCATCGCCTAGCCGACCTCCTGGCCCTCGAACAGCTCAATGGTGTCTTCAGGATGCAGCGTGACGACGGCCTTCTTCCAGCGCCGGCGGTGCCCGGACGTGAAGCCGCGCCGCTTCGGCTTCGGCTTCACCCACAGCGTGCGCACGTCCTCCACACGCACGCCGAAGATCTCCTCGATCGCCTGGCGCACCTGGGTCTTGTTGGCGCGGTCGTGCACGCGGAACGTGTACTTGTTGGCGGCCAGCAGCGCATAGCTCTTCTCCGAGATCACGGGCCGCAGGATCACCTGGCGGGCGTTCACCTCGCCACCGCCTTCTCGGTCAGCCGCTCGACGGCCGGCTGCGAGATCACTAGCCGCGCGGCGCCGATCACGTCGGCCACGCCCACGCTCTCCACGTGCATGACCGTCACGCCGGCGATGTTCCGGAACGACTTGGCGCAGGTCTCCTCGCCGTCGGCGAGCACCAGCAGCACGCTGCCCTCGCCGTCGAGCTTCGACAGCGCCTGAACGGCCTGCTTGGTCGAAGGCTCGTCGAAGTCCGAGGGGTCGATCGCGCCGATCGAGCCGCGCTCGGCGTGCACCGACAGCGCGGCGCGCAGCGCCTTGCGCATAGCCTTGCGGTTGACCTTCACGGTGTAGGCGCGCGGCTTGGGCCCGAAGGCCACGCCGCCGCCCGTGCGGTGGGGGACCGACAGCGCGCCCACGCGCGCCCGGCCGGTGCCCTTCTGGCGCCACGCCTTGGCGCCGGTCATCGCGACCTCGCCGCGGGTGAGCGTCGACGCCGTGCCGCGCCGCCGCGCCGCGAGCTCGGCCCGGACGGCCTCGTGGACCAGCGGGCCGTGGAAGCTCTCGCCGAACACGGCGTCGTCGAGCGACACCGTGCCGCTGCCGCCGATCAGCTTGGCCGACGCCATCAGGACTCACCCCTGATCTCGACGACCGTGCCCTTCGGGCCCGGCACCGAGCCGCGCACCAGCAGCAGGTTCTGGTCGGGGCGCACGTCCACGACCTCGAGGCCGCGCTGGGTCACGCGCTTGTTGCCCATCTGGCCCGGCCCGCGGATGCCCTTGAACGCGCGCGCGGGGTCCGCCGAGGCGCCGATCGAACCCGGCGCGCGGACGTTGTGGGACCCGTGGCTCACCGGCCCGCGGTGGAAGTTGTGGCGCTTGATCGTGCCCTGGAAGCCCTTGCCCTTCGAGACCCCGGACACCTTCACGTGCTGGCCCTTCTCGAAGACCGAGTCGACCTTCACCTCGGCGCCGATCTCGAGCTCGGTCGGCTCGCCGCGGAACTCGCGCAGGTGCTTCAGGCTCCCCACGCCGGCCTTCTTCAGGTGGCCGAGCCGCGGCTTGTTCATGCTCTTCTCGCGCACCTCGCCGAAGGCCAGCTGCACGGCGTCGTAGCCGTCGCGGTCGGCGCGACGGATCGCGGTCACGAAGCAAGGCCCGGCCTCGATCACGGTCACGCGCTCCACGTGCCCGTCCTCCGGGTCGAACACCTGGGTCATGCCGAGTTTTCTTCCGAGCAGCCCGGCCATCCGGGGATTACCTCCGCGGGGCATCCAGCCCCGCGTCTTTGATGTCCAGCTTCGCCATCACGGCTCAGATCAATTGGATCTGGATGTCCACGCCGGCGGGAAGGTGGTCGAGCCGCTGGAGCGAGTCGACGGTCTTCGGCGTGGGCTGCAGGATGTCGATCAGCCGCTTGTGCGTGCGGATCTCGAAGTGCTCGCGCGAGTCCTTGTCCTTGAAGGGGCTACGGATCACGCAGTAGACGTTCTTCTCGGTCGGAAGGGGCACGGGTCCGGACACCGAGGCACCGGTGCGCACGGCCGTCTCCACGATCTCCTTGGCGGCCGTCTCGATCGCCGAGTGGTCGTAGGCCTTCAGCCGGATACGGATCTTGTTCTGGGTCAGCGTCGCCATATGGGGACAGATTCGGGGGCGGGATCAGATCCCGCCCCCGGTCGAGTCCTGTCTAACGAAGATCTACTCGACGATCTCCGTAACCACCCCCGAGCCGACTGTGCGTCCGCCCTCCCGGATCGCGAAGCGAAGCCCCTCGTCCATGGCGATCGGCTGAATCAGCTCGACGGTCATCTCGATGTTGTCGCCCGGCATGACCATCTCCGTTCCCTCGGGGAGGTTGGAGACTCCGGTCACGTCGGTGGTGCGGAAGTAGAACTGCGGGCGGTAGCCGTTGAAGAACGGGGTGTGACGGCCACCCTCCTCCTTCTTCAGGCAGTAGACCTGCGCCTTGAACTTCGTGTGCGGGGTGATGGAGCCCGGCTTGCACAGCACCTGGCCGCGCTCGATCTCCTCACGCCCGACACCGCGAAGCAGGCAGCCCACGTTGTCGCCCGCCTGGCCCTCGTCGAGGATCTTGCGGAACATCTCGACGCCGGTGACCACGGTCTTCGAGGTCTCCGGGTGGATGCCGACGATCTCGACCTCGTTGCCGGTGTTCACGACGCCCTGCTCGATACGGCCGGTCGCGACCGTGCCGCGGCCGGTGATCGAGAAGACGTCCTCGACCGGCATCAGGAACGGCTTGTCGAGCGGCCGCTCCGGCTCGGGGATGTAGGTGTCGAGCACGTTCGCGAGCTCCAGGATCTTCTCGATCTGGTCCGCGTCGCCCTCGAGCGCCTTCAGCGCCGAGCCCTGGATGACGGGGGTGTCGTCGCCCGGGAACTCGTACTCGTTGAGCAGGTCGCGTACCTCCACCTCGACCAGCTCGAGCAGCTCCTCGTCGTCGACCATGTCGACCTTGTTCAGGAAGACCACCACGTAGGGGACGTTCACCTGGCGCGCGAGCAGGATGTGCTCACGCGTCTGCGGCATGGGGCCGTCTGCCGCTGACACCACGAGGATGGCGCCGTCCATCTGCGCCGCGCCCGTGATCATGTTCTTGATGTAGTCGGCGTGGCCGGGGCAGTCCACGTGGGCGTAGTGACGGTTCTCCGTCTCGTACTCCACGTGCGAGGTGGCGATCGTGATCCCGCGCTCCTTCTCCTCGGGCGCGTTGTCGATCTCCTCGAAGCTCTTCGCCTGGCCGCCGAACTTCTCCGACAGCACCTTCGTGATGGCCGCGGTGAGCGTCGTCTTGCCGTGGTCGATATGGCCGATGGTGCCGACGTTCACGTGCGGCTTGTTGCGCTCGAACTTCTCCTTCGCCACTCCGAACTACTCCTTTCTCAAGAGTCCTCTCGCTGCGATCACCCGCGGCCGCTGTCACCGGCCGTCACGTTCTCGCGCGAACCTGCGAAACAGTACTCCTTACGCGCCGGCTCCGACCGGTTCACCCGTCCGGTGCTCGACTATCTCCTCGGCGATGTTCGTCGGCACTTCCTCGTACCGGTCGAACTGCATCGTGTAGCTGGCCCGTCCCTGGGTGGACGAGCGCAGGTCGGTCGCGTAGCCGAACATCGCCGAGAGCGGCACGCTGGCCTTCACCGCGACGGCGTTGCCGCGCGGCTCCTGGCCCTCGACGTGACCGCGCCTG
The DNA here is from genome assembly GCA_036407035.1 of Thermoleophilaceae bacterium. Taxonomy (GTDB): domain Bacteria; phylum Actinomycetota; class Thermoleophilia; order Solirubrobacterales; family Thermoleophilaceae; genus JACVRW01. The sequence goes on along the minus strand of DASXAA010000231.1, from coordinate 9,965 downwards.
CGTGACAGGTCCCCGATCACGTCGCCGATGAAGTCCTGCGGGGTCACGACCTCCACCGCCATGACCGGCTCGAGCAGAACCGGCCTGGCGCGCCTGGCCGCCTCCTTCAGCGCCAGCGAGCCGGCGATCTTGAAGGCGATCTCCGACGAGTCGGTGTCGTGGTACTTGCCGTCGGTGAGCGTGGCGCGGACGTCCACCATCGGATAGCCCGCCTTCACGCCCGACTCGAGCGCCTCCTCGATGCCCTTCTCCACAGCGGGGATGAACTCCGAGGGCACAGCGCCGCCCTTGATCTTGTTGACGAAGTCGAAGCCCTCGCCCGGCGCCGGCTCGAGGTCGATGTTGACCACTCCGTACTGGCCCGAGCCGCCCGTCTGGCGGATGAACTTGCCCTCGACGTTCCTGGCCTCGCCGCGGACCGTCTCGCGGTAGGCGACCTGCGGCCGGCCGACGGCCGCCTCGACCTTGAACTCGCGCTTGAGCCGGTCGACGATCACCTCCAGGTGCAGCTCGCCCATGCCGGAGATCACGGTCTGGCCGGTCTCCTCGTCGGTGCGCACCTGGAAGGTGGGGTCCTCCTCGCCGAGGCGCTGGAGGGCCGTGCCGAGCTTCTCCTGGTCGACCTTCGTCTTCGGCTCGATCGAGAGGTGCACGACCGGCTCGGGGAACTGCATCGTCTCGAGCACGATCGGGGCGTCGGGGGCGCAGAGCGTGTCGCCGGTCGAGGTCTGCTTGATACCGACGCCGGCGGCGATGTCGCCCGCGTAGACCTCGTCGACCTCCTCGCGGTGGTTGGCGTGCATCATCAGGATGCGGCCGACCCGCTCGGTGCGCCCCGTGACCGAGTTGAGCACGCGCCCGCCGGCCTTCAGCGTGCCGGAGTAGACGCGGAAATACGTGAGCTTGCCGACGTACGGGTCGGCCATGACCTTCGACGCGAGCGCCGCGAAGGGCGCGTCGTCGGACGCCTCGCGCGTGGTCGGCGTGCCCTCGCCGTCCTGGATCTGGCTGCCCTCGAGGCCCTGTACCGGCGGCACGTCGAGCGGGCTCGGGAGGTAGTCGATCACGGCGTCGAGAAGCGGCTGCACGCCCTTGTTCTTGAAGGCCGAGCCGCAGAGCACCGGGGTCATCGAGATGTCGAGCGTGGCCTTGCGGATGTCGTGGATCAGCCGGTCGGCCTCGATCGGCTTCTCCTCCAGGTAGTCCTCCATCAGCTCGTCGTCGTACTCGGCGACCGCCTCGATCAGCTCCGTGCGCGCCTGCTGGGCCGCTTCCTTGAGATCCTCGGGGATGTCGGTGACGTCCCACTCCTGCCCGAGGTCGTCCTTGTAGAGGATCGCCTTCATGTTCACGAGGTCGACGACGCCGGCGAAGTCGGCCTCGTTGCCGATCGGCAGCTGCACCGGGACGGGGTGCGCGCCGAGCCGGTCGACCATCGTCTGGACGGCGTTCTCGAAGTTGGCGCCGATCCGGTCCATCTTGTTGATGAAGGCCATCCGCGGGACGCGGTAGTGGTCGGCCTGGCGCCAGACGGTCTCGGACTGCGGCTCCACGCCGGCGACCGCGTCGAAGACCGCGATGGCGCCGTCGAGCACGCGCAACGAGCGCTCGACCTCGACCGTGAAGTCCACGTGGCCGGGCGTGTCGATGATGTTGATGCGGTGATCGCGCCAGAAGGCGGTCGTCGCGGCCGACGTGATCGTGATGCCGCGCTCCTGCTCCTGCTCCATCCAGTCCATGACGGCCGCGCCCTCGTGGACCTCGCCGAGCTTGTGCGTGCGTCCCGTGTAAAAGAGGATGCGCTCGGTGGTCGTGGTCTTGCCGGCGTCGATGTGCGCCATGATCCCGATGTTGCGCGTGTTCTCTAGTGCGACCTGTCGTGGCATGAGCTGTTCCTGGTTCTTACCTGTCTCCCCCTTGATTTCCCGCAGAAAAAAGGCCCTCTCCGGGCCTCGGTCCACCACACGGCTTCAGCCCGGTGTTCCCTATGTCGCAGGAGTCTCCATCGCCGTGGATGACCGCCTGCCACGAAGACCTCGATCGCGTGGCTGAGGCGGATCGCGGGCCAGGGGGAGGTGCCCGCGAAGCAGCCCGTGATGGTAGCAGGGCCCGAGCGGCTCGAACGGGGCGTTTGGGCGCTGCGTTGCGGGATTCCGGAGGGGTCGGCCTGGCGGTCACCGGTCTGGGCGCCGCGGCCGCCGTGCTGATGGCGGTCACGGAGTTCACGACGATCGTTTCGGTGGACGTCGCGAACGGCAGCTGCGCGGTGATCAACGACGCCGATCCCGAGCTGGCCGAGAAGTGCACGCTGAGCGGATTCGAGCGCCACAGCGTGGTGTTCGTGCTGCTGGCGGTGTTCGTGCTCGTGATGGCTGTCGGCGCTGGGATCGGGCGCTCGCGGCCCGCTGCCGTGGCGCTGGTGGCGCTCGGGCTGGTGGCGCTCGGGATCGCGCTGCTGAGCGACCTGCCGGCCTCCGACGAGACGGGCGCGATCGGACGCAACTTCGAGGGCGCGACCGCCTCGGCGGGCGCTGGCCTGTGGCTCGAGATCGCGGCCGGCGCGCTCGCTGTGCTGGCGGGCGCGGTGCGGCTGGCGCGGCCGGACGGCTGACTCAGCCCTTGTCGCGGCGCTCCCGGCGCGCCTCCTCGCGGGCCTGCCGCTTGGAGTTGCTCCTGGCTGCCGCGCGGCCGGTCAGGCCGACGGGCACGCGCGGCGGCGCGAGCTCGGACCAGCGCCGTACGGTCCGCTCGTTGCCGCAGGCGGGACACGTTGGCGCGCAGCCGGCCGGGGCGAGCTCCTCGAAGCGGGCGCCGCAGGCCTGGCAGTCGTACTCGTAGAGGGGCACCGGGTTGGATCGTACTGCGGCAATGAGGGCGGTCCGGAGCGGGGGCCGGCAGGCTCACCAGGGAGGTGATGTCGACTCATGGGTGCTATAGCACCCACAAGTCGACATCAGCGGACCGAAGAGCGGCCGGAGCCGACCCCTGGTTGCTGCTGTAAAGCGATCGGGCCCGGGAGGCGGCCGACAGATCTACCAGCGGTAATGCGCAAACGCCTTATTGGCCTGCGCCATCCGGTAGATGTCGTCCTTGCGCTTGTACGCGCCGCCCTGCTGCGACTGCGCGTCCGCCAGCTCGCCCGCCAGCCGCTCCGCCATCGACTTCTCGCGGCGCTGGCGCGCGAACTCCACCAGCCAGCGCACCGCCAGCGTGCGGGCGCGTGCGCCCGGCACCTCGACCGGGACCTGGTAGGTGGCGCCGCCGACGCGGCGGGAGCGCACCTCGAGCACCGGGGTCAGCTGCTTGACCGACTCCTCGAGCGCCGGCACCGGGTCCTGGCTCGTGCGGCGGGAGAGGATGTCGAGCGCGTCGTAGACGATGCCCTCGGCGATCGACTTCTTGCCGTCCACCATCACCTTGTTGATGATCTGCTGGACGAGCTTCGAGCCGTACATCGAGTCCGGCTCGATCGGGCGGATCCCGGCGGGGGCGCGGCGCGGCATCCTCAGCGGGCCTTCGCGCCGTACTGCGAGCGGGCCTTCTTGCGGTCGCTGACGCCGGCGGCGTCGAGCGTGCCGCGCACGACCTTGTAGCGCACGCCCGGCAGGTCCTTCACTCGGCCGCCGCGGACCAGCACCACCGAGTGCTCCTGGAGGTTGTGGCCCTCGCCCGGGATGTAGCAGGTGACCTCCATCCCGTTCGTCAGCCGCACGCGGGCGACCTTGCGAAGCGCCGAGTTCGGCTTCTTGGGCGTGGTCGTGTACACGCGCGTGCACACGCCGCGCCGCTGGGGCGCCGCGATCCGCCGCTTGCGGCCCTGGCCGGACTTGAGGCCCGGCGTGGCGACCTTCTTCTTGGGCTTGCGGCGGCCCTTGCGAACGAGCTGGTTGATGCTTGGCATGCGGCGCGTGATGGTAGCAGCGGGCGGTGAGGCGGCCGCGCGGGGGCGCCGCCGGCGGCGCCCGGAGCGGTAGGGTGCCCGCCGTGGCGCACTCGCACCTCGACCACCATCGCGCCGGCTCCGGCGAGCCGCTCGTGCTGATCCACGGGATCGGCCACACCTGGCGCGGCTGGAAGCCGATGCTGCCGCTGCTCGAGCAGAGCTTCGACGTGCTGGCCGTGGACCTGCCCGGCCACGGGCGCTCGCAGCCGTTTCCGCCCGGGCTCGAGTCCACCATCGATGCGCTCGCGGACTCGGTCGAGCAGGAGATGGACGCGGCCGGGTTCGGGACGGCGCACATCGCCGGCAACTCGCTGGGCGGGTGGATCACGCTCGAGCTGGCGCGGCGCGGGCGCGCGGCAACGGCGACCGCGATCTCGCCGGCCGGGCTTGCCCTGCCCCGCGAGCAGGCACTCGGGCTGAACATCCTGCGCGCGGTCCGCTGGATAGCGCGCAGCGCGCCGGCGACGGAGGAGCAGCTGCGCAACCCGGTCGCGCGCACGCTCCTCGCCGGTCCCCATCTCGGGAAGCCGTGGAAGGCCGACCCGGCCGACCTGGTCGAGCAGGGCGAGATGTTCGCGAACGCGCCCGGCTTCGATGCCACGCTGCCCTACCTCGAGGGCCAGCAGCCCCGAGGCCTGAACGAGATCGAGTGCCCGGTCCTCCTCGTCTGGGGCACGAAGGACGTTGTCCTCTTCCCGCGCCAGGGCCGCCGCTTCGAGCGGCTGATCCCGGACGCCGAGCTGCGCTACGTCAAGGGACTCGGGCACGTGCCGATGTCGGACGACCCCGAGTACCTGTCCGAGGCGATCGCCTCGTTCGCGGCCAGGCGCGCCGCTACGCCTCGGCGCGAGCAGCCCGCAGCGGCGCCGGTGTAAGCCAGGCCGCCACGACCACCAGCACGAAGGCGAAGCTCTGCACGACGATTCCGACCGGGTCGTTCGGCATCGGATCGCCGAAGACGAGGAACCCGCCGCTGATCGCGGACACGTTGGCTGCCGCGCTCGTGAGCGTGATGACCGGCACCGCCTCGCCCTTCTGGAGCCCGCGCGCGGACGCGTAGAAGGCGAGCACCGAGGCGGCGATGCAGGTGAGGAGCCAGGGGGAGAAGAGGCCGGCGGCGCCGCTCTGGCCGACCGCGCCCGTGAGGGCCTTGATCGCCACGTCGGAGACGCCGAAGAGGATGCCGGCCGCGGTGCCGAGGAGCACGCCGTGGTGCTCGTGGTTGTCGAGCCCCGGCGAGAGCACCAGCGCGGTGCCGATCGCAAGCAGCACCGACTCGAAGGCGATCATGCCGGCGAGGGAGAAGCCGGAGTGCGCGCCGGTGCCGGTGGGCAGCGTGACCGCGAGCAGGACCAGGCCGAGCGCGGTGAGTCCGACGCCCGCCCACTGCCGCGTGCCCACGCTGCATCCGAAGTAGCGCTCGGCCATGACCGTGAGCAGCACGAGCCCGCCGGCGATGACCGCCTGGACGATCGAGAGCGGCGCGAGCGCCAGGGCGGCGACGTGGAAGCCCCAGGCCCCGAGCGCCACGAGCATGCCGAGCGCGAACCACTTCGACCGGAAGAGCCCGACCGCGCTCGCGACCGGGTGCCGCAGGCTGACGTCAGGGGCGGCGCAGGCACCGCGGTGCTTCAGGAGGAAGCCAAGGTTCGTCGCCAGCGCACAGCAAAGCGCAAGCAGAATGCCGAATTGAAGCGTCACGCTCAAAGAAAAGATCTGGGTCACGTGCAGGCGGCTTCCCTGCCCGTTATTCGGGATATCGGCCGGTTGGCCTCCCCCCTTAACAAGAAGCCCGGCCGATAGTCAACCTATTGGCTACCCCTGTAAAACGATTGCTACGCATTGGTACCGGAACTCACAAATCGCCCGATCCTGTTCCTCGACGTCGACGGGGTGATCAGCGTCTTCGGATTCAGCCCGGGCGCGGGCCAGCTCCCCGGTCCACTCCATTGGATCGACGGGGTCGCGCACTGCATCCCCGAGGAGATCGGTGCGAGGCTGGTCAGACTAGCTGAACGCTATGAGCTCGTTTGGGCGACCGGCTGGGAGGAGCGCGCGAACGACCATCTGCCGTTCCTCCTGAAGCTCCCCTTCCGGGACCTGCCCTGCCTGACGTTCGACGGCCGGGCGGCGTTCGGGTCGGCCCACTGGAAGCTCGACGCGATCTCCGAGTACGCCGCCGGCCGCCCGGCCGCATGGGTCGACGACAACATCGACGACAGCTGCCGCCTATGGGCCCTCTCGCGCGAGGAGCCCACCCTGATCGTCGAGACGCGCTCGGCCGTCGGGCTGACGGACGAGCACGTCGACGAGCTGCTGCGCTGGGCGCCCGCTTAGCGCGCCGGCTGAGCGTCGGACGCGAACTCGAACCGCGTGCCGACGCTGTTCTGGATGAACGCTTCCGGGAAGCGGGCGGCGATCGCCTGCTGGGCCGCCCAGCCGGTGCAGTGCGCGGGGACGATGTAGTCGGGCGAGAGGTCCGCCAGCGCGTCGCAGGTGGGCGGGATGACCTTCTCGAACAGCGGCCCGCCGAGGTGGAAGCCGCCGACCACGGCGTGCAGCCGCTCCTCCCCGGTCAGCTTTCGCACGTAGCGCAGGATGTTCACGATCCCGGAGTGGCCGCAGCCGGTCAGCACGACGAGGCCGCGCCCCGTCACGTTCGCCACCAGCGCCTGGTCGTCCAGGATCAGCGGGTCGGGCTGCCACGCCCCGTCGCGGTGGGCCTGGTGGACCGGGAACCCCTGCTCGAACTCGGTCGTCCGGTCCACCTCGCCGGTGACGAGCAGGGAGCCGTCGAGGAGGAACGAGGGCTGCCGCTGCTCCACGATCTCGAACCCCGCGCCCTCGAGCGCGGGCTTGCTGGTGGACGGCAGCTCGACCGGGTCGCGGCCGGGGACGACCACCCTGCGCCGGCTCCAGAACTCCGGGTGGATCAGGACCGGCACGTTCGGCCAGCCGAGCTCGCCGACGAGCCCGTGCATCCCGGTGGTGTGGTCCCAGTGCCCGTGGCTGAGGACGATGACGTCGATGTCGCGCGGGGACAGCTCCAGGCGGCGCATGTTCTCCACCATGCCGTCGGGCGAGATGCCGGTGTCGAACAGGACGCGCGTCGTCCGGCCGTCCTTCGAGATCGTCACGAGGCACGAGAAGCCGTGCTCCGCGCGCAGCGTGTCGCCGGTGCGGCCGCCGTCGATGAAGCGCGCGGCGGCGTCCGGATACGCGGACATGGCGAACGGCGGCCGCTTGGCCGGGCCCTGGTCGCGCAGCAGCAGGTCCGCCACGTTGTCGACCAGCGTGGTGACCGTCAGTGAGTCGACCGGCTGTAGCTGAATCTGCTCCACGAGGGTTGGGCGCCGGCGCGCATGCGCCGGCGCTCTCCCGCGATGTCTTAGCTCTCCGAGTCGCCGTCGGCGGGCAGGTCGGCGAGATCGCCGAACGACTCCGAGCCGTCGCCGCCGTCGCCGAAGCCGAAGCCCTCGATCTCGCCGGACTCGGTCAGCCCGAGCTCGGCCGCGAGCTCGCCCTCGTCGAGCAGCCCGATCTCGTCCGGCGCGTGGCGACGGATCGGCTCGGTGGGCTCGATCTCGAGCCGGCGGTAGCGGCGGAGGCCCGTGGCCGCCGGGATCAGCTTCCCGATGATCACGTTCTCCTTCAGGCCGAGCAGCCGGTCGGTCTTGCCCTCGAGGGCGGCGTCGGTGAGCACCTTCGTCGTCTCCTGGAAGGAGGCCGCCGACAGGAACGAGTCGGTGGCCAGGGAGGCCTTCGTGATTCCGAGGATGATCTCCTCGTACTCGGCCTCCTCCTTCTTGCCCTTCTTGAGATCGCCGTTGACGGTAAGCATCTCGTTCCGGTCGACGAACTGGCCCGGGAGGTAGGTGGTGTCGCCCTTCTGATCCACCCGGACCTTCTTCATCATCTGCCGGATGATGATCTCGATGTGCTTGTCGTTGATGTCGACGCCCTGCGACTTGTAGACCTTCTGCACCTCGTGGACGAGGTACACCTCGGTCGCGGTGCGCCGCCTGAGCTGGTCCGCGCCGCCGAAGGCGAGGATGTCGTGCGGGTAGATCGAGCCCTCGTTGAGCTGGTCGCCCGCCGTGACCTTCTGACCCTGCTCCACCAGCAGCCGCGTGCGCCGCGGGAAGCTGTAGGCGTGCTCCTCACCGCCCTTGTCGGTGATGATCACCTTTAGGCCCTTCTCCGTGTCCTCCACGGCGACCGTGCCCTCGACCTGAGCGAGCTCGGCGAGGCCCTTGGGCTTGCGCGCCTCGAACAGCTCCACCACGCGCGGGAGACCGTGCGTGATGTCCGCGCCGGCGACACCGCCGGTGTGGAACGTCCGCAGCGTCAGCTGCGTGCCCGGCTCGCCGATCGACTGCGCGGCGATGATGCCGACCGCGTCGCCGATCGCCACCACCTTGCCGGTGGCGGGCGCGACGCCGTAGCAGCGCTGGCACACGCCCTCGGCGAGGCACTTGAGCACCGAGCGGACCGGAACGCCGACCTGCTCGCCCTCGTACGCCTCGGCCATCGTGGCGATGTGCTCCTGCGTTATGACCTCGCCCTTCTCGATCAGGCTGCGGTGCCGCTTCGTCTCGAAGTCGATGGCCGCGTAGCGACCCTCGAGCTGCTCGTTCGGCCGGCCGGCCTCGTCGAACAGCGGCATCTCGATGTACTCCTGCGTGCCGCAGTCCTCGTCGCGCACGATCACGTCCTGCGCCACGTCCACGAGCCGCCTGGTCAGGTAGCCCGAGTCCGCGGTGCGGAGCGCCGTGTCCGCGAGGCCCTTGCGGGCGCCGTGGGTCGAGATGAAGTACTCGAGCACCGTCAGGCCCTCCATGAAGTTGGCCTTGATCGGGCGCTCGATGATCTCGCCCTTCGGGTTCGCCATGAGGCCGCGCATCCCGGCCAGCTGGCGGATCTGCTTGAACGATCCGCGCGCGCCGGAGTTGGCCATCATGAAGATCGGGTTCAACTCGTGCAGGTTGTCCTGCATCGCCTGCCCGACGTCCTCGGTGGCGGACGTCCACTTCTCGACGACCGCCTCCTTGCGCTCCTCCTGGGAGATGAGGCCCATGTCGTACTGATCGTGGATCTCGCCGACCTCGGCCTCGTAGCGCTCGAGTATCTGCTCCTTGTTGGGCGGGATCACGACGTCGTTCTTCGAGATCGTGATTCCGGCCTGCGTCGCGTAGTGGAAGCCGAGCTCCTTGAACGCGTCGAGCACGAGCGCCGTCGCGTACGGGCCGTGCACGTCCACGAGCCGCTCGATCACGTCGGCCATGCCGCGCTTCTTGAGCGGCTGGTTGACGAACTCGTAGGTGGTCGGGTCGTACTCCTCGCTGAGCGTCTCGCGCAGGGCGCGCTCCACCTTCTCGTTGAAGATGATGCGTCCCACGGTCGTCAGCAGGTGGCCCTGCTCACCCGGCCGGCGGTACTCCGCCAGGTCGTGCAGCGAGACCATCCCGTGCTCGTACGAGAGCTCCGCCTCCTGGGCCGAGCGGAAAACGTGCGGGCGCGGCCCGTGCTTCTTCTCGTTCCACTTGCCGGCGAACAGCTCCGTCTCGAGCTCGGCGAGGCCGGACTCGTCGGGCCCGTAGGTCAGGTAGTACGAGCCGAGCACCATGTCCTGCGTGGGCGTCGCGAGCGGCGAGCCGTGCGACGGCGACAGGATGTTGTTCGCCGACAGCATCAGCAGCCGCGCCTCGGCCTGCGCCTCGGCGGACAGCGGCACGTGCACGGCCATCTGGTCGCCGTCGAAGTCCGCGTTGAACGCGTGGCAGACGAGCGGATGGACCTGGATGGCCTTGCCCTCGACCAGCACCGGCTCGAAGGCCTGGAGGCCCAGCCGGTGGAGCGTCGGCGCGCGGTTCAGCAGCACCGGGTGCTCCTGGATGACCTCCTCGAGCACGTCCCAGACCTCGGGGATCATCGAGTCGACCATCTTCTTGGCCGCCTTGATGTTCTGCACCGACTTGCGCTCGACGAGCCGGGCCATGATGAACGGCTTGAACAGCTCGAG